>JAZRNF010000031.1:0-5282 GCA_045648085.1 Christensenellaceae bacterium | reverse complement strand
GCTCTCCCAACTGAGCTAAACTCCCATTTGCACGAATAATGCCTATATAATATACCAAATACTTTTTAAAAAATCAACTATTTTTAAGCCATTTACTAAAATTTATTATATATTTTTATTTTAAATATTATTCCTAATTTTAAAAAATAAAAAGCGATATCAAAAGATATCGCAATTTTTTACTTTTTATAATTATCGCCGTATAGCGAACACATATCGCTATCAAACTTTTTCATTTTGTCGTATTGTTTTAAACTTATATCGCTATCAAATTTTTCAAGTGCAACCTTGTCTTTGTGCGAAAGTTTTTGTGGAACTTCAATTACAGTTGTCACGTACAAGTCGCCCGTACCTAGTCTTGACTTGATACCCTTGCCCCTTATAACGAAAGTCTTGCCACTTTGCGTGCCGTCAGGAATAGTAAAGTCATAAGTATCGTCTAAGGTTGGAATTTTAACATTACCACCAAGTGCCGCCGTCTTAAACGAAATTGGAAGTTCAAGATATAAGTCGTAATTCTTTCTTTTAAACAACTTGTGTGGTAAAACCTTAAATACAACTATTAAATCACCTGCTTCGCCGCCTGTTGTTGACGCGTCGCCATAGCCACGCTTTTTCATATATGAATTAGTGTCCGCACCTGCAGGAATGTCAAAGGAAACGGTTGTTGTTTTTTTATTGTAGCCCTTGCCTTGACAAGTTGTACACTTTTCGGTAATTTTTTTACCTGTTCCTGAGCATTCATTACAAGCCCTTACACTAATTGAACGGAATATTCCACCGCCCGACATATATTGTATTTGACCCGTGCCCTTACAGTTTTGACACGTTGTATATTGAGTACCGTTTTTAGCACCCGTTGAATTACAGTCTTTGCAAGGCTCTTTTCTATTATAAGAAAACTCTCTTTTACAACCTTTTGCTGCGTCAAGGAAAGAAAGTTCAACTTCTAAGGTAATATCTTGACCTTTAGTATTTCTTTCCGTTCTTGTAGAGCCACCTGTAAATTGACCGAAAATATCGCCGAAAATATCGCTAAAACCGCCAAAACCACCGTCGCCACCAAAGTTAAAACCACCCATATTAGGATGTTCTAACTCATAATCGTACTGTCTTCTTTTTTGCGGGTCAGAAAGAGTTTCATTCGCCTCGTTAATCTCTTTAAATTTGTTAGCGCACTCAGCATCGTTAGGATGTAAGTCTGGGTGATATTGCTTTACAAGTTTTCTATATTGAGATTTAATTTCATCTTGCGTAGCGTCTTTACTTACGCCTAGAATTTCATAATAATTTTTAGCCATAATAATCCTTAATTTAAAAAATAATTAGTCTTCAATCTCTTTTTTATTTTTATTAAATACGTAAAACCTAAGTATTGAAACTATTGCCGAAACACACCCGAAAGCATCGTTAATAAGTGCAATTATGTACATTTTGCTTATACTATTTGCAAGCCAACACGCTAAACCGAAAGCCGAAAGAATTCTATATGCCTTTTTGCTTTTAAGTGAATAGCATATAACGATTATCGTTCCGCCGATAATTGCAAACAAGTCGTGCCATACCTTATAACTTATAATACCTAAAATAAGTTGTAGTGATACGAAAAGTACAACCCATATTTTACTGTTTGCCCATTTATACTTATCACGACACATAAATATAACGATATCAAGTGCGGTTATAAGGCAGGCAAACATAGAAGCAAAGTCGCCTTGAACTAAAAAGTACGCTACCCAACAAAATGCCGATAAAATAGCAACTGAAAATATAGCCTTTTTAGTTTTGAGTTGAAATTCAGTAGTTTTTGAAATAATCGCAATCACGCCAAAGGCATTTAGTATAATTATATACCAAATGCCAAGCGCTCCACTTAAAGTTTCAACTATTTTATTAGATATTTCTATCATTGAAAATAATAAACTAGTTATCATAATTTAATTATTGATGGAATTCCGTATCCCCGTCAGTAGTAGATTGGTCTGCACCTGGTGCTGCTCCACCTGCTTGCTCGTAAAGTTTAGCAAAAATTGCTTGTGCTTCAGAAGAAAGTTTTTCGCTAGCCGCTTTAATACGGTCGTTATCGTTGCTCTCAAGTTCAACTTTAGCGTCTTTTATAAGTTCTTCCATTTTAGCCTTGTCTTCTTCAGGAAGTTTATCGCCATTTTCTTTAAGAGTTTTTTCCATTTGGAAAATCATACCGTCAAGAGCGTTTCTGTTGTCAACCGCTTCTTTTCTCTTCTTATCTTCTTCAGCGTATTGTTCTGCTTCTTTAACAGCCTTATCAATTTCTTCTTCAGAAAGGTTAGTAGATGAAGTAATTGTTATATCTGCAGTCTTTTGAGTGCCTAAATCTTTTGCAGTCACGTGAACGATACCGTTAGCGTCAATATCAAACGTCACTTCAATTTGTGGAATTCCCCTTGGAGCAGGTGCAATACCCGTTAAGTTAAATTGACCTAAAGTCTTATTGTCTTTAGCGAACTTTCTTTCGCCTTGAAGAACGTGAATAGTCACTTCTGGTTGATTATCTACTGCAGTTGAGAACACTTGTGATTTCTTTGCAGGGATAGTGGTATTTCTTTCAATAAGTGGAGTGCATACGCCACCTAAAGTTTCAATACCTAAAGTTAATGGAGTGACGTCTAAAAGTAATACGTCTTTAACTTCGCCCGTTAATACGCCACCTTGAATTGCCGCACCGATTGCAACGCACTCGTCAGGATTAATGCCTTTGAAAGGCTCTTTACCAGTCACTTGTTTTACCCTTTCAACTACTGCAGGAATTCTTGTTGAACCACCTACCATAATAACCTTTTCAATGTCGCCGTAAGATAAACCTGCGTCTGCCATTGCTTTAGTTAATGGTTCAATAGTTTGATTTACAAGGTCTGCCGTAATAGCGTCAAATTTTTGACGTGTAATAGTCACGTCTAAGTGCTTAGGTCCGTTAGCGTCAGCAGTAATAAATGGAAGATTTACATTAGTATTAGTCATACTAGAAAGTTCAATCTTAGCCTTTTCTGCTGCTTCTTTAAGTCTTTGCATTGCCATTTTATCTTTAGAAAGGTCAATACCTTCTTTAGATTTAAAGTCGTCAACTAAATAGTCCATAATCTTTTTATCAAAGTCGTCACCACCTAAGAAACAGTTGCCGTTTGTTGCTAAAACTTCAAATACACCGTCGCCAATATCTAAGATAGATACGTCAAACGTACCACCACCAAGGTCGTAAATTATAACTTTGTGGTTTTTAGTATCTTTATCAAGACCGTATGCAAGAGCAGCGGCAGTAGGCTCGTTAATAACACGAAGAACGTTTAAGCCTGCAATTTTACCTGCGTCTTTTGTTGCTTGACGTTGAGCGTCGTTAAAGTATGCAGGACAAGTAATAACTGCGTCTTTTACAGTTTCGCCAAGATATGACTCTGCGTCTTTTTTAAGTTTTGATAAAATCATAGCAGAAATTTCTTGTGGTGAATATTTCTTATCGTCAATAGAAACTTTATAGTCAGAACCCATATGTCTTTTGATTGATAATACAGTTCTATCGCTATTTGCAACTGCTTGACGTTTTGCTACTTGACCTACAAGTCTTTCACCGTCTTTTTGAAAACCAACGACTGATGGAGTCGTTCTTGAACCTTCAGCGTTTGCTATAACAACTGGTTCGCCACCTTCCATAACTGCAACGCATGAATTTGTTGTACCTAAGTCTATACCAATAATTTTACTCATAATTTAATCTCCTTTAATTTTATTCGCCAATGACTACTACCTGCGCATACCTTATTATTCTATCGCCAAGTTTGTAGCCCTTTAAAAATACTTGTTTAACAGTTCCTTCAACTTCGTTTTCTTGTGGTGGAACTTTCATTATCGCTTCTTGCGTATTGGGGTCAAACACTTCGCCAACTGGGTTTATCGCCGTAACGCCTTCCGCTTCTAAGGTTTCAATAAACTGCCTATTTAGTAGTTCTATACCCGCTTTTGACTTTTCATCTAATTGCATTGATAATGCCCTATCTAAACCGTCGCCTATTATTAAAAGTTTTAATATCGTATCGGTTTTACCCTCACGGTAGGCGTTTATTCTAGTATCTTGATTACGCTTTTTAAAGTTTTCAAAGTCTGCTGCACTTCTATACCAACTATCTTTATGCGACTTTGCTAAGTTTTCAGCATTTTCAAGATTTGCTTTTAACTCTTCATTTTCTTTAAGTAAACTTTTAATTAAGTCTTTTTTTTGTTTTTCAGTTAAAGAGTTAATATCTAACTTCTTTTCTTTTTTTTCGGTAGTTTCGTTAATTTCTACGTTCTCTTTTTCCATTTTACACCTTTAATTATCTTTATTAAGAATACTTTCAATTATTCTTCCAACGTTTTCTAAAACTGCAACCACTTTTTGATAGTCCATACGTTGTGGGCCTATAACGCCGTAAGTTCCCAGTTTTTTACCGTTTACCGAATAAGATGCCGACACAAGCGAACAGTCTTTAGGAATATGTTCGTACCCCTCTGCGCCTATCTTAATATTTATATCAATATCTTTATTGTCTTCAGTTAATAAGTGGAATAGTTTGTCTTTTTGAGTCACTACCGACAAGAAATCTTTAATCTTTTCAACGTCAGTATACTCAGCGTACTCTAAAATTTTATCTTCGCCTTCTAAAACGACGTCGTGATTGCCGGAAGAAAAATAAACTTTTAGGGCTTCTATAACGTTTACGAATATCGTTTTATACCCTGAAAACTCTTCATTAAAGTCAACTTCCATAGCACAAATTTCGCTAAACGACTTCCCTGCGAAAAGTTTGTTTATTAAAGTGTTTGCTTCTTCTAATTGCTCATTAGTCATTTCTTTAGGGATTTGAATATAGTTGTCTTTTAATAGTTTGATATCCGTAACTATTAAAACAAGTGCCTGCTCTGGCTTAAACCTAAAGAACTTAATTTCCCTTAACTTGTCTTGGTCTTCTTTTGAAGATACCGCAAGCGACGGATAATTTGTAAGTTCACTAATAATTTTAACCGCACTTTTAAATACGTTTTCAATATTATCAGCCTTTTCTAAAAATACGCTTTTAATATAATTTAATTCTTTAGACGTAAGTTTATTCTTCGTCATAAGTTCTGCGACGTATAACTTGTACGCTTCCGAAGACGGAACTCTACCCGACGAAGTGTGAAGTTGGGTTAAGTAGCCAAGTTCTTCAAGTTGAGAAAGTTCGGACCGGATTGTTGCCGAACTTATATCAGACATATACTTTTCAGATATGCCC
>JAZRNF010000030.1:0-12489 GCA_045648085.1 Christensenellaceae bacterium | reverse complement strand
CGTTATACTACAAAGATTTAAAAGTAATGCGGGGCGTAAAGTCAACCTAACTCGCATTATGAACTTTTAAAAAGTATAAACAAATAAAACGTTATACTACAAAGATTTAAAAGTAATGCGGGGCGTAAAGTCAACCTAACTCGCATTATGAACTTTTAAAAAGTATAAACAAATAAATCGTTATACTACAAAGATTTAAAAGTAATGCGGGGCGTAAGGTCAATCTAACTTGCATTATGAACTTTTAACCTATATTAAAAGTAAACTATAAAAACTTATTAAAAATTAAAAAATTTAAACTAATTAACATAATATAAAAGGAGGAATAAATTATGTCTCAAAAAGTTGATAATTTAGTTAATATGTTAGATGCATATTGTGCAAACGGTGGTCACCACCTTAACGTTAACGTTTTTAGTCGTGAAACTTTGCTTGACGCTCAAAAACATCCAGAAAAATATCCACAACTTACTATTCGTGTATCAGGATATGCTGTAAACTTCAATAAACTTACAAAAGAGCAACAAGACGACGTTATTTCTCGTACTATTCACGAAACATTGTAAAATTAAACTAAACGGGGGTTTTTACCCCCGTTTTGACTATATTTGGGGTTAAAACTATGTATAAAATTGGTATAAATTATGCTACTGCCGACTATATTGCTAAAAAAACTAACACGCCAACTTTAACTGTTTTAAAAGATTTAAAACTAAATGGTATTTCAACTTTAGACGTTTTGTATGACGATATTAAAAATACAAACGTTTATAGCGATGCTTTATGTGCAAATCTTTCAATCAACTCTTGTTATAGTTTAGTAGATATATCTGAACTTGACAATTATTCTAGTTGTTTAGAAATGATTGATTACTGCGCTTTAAAAAGAATAAATCATATCATGATTTTGCCAAAAGTTGATAAAAGCGTTCAAAACTATTTGTTTAACGTAAAGCATAACCTTAAAAAAATCGTCAACTATGCAAAGACCTTAGGTATTAAAATAAGCATAGAAAACTATGGTTTAAACGAGCCTTTTTGCTCAATTGACGGCGTTTACGACGTGCTTAAATCTGTTAAAGGCTTAGGCTTAGTTTACGATAGTGCTAACTTTTATTTAAGCAAACAAGACCCGTATCTTGCAATACAAAAACTTTTACCTTACGTGTCTAGGGTGCATTTAAAAGATAGGGGCGCAAAAATAGATGGCGATACTCTTGCATTTTTAGATATTGACGGCGCTCTGTCTAGCGTATATCCGCTTGGCGAAGGAGTTTGCCAGTTAGATAAAATTATTGATTATCTACTTAACAACTCTAAAATTGACGAATTTGTTTTAGAGGGTATTACCGACACTGATATGATTAGCGACACGTTTGATTCAGTTATATATTTAAAAACAAGGATAAGTGAATATGAAAACAAATGAAATAGTTGAACTTTTACAAGACGGGCTTAAAAAATATGACCCTGTTGTTCTTGATTATAATAAAGACAAGGTTGTAGGTTTTCCAAACGATATAAACGGAAACGACCTTGTAATTTATGTAAAAAATACTGAAATGGTTATGACTTTTGGTTATCAAAACGCTCACTTTGCTATTGACGACGTTAAGTCTTGTTTAGAGCATTCTATAAAATATTTAGAGAGTGAGTATGCTTCTGTTGAGTTCTTTCAAAAAAACAAAGACCTTTTCGGTGGCTCTAGACCGTCAAGTTTAGTAGATTTTTCTACCGTTGACGGTATTGTTAATTGCTATTCTATGGGTAATGAAACTGCAAAAGAAGGTCTTTACAAATTTTTAAAAGAAAATAAAGATATAACCGTTAGAGCGGTTAACTTTAATAATACGGTAAACACCGTCGTTAAGGTTTTATACGACGGAAAGGAGTTTAAAGTAGAGGTAATAAGGTAATGCTAGGCGTACTTGTTAATACTTTTGCGATAATAGGTTGCTCAATTATCGGTATTTTAGTAAAAAAATTAATAAACGAAAGAATTGAAACGGTTGTTATGCAAGCGTTAGGGATTTGCGTGCTGATTGTTGGTATTATTGATGCTATAAATCCCGTTGAAGGTACTATCGGTATATTAGTTGTCATTATTAGTTTTGCTATCGGCAGTATTATCGGTTCAGCGTTAAATATAGAAAAAGGCTTTGAAAATTTAGGCAATTTATTTGAAAAGGGCTTTAATAAGGCGTTTTCAAAAAACAACGACCAAAAAAACTCAACTTTTTCCGACGGTTTTATTCAAGCAACAATGATTTTCTGTATTGGCGCTATGGTTATTTACGGCAGTATTTTAGCAGGTCTTGGCGACAATAAAACCCTTTACGTAAAAGCGGTAATGGACGGCGTTGTAGCCCTTTTATTGACCGTTAAATTTGGTATTGGCGTAATGTTCTCAGCAATACCTGTGCTTTTAATACAAGGCTCTATTGCAGGGCTTTCAGGGCTTGTTGGCGAGTTTATTCTTGCCGAGCCACTCTTTAAACAAGCCTTAACGTCAATAGGTGGCGTGTTTGTAATGGCAATTGGTATTAACTTATTAGGCATTAAAAAAATTAATATTGCCAATATGTTGCCTGCAATTTTAGGTGCTGCTTATTTCTTAATTTTTTAAAGTAGTTTTAAATATTAGGAGAATAAAATGAGAATTTTTGATTTACATAACGACTTATTAACCGTAAATAACGACTATATGACTGAAATGAACTCATACCCAACTGATACAAGCGTTGCGCTTGCTATATACAAAGGCGATTTAGACTATAAAAGTCTTAAAAACTTAGTTGAAAGGTATAATTCAAATCCACATAAAAACGGATATTTAGCGTATGAAGATATAGGTTATGACGGTGTAGAACTTGACTATATTATAAATACAAACCCATTATACGTTGGCATTACTCATAACCCTGAAAACCAATTTGGCTCTGGCGTTGATAATGATATTCCACTAAAGCCAAAAGGGATTGAAGCGGTAAATGAATTATCAAAAAACGGTATAGTTTTAGATATAGCGCATTTATCAAAAAAAGGGGCAATAGACTTATTAAACAATAGCGAAAGGGTTATTTGTACCCACACGGCGTTTAATTCAGTTAACTATCACGAGCGTAATTTAGACGACGATATAATTAAAGAAATAGTACAAAGAAACGGCGTTATCGGTCTTACGTTTGTTGGCTTTTTCTTAACTAATGAAAATAGAGACGCAACTATAACTGACGTTGTTAGACATATAGATTATTTTGTTTCTAAATTCTCTATTGACAATTTAAGTATTGGTACTGACTTTAATGGAACAAACTCATTACCAACAAACTTAACAAATTATAGCGAGTTTGGAAATTTAAAAACTGAACTTTTAAGGCTTGGCTATTCTAAAAACGACGTGCATAAAATATTTTATAAAAACGCATACGATTATTTTAATAAAAATTGCTAAGATTTTACAATATTTTTTAACTTTTTTATTAAAAAACCTATTGAAAGTCAAAAATAATGGTGTATAATATATATAAGTATACTTATATATAAAATTGGAGAAACCATTGAAATCTAATTTACCCAACTATTTATTCCATCAAGGAACAAACTATCAATCATACGATTATTTAGGAGCACACTTAACAAGAAAAGGTGTGCTTTTTAGAGTTTGGGCACCAAATGCAAAAAACGTGTCGGTAATAGGTTCTTTTAATAATTGGGATATTTTTGCTAACAAAATGCAAAAATTAAACTCTAGTGGAGTTTGGGAAATATTAGTTAAAAATGCAAAGGAAAACGACGCTTATAAATTTGCAATAACTAAAACCGATGGCGATGTTGTATTCCGTGCAGACCCTTATGCTTTTTATACTGAAAATTTACCGGGGACGGCTTCAAGGGTATATAATCTTAATGGTTATAAATGGAAAGATAGTAATTATTTAAGTAATTTAGGTAATAATAGTTTAAATAAACCAATAAATATATACGAAGTAAACTTAGGTTCTTGGAAACGTCGCGAAAACGGTGACTACTATACGTACAAAGAACTTTCTAAAGAACTTGTTAAATACGTTAAAGAAATGAACTATACTCACGTAGAGTTTATGCCACTTTCAGAGTATCCTTACGACGGTTCTTGGGGTTATCAAGTGACGGGTTATTACTCAATAACGTCAAGGTTTGGAACTCCTAAAGATTTTATGGCGTTAGTTGATGCTTTCCATAAAGAAAACATAGGCGTAATTTTAGACTGGGTGCCTGCGCATTTCCCTAAAGACGAACACGGTCTTATGGAGTTTGACGGTATGCCACTTTACGAAAATAAAGGCTTGTCAAGGCAAGAAAATAAAAGGTGGGGTACAAGGCTTTTTGACTACGGTAGGACTGAGGTTCAAAGTTTTTTAGTCTCAAATGCAATTTTCTTACTTGAAAAGTTCCATTTAGACGGTTTAAGAGTAGACGCCGTAGCGTCAATGTTATACCTTGACTATGATAAAGAAGAAGGCGAGTGGGAGCCTAACTCTTACGGCAACAATAAAAATTTAGAAGCAATAGCATTTTTCCATAAACTAAATAAAGAAGTGTTCAAAAGATTTCCTTACGCTTTAATGATGGCTGAAGAATCATCTAGCGACGTCAAGATTACAGGTCCTATTGAAAGCGGCGGTTTAGGCTTTAACTATAAATGGAATATGGGTTGGATGAACGACGTTTTGTCTTATTTAGAAAAAGACCCGTTATTTAGAAAATACGAGCATAATAAACTCACGTTTTCACTAATGTACGCCTTTAGCGAAAACTTTGTTCTTCCAATATCTCACGATGAAGTGGTGCACGGCAAAAAGTCGTTACTAGATAAAGCACCCCTTTCGTACGAAGATAAGTTTGCAAACAATAGAGCGTTTTTAGGTTATATGATGGCTCACCCAGGTAAAAAACTTACCTTTATGGGTGAAGAAATTGGTCAGTTTAGAGAGTGGGATTACTGTTCTGGTATAGAGTTTTTCTTAACCGATTATCCTATGCATAACGCGTTAAAAAGGTTTTATAAAGATATAAACTTGTTTTATAAATCTTGTAGGGCACTTTATTCTATTGACAATAGTTGGGACGGTTTTACTTGGCTTAATCCTAACGATGCGGACAATAATATAATAACCTTTAAGCGAATAGGTGACGATGGTAGTGAGGTTATTGCAATAATTTCGTTTAACGGCTCAAACGTCAATAACTATAAAATAAACGTAGAAAAAGGCAAATATAAAGTAGTATTATCTTCCGACGATAAAAAGTACGGCGGAACTAACACTCTAACTAAAAAGACGTACAATTCTAGGCTTTGTAAAAAAGATAAAACTGTTGGTTTTAGAATAAATATTCCAAAACTAAGCGCAGTTTATCTTAAAAAAATAAATGATTAAACTAATTTATTAGGGGGAAAATATGTTAGCAAAGAAAAAATGTATAGCAATGTTATTAGCGGGTGGTCAAGGTAGTAGGCTTTACGCTTTAACTAATAAAATTGCAAAACCAGCAGTATCTTTTGGGGGTAAATATCGTATTATTGACTTTCCGCTTTCTAACTGTGTAAACTCAGGTATAGATACGGTAGGCGTATTAACACAATATCAACCACTTATTTTAAACGATTATATTGGTAACGGTCAGCCTTGGGATTTAGATAGAAACTACGGTGGCGTGCATATTTTATCGCCATACCAAGCAAAAGAAGGTAAAGAGTGGTATAAGGGCACGGCAAACGCAATATATCAAAATATGTACTTTATAAAAAGGTACAACCCTGAATACGTTTTAATACTCTCAGGCGACCATATTTATAAAATGAACTATGCCGAAATGCTTGAAAAACACATTTCGTCTAATGCGGACTGTACTATTGCCGCAATACGTGTTCCTATGGAAGAAGCGTCTCGTTTCGGTATATTAAACGTTAAAGAAAACGGTGAGATTTACGAGTTTGAAGAAAAGCCTAAAATGCCAAAGAGCAATTTAGCGTCAATGGGTATATATATATTTACCGCTGAAAAACTCTATAAATATCTTGAAGAAGACGAAAAGTTGCAAAACACTAAAAACGACTTTGGTGGTGACGTATTGCCAAGGATGTTGTCTTTAGGCGAAAAAATGATGTCTTACGAGTTTAAGGGCTATTGGAAAGACGTTGGAACAATTTCTTCGTTATTTGACGCTAATATGGACTTATTAGGCGACAGCCCTGAGTTTGATATTGACGATAGGTTTTGGAAAATTCGTTCACGTAATGCAATCGCTCCACCACATTATATCGGTAGCGAAGCAAGGGTGGTAAACTCAGCAATAATCGCGGGTTGTGAGATTGAAGGTGTCGTTGAAAATTCCGTTCTTTCACACAACGTAATTATTGAAAAGGGTGCAATTGTTAAAAACTGTGTAATTTTTAGCGGTTCTACTATAAAAAGCGGTGCTACGCTAGAAAACTCAATTATTGACGAAAACGTTGTAATTGGCGAAAACGCTAAGATTGGCGAAATAACTAGCGATAAAAAAATTACCGTTATTGGTAGAGATGTAGAAATTTCTAATAATGCAATAGTAAAAGCAGGCGAAATTTTAGATAAAGGAGTGTAAGGGGTATATATGAACGCATTAGGTTTGGTATTTTCAAATATTCATGATAACAGTATTCCTGAACTAACTCAAGAAAGAACAATGGGTTCTATTCCGTTTTGCGGTAGGTATCGTTTAGTAGACTTTGCTCTATCAAATATGGTTAACTCAGGGATAACAAAAGTTGGCGTAATAACAAAAAGCAACTATCAATCTTTAATGGACCATATCGGCTCAGGTAAAGATTGGGATTTATCACGCCGTCAGGGCGGTCTACACATTTTGCCACCGTTTGGTCTTAAAGAAAACGTTTTATACAATACAAGGCTTGAAGCGTTAAGGGGGGCGAAAAACTTCCTTAACCGTTCTTCGGAAGAGTTTGTCGTTATGACTGACTGTGATATCGTTTGCAATATGAATTATGAAGAAATTATTCGTGAGCATATTTCAAAAAATTCTGATATTACTCTTGTCTACGTTAAAAAAAGTTATGATAAAAACGAAGTTTATACAAACAATACCGTACTTGATATTGACGAAAATAATAGGGTAAAAGGGGTTTATTTTGACCCTACTATTGACAACGACTATAATATGTATACCAACGTTTGTATATTAAAGCGTTCGCTTTTACAAACTTTGATAACTGATGCTTTTTCACATAACTTTAACCACTTTGGTCAAGATATTTTAGCAAGAAACGTAAACAGTTTACGAATTAACGCCTACGAGCACAAAGGCTATTTCGTAGCGATTAAAACGTTGCTTAGTTATTATACTGAGTCTTTAAAATTCTTAGATAAAAGCGTTAGAGACGAAGTTTTTAGACAAGTTGATATTTTTACAAAAGTAAAAGATTCAGCGCCAACCAAATACGGTGCAAATGCTGTAGTTAAAAACTCACTTATTGCCGACGGTTGTACTATTGAAGGCACGGTAGAAAACTCAATCATATTCCGTGGCGTAAAAATCGGTAGGGGCACTGTTGTTAAAAACTCTATTTTAATGCAAGGTACTATAACGGGTGAAAACGTTGTAGTTAACTCAATTATAACTGACAAGAGCGTTGTTATTAAAGACAAGCGTGTTCTTTCAGGTTGTGAAACACATCCGTTCTATATAAGCAAAAACAACATTATTTAAGGAGACTTTATGAATAAAAACGATATAGAACTTGTTATAACTAAAAAGCCAAGCGTATTATTCGTCGCTTCAGAAGCAAACCCTTTTGCGGGTACGGGTGGACTTGCGGACGTTATAGGTTCATTACCTAAAGCGATAGCAAAAAACGACGAATTTGACGTTAGGGTTATAATGCCGTTATATAAAGATTTTAATACGTTGTATAGAGATAAATTGCAGTTTTTAGGTAATTTTAACGTACCACTTTCTTGGCGTAATCAGTACGCTGGCGTGTTTACGTATACTAAAGACGGCGTTATTTACTATTTTATTGATAACGAGTATTATTTTAAACGTAATGGTCTATACGGCTTTTACGACGATTTAGAAAGATTTGCTTTCTTCTCTAAAGCGTCGCTAGGTCTACTTGAGTTTTTAGACTTTTATCCAAACGTTTTACACGCTCACGATTGGCAAACGGCGTTATCGGTAATTTATCTTAAAACTTTATACGCTAACAATGAAAATTATAAAAATATTAAAACGTTATTTACTATTCACAATATAGAGTATCAAGGCAAATTCGGTTTTGACGTAATGGGTGACGTTTTGGGGCTTGGCGATGAGTATACTAACGTTTTAAGGTTTGATAATGCGGTTAACTTATTAAAAGGTGCTATTGAACTTTCAAACAAGGTTTCAACGGTATCGCCAACTTATGCTAGCGAGTTAAAGTACGACTTTTACTCTCACGGCTTATCTAATATAATTAGCGATAATTCGTATAAATTTACAGGCATTTTAAACGGTATTGACGAAATTTTATACAATCCGTCAAAAGATAATTGCCTATTTAAAAATTACTCTTATAAAAATCTTGACGGCAAAAAGGTATGTAAAACCGAACTTCAAAAAATGCTAGGTTTACCTGAAGTTGACGTTCCTGTTATCGCTATGATTTCAAGGCTTGTTTCTCATAAGGGCTTAGACCTTGTTAAAGAAGTTTTAGACGATATACTCTCTAAAAACGTTCAATTTGTCGTTTTAGGCAAAGGCGATAGTTCTTACGAAGATTATTTTAGATACAAAGAAGAAGAGTACAGGGGCAAATTCCGTGCAGTTATCGCTTATAATAAAGACTTATCTTCAAAGATTTATTCGGGTGCCGACGTGTTCTTAATGCCGTCTAAACAAGAGCCTTGCGGTCTTTCGCAAATGATTGCTTGTAAATATGGTACTATTCCCGTTGTTAGAAACACCGGAGGTCTTGCCGATAGTATAATTCCTAACAGTCAAGGCTCTAAAAAGGCAAACGGATATAAGTTTGACAACTATAATGCATACGATATGCTATACGTTATTGGCGAGTCGTTATACGCCTATAACAATAAAGAAGAGTGGTCTAAATTACAAGTTCAAGCAATGAAAACTGATTTTTCTTGGAAAAAGTCTGCTAAATCTTACGAAAAAATATATAGAGAACTACTTTAAGGAGATTAAATGGAAAAAATAGGTATGACAAAAAACGAGGCTAAAGAGATATTATCGGGCAAATTGTCAAGATATTTCGGCATTACTATTGACGAAGCCAACAATGAGCAGTTATACAAGGCGATAGTAATGACTGTGAGAGATATTTTACTTGAAAAAAGAAAAAAATATCACGATAAAATTAAAGAGAATAAGGCTAAAAGAGTTTACTATCTATGTATGGAATTCTTGCTTGGCCGTTCACTTAAAAACAACGTATATAATTTAGGCATAGAAAGTGCTTTAGACGAAATTTTAAAGGAAAGAAATCTATCTTTAGAAGACCTGTATGAACTAGAGCCTGACGCAGGCTTAGGCAACGGTGGCTTAGGTAGGCTTGCCGCGTGTTATATGGACGCTTTAGCGTCTTGCAATTATCCTGCTATGGGTTATTCTATTCGCTACGAATACGGTTTATTTAAACAAAAAATCGTTGACGGTTGGCAAATGGAATTGCCTGACGTTTGGCTTCCTGGTGGCGAAGTATGGCTCACTCAAAGACTAGACAAGACTTTTAAAGTTAAGTTTGACGGTAAAGTTTTAGAAGATTGGACTGAAAAGGGTATGAAAGTAAGGCAAGTAGACTGCGTAGAAGTAGAAGCAGTGCCTTACGATATGATGATATCTGGTAAAGATAGTGAAGCCGTTTCGGTTTTAAGACTTTGGGCGGCAAGAAACGTTGAAAACTTTGATATGAAGTCTTTTTCACAAGGTAATTATCAAGAGTCTTTAAAGCATAACAACGAAGCCGAACTTATAAGCAAGGTTTTATATCCGTCTGACAATCACTTTGAAGGAAAAAGTTTAAGGCTTAAACAACAATACTTTTTAGTGTCGGCAACACTTCAAAACATCTTAGCCGACCATATTCATAGATATCACACGCTTGATAATTTACACGAAAAGGTTGCTATTCACATAAACGATACGCACCCTGCGCTTTGCGTGCCTGAACTTATGCGTTTACTTATGGACGAGCACGGTTATAGTTGGGATACCGCTTGGTATATGGTGACAAATACTATTGCATACACTAACCATACTGTTATGCCTGAAGCACTTGAAAAATGGAACGAAGACTTAATTGAAAGGCGTTTACCACGTATTTATACTATTTTAAAAGAAATTAACCAAAGATTTTGTGCCTTTTTATGGGAAAAATACCCAGGCGATTGGGATAGAATTGAAAAAATGTCAATTATCTCTCACGGGCAAATTAGAATGGCTAACTTATCAGTCGTTGCTTCGTATAAAGTTAACGGCGTATCTGCTCTTCATAGCGAGATTATTAAAAAAGATATATTTAGCGACTTTAATGCCGTATTCCCTGATAGGTTTACTAACGTGACTAACGGCATTGCTCATAGAAGATGGCTTTGCCAATCAAATAAAGAACTTTGTTCACTTTTAAACGACCTTATTGGCGACGGCTACGTAAAAGATGCTAGCGTGCTTAGCGACCTTAAAAAATACGAAAACGACAAAGACGTTTTAGAAAAATTATTACAAATTAAAGACGTTAAAAAGAAACAACTTTGCGACTATTTATTCAAAAAGCAAGGTGTTAGAATTGACCATAGTACGTTATTTGACGTTCAAGCAAAAAGACTTCACGAGTACAAGCGTCAACTTTTAAACGCTCTTAACGTAATTTCTATTTATAACGAGTTAAAGGAAAATCCTGACCTTAATATAACTCCTAAAACGTTTATTTTTGCGGCGAAAGCGGCTCCGGGGTATTATCTTGCTAAGCAAATAATTAAACTCATTTGCTATTTAAGTGAAGATATTAACAAAAACCCAAACCCTAAAATTAGGCAAAAATTAAAGGTTGTTTACCTTGAAGATTATAACGTCACTTTAGCCGAAAAACTTATTCCTGCCGCTGAAGTATCTGAGCAAATTTCAACTGCAGGCAAAGAAGCAAGCGGTACGGGTAATATGAAGTTTATGATAAACGGTGCGCTCACTTTAGGCACTTTAGACGGCGCAAACGTTGAAATGAGCGAGTCGGTTGGCTTAGACAATATTTATATCTTTGGTCTTAAAGCACACGAAGTTGATAATTTATGGATACAAGGCTATAACGCTACTGAGTTTTATAATAATAATCCTAAACTCCAAAAGGTTATTGCAGCATTAAAAGAAGGCTTTAACGGTGAAAGTTTTGCTATGATAGCCGACTATTTGTTAACTACGAATAGGATTGCCGACCCATATATGTGTCTTGCCGACTTTAACGATTATCAAATGAGAAGGCACGACTTAGAAAACGACTATAAGAATAAAGACGTATGGGCTAAAAAATCCCTTATAAATATCGCAGGTGCAGGCAGGTTTGCCGCAGATAGGGCGATAAGGGAATACGCTAATAACGTTTGGAATTTAAAGGTTATTAAATAATATGTCTTTTTACTATGATGCGCTAGATATAAAATGCAAGAGTATAAAAGGCGCAGTATCTAATAAAGAAAATTTAATAGTAAATGTATATACAAATAAAAGTGATTGCTTTTTTACTTTATGTGACTATACTAAAAAAGATATTAAAACCTTTCCCATGGAGCGTTTTTTAGGTGGCTATACGCTAGAAATAAACTCTTTAGATAGCGGGGTGTATTACTATTATTTTACATTAGACGGTGCAAAATATATAAACCCATTAGAAAACGACTACTATCAATTAACGGTATACGACTATAATTACAAAGTCCCAAGCGATATAAAAGGTGGTATATATTACCAAATTTTTCCAGATAGGTTTTGCAGGGTTGAAGATAATAAAAACCTAAAAGAATTAAGGGTGTGGGGTGATATGCCACACTATATGCCAAACGAAAAAGGTAAAATTTTAAATAACGACTTTTTTGGTGGTAATTTTAAAGGCATAACTAAAAAACTAAATTACCTTAAAAGTTTAGGCGTTACTGTAATTTACTTAAACCCTATAACAAAGGCGTATTCTAATCATAGGTACGACACCGCTAATTATTTTGAGTTAGACCCACTTTTAGGCACGTTAAAAGACTTTAAAAAACTTATAAAAACCGCTCACGAAAAAGGCATTAAAATTATTTTAGACGGTGTTTATAATCATACTGGTGACGATAGTATTTATTTTAATAAATACGGGGCTTACGATAGTATAGGTGCATTTGAGTCAAAAGACTCAAAGTATTATAATTGGTACGTCTTTAAAAATTACCCCGACAAGTACGAAAGTTGGTGGGG
>JAZRNF010000029.1:0-51161 GCA_045648085.1 Christensenellaceae bacterium | reverse complement strand
TCTAACGACAAGTGATATTGCTACGCAGTTATAATCGCCTTACGGCGAGTTATGGATTTATTTAATATAACTGTGACTGCAAGTCGCAATCTAACGCAAAACTTGTTTTGCATATCACTTTTAGCCACAAGGCTAAAAATATAACTCATATATGTTTAATATTTTGTGGATATAAAAAAGCACACTACATTTCACTTTTAGTGAAGTATAGTGTGCTATACTTTTATTATAGATAAAAATTCCCTAATAGGAACTCCCCAAATAGCGTGCTTTTTTATTGCATATTTTAAAGTAATTTTATAATATATTATATTATGCAAAATAAAACTAAAAAAAAGAATAAAAAGTTAAAGGTGTTTTTAATATTCTTATTCTTTTCAATTTTCATATTCTTATATTCCTTTTCAAATAAAATGCTAATTGAAATAGGGGTTAGCACTTATAACGGTATGCTCTCAACGGCGTCATACTACTCACTTGATAAATCAATAGATAATACCGAAAATTTTGAAAGTTTTTTCAAAATAGAAAAAAACGATAGTGGAGACGTTGTTATGATTTTTACCGATACTTATAAGTTCAATTTACTATCTGTTAAAATAGTTGATAATATGACTAAATATTTTAATACTGAACTTAAAAAAGGCGTAGAAGTTCCTATCGGTGTTTTTACGGGCATAAGTCTATTATCCGGCTTTGGTAAAAAGGTAAAAATGCCACTAATTACAGTAAACTCAGTAAAGTGCGATATCGTATCGTCTTTTACAAGTGCAGGGATAAACCAAACTAAACACTCTTTAGTAATAAATATTATTCCCGACGTTTTTATTGTCACAAGGTTTAAAACAAGGCGAATAACCGATTCTATTTCCGTACTTATATATGAAAATATAATTGTTGGCAATATTCCGTCAACCTATTTGCAAGGAAGCGTAATTTCTACTGAAAAAACTATTTAAATAATTGACAAAATTCAAATTAAACCTTATAATTTATATATAATATAAAATTATACTAAAAACTATAATGAAGATAAGTTGTTTTGTTGTCGTTAAGAGAGGTGGCTATCCGGTGCAAAGTCACTACGCCTGATAAACATCCGTTCACTTCTAAGTTGCTTTTCTTAAAGCCTTGTAGGCGAGTAGGTTTAGCCGTTTTGTAGCGTTAATACAAGTTAAGGCGTGTATTTTGTTTATTGCACGCAAATTAAGGTGGTACCACGCAAAAAGCGTCCTTTTACGGGCGCTTTTTATTTTTATATAAAAGGAGTTATTATGCAAGAAAAGATTTTAAACATTAAAAACTTAGCACAAACTGAGATTTTAGAAACAAAAAGTTTAAAAGAATTATTTGACGCAAAAGTTAAATTTTTAGGTAAGTCGGGCTTAGTCACCGAACTTATGAAAGGTATGAAAGATATTCCAAAAGAAGATAGACCATCATTTGGTAAAATCGTTAACGATTTGCGTGTTGAAATAGAAAGTTTTTTTACTGAAAAAGAAAGCGTTTTAAAAGAAAAAGAACGCCTTGAAAACTATGAAAAAGAAAAAATAGATATTACTTTACCAGGTAAACAAGGTAGTCTTGGCAATCTTCACCCTTTAACGTTAGTTAAAAACGAACTTATTAACGCCTTTATCGGTTTGGGTTTTGAAATTTTTGAAGGTCCTGAAATTGAAGAAGACTACTATAACTTTAAAATGCTCAATATCCCTGAAGACCACCCTGCAAGAGATATGCAAGATACTTTTTATTTTAATAGTAATATCTTACTTAGAACTCAAACTTCAGCAGGTCAAGTAAGGGTAATGCTTGATAAAAAACCACCAATTAAAATTTTAAGCCCAGGTAAAGTTTACCGTTCAGACGACGACGCTTCTCACTCTCCAATGTTCCATCAAATGGAAGGTTTGGTAGTTGATAAGGGTATATCAATGTGCGACCTTAAAGGTACTCTTGACGAGTTTGTTAAAATCATATTCGGTAAAGACACTAAAACAAGGCTTAGACCATCTTATTTCCCATTTACTGAACCAAGCGTTGAAGTAGACGTTTCGTGTTCAGAGTGCCACGGTAAAGGCTGTAAATTATGTAAAGGCACTGGTTGGATAGAAATTTTAGGCGCAGGTATCGTAAACAAAAAGGTTTTAGAGGGTTGCGGTATTGACTCTAACGTATATTCAGGTTATGCTTTTGGTATGGGTATTGAAAGAATTGCTATATTAAAATACAAAATTCCTGATATTAGGCTATTTTTTGAAAACGACGTTCGTTTCTTAAAACAATTTAAGTAAGAGGTAAAAATATATGAAACTTCCTTTAAAATGGTTAAATGATTACGTAGATATTAGTGATATTTCAGTTAGCGACTTACAAGCAAAACTCTTTTCTTGTGGTTTTGAAGTTGAAGAAGTAATTGAAATTGGTAAAGATATAACTAACGTCGTTGTAGGTGAAGTGTTGACTTGTGAAGGTATTGAAGGCACTCACTTACACCTTTGCACAGTTGACTGTGGTAAGCACGGCGTATTGCAAATTTGTTGCGGTGCTGACAACGTTAAAGTTGGCATAAAAGCACCTTGCGCACTTGTTGGCGCAACCGTTTTAGCAACTGGTAAAGACCATAAAACAGTTGAAGGCGTTATGTCTATAAAAGCGGGTAAACTACGTGGGTACGATTCTTTTGGTATGCTTTGTGCAGGCGCTGAAATCGGCGTGACTGAAGAAATGTACAAAGGTGCATCATACGACGGTTTACTTATTTTAGATAACTCTTATGAAAACGGTACTGACGTTAAGCCACTTGTTGGTCTTGACTCTGTTGTGTTTGATATTGGCGTGACTGCAAATAGACCTGATTGCCAAAGTATTTTAGGCTTAGCAAGAGAAGTTGCAGCAGTTTTAAATAAACCACTTAAAATGCCAAATTTAGAATATAAAACTCAAGACGTAAAGGTTGAAGACAAACTTTCAGTAGAAGTTTTAGATACTGAACTTTGTCCAAGATATATAGCGTCTTACGTTTACGATATAAAGTTAGGTGAGTCTCCTAAATGGATGCAAGAAAGACTTAATTTAATGGGTATAAATTCAATAAATAATATCGTAGATATTACTAACTTTGTACTTATGGAAATTGGTCAACCAATGCACAGTTTTGATTATAGTCTATTAAAGGGCAACAAAATTGTTGTAAGGCGTGCAAAAGACGGCGAAACTATAACAACTTTAGACGATAAAGCCTTTGAACTTAATAGTGAAAATTTAGTTATTTGCGATATTGACAGTCCACAATGTTTGGCAGGTATTATGGGTGGTAAATCAAGTTGTATTGACGAAAACACTTGTGAAGTTGCCTTTGAATCTGCTATGTTTAAGCGTGATAGTATTCGTAGAACTTCAAGGTCACTTGGCAAACACTCTGATTCGTCTTCAAGATTTGAAAAGGGTACAAGCCCATACCTTGCTGAACTTGGTATGAAAAGGGCACTTGCGCTTATTGATGAATTAGGCGCAGGTAAAATCGCAAAAGGTTATATTGATAATAACTCTTGTAGTTTAGAACCACAAGTATTAAATACTAAAATCTCTAAAATCAACGGCGTATTAGGTATTGACGTGCCTAATGACGTTATTAGCGATATTTTAACAAGACTAAACTTTGGCGTAAGTAT
The DNA here is from genome assembly GCA_045648085.1 of Christensenellaceae bacterium. GTDB lineage: Bacteria > Bacillota > Clostridia > Christensenellales > Borkfalkiaceae > HGM11412. Next base: position 47,487 of record JAZRNF010000029.1, on the reverse strand, counting down.
AAACGATGACGATATTTCTATTAAAGTTCCACTTTATCGTGACGATATAGAAGATTATCCTTGTATCGCTGAAGAAATTATTAGAATGTATGGTTACGACCATATTGTTGATACCTTGCTTGATAAGGCATCAATCACCGTTGGTGGCTTAAATAAAGAGCAAAAAGATATTGATATTGCTAAAAATTATTTAGTATCACAAGGCTACTACGAAGCAATCACTTATTCTTTCGTTTCTGAAAAAGAGTTTGACCAATTCGGTCTTGATAAAGAAAGCGACACTTATAAGTTTATTAAACTATTAAACCCTCTTGGCGAAGATTTATCGGTTATGAGAACGTCTATTGTTCCATCAATGACTAGGGTAATAATTAACAATATAAACAAAAAGAACTTAAGCGGAAGATTATTTGAGTTTGCTAACAAATACAACCCTAAAAACTTACCACTTACCGAACTTCCTAACGAAAACTTAACAATTTGTTTAGGTGCTTTTGGTGAAAATGAAGATTTCTTTACTTTAAAAGGCGTTGTAGAAGGTTTACTTGAAACTTTACATGCTACCTTTAAAGTAGACTTTAGAAGAAGCAATAAACCGTTTATGCACCCAACTAAGAGTGCCGACATCTTCTTTGGCAATAAAGAAATTGGCTTTATAGGTGAGTTAAGTCCGGTAGTTTTAGAAAAATTAGGCTGTGATAAACCAATTTACGTTGGCGAAATTTATTATAACCAAATTTCTTCAATGCTCAATAAAAAATTATTATTTAAACCTTTCCCTAAATACCCATCGGTTGAAAGAGATTTAGCGCTTGTTGCTGATAAAAACGTAACGCATCAAGAGATTGTTAGAACTATTAAAAAATCTGCCGATAAATCACTTGTATCGTTAGAACTTTTTGATATTTACGAAGGAGAAAAGGTTGGCGAAAATAAAAAGAGTATGGCTTACCACTTAGTATTCTCACTTTTAGACCGTTCTTTAACTCAGGAAGAAGTTGATACTAACGTAAATAAAATTTTAGAATCACTTAAAAAGATTGGAATAGAATTAAGATAACTTATATATATCGCTACAATTTTGTGGCGATATATTATTAAAAGGTAAAATATGGAAATTTTAGCGCCCGCAGGCAATATTAACAATTTAATAACAGCAATAAATAGTGGCGCTAATGCCGTATACCTTGGCTTGACTGACTTTTCCGCTAGAAAAAGTGCCGATAATTTTACTCTTAATGACTTAGATTTTTACGTAAAATACGCTAAAACTTTAGGTGTTAAGGTTTATTTGACTGTAAACACCTTAATTAAAAATAGCGAATTAGAAAATTTTATATCTACCGTTAAAGACGCGTATTTACTAGGCGTTGACGCTTTTATTGTTCAAGATATTTTCTTAGGAAAGTATTTAAAAGAACAAATACCGTCAATTTGTTTACATTTATCAACCCAAGGCGGTGTATCTAACTTATACGGCGCTAAAATGGCTAAAGAATTTGGATTTTCTAGGGTAATACTAGCAAGGGAAACCGAATTTGAAGATATAAAAGAAATTGCTAAGATTATTGAAACAGAAGTTTTTGTTCAGGGCGCACTTTGCACGTCGTTTTCAGGGCATTGTTATTTTTCTTCGTTCATTGGCGGTTTAAGTGGAAATAGGGGGTATTGTAAGCAACCTTGTAGAAAAAAATGCAGTTATTACGATAAAGATAAAAACATTAAACTAACTGACGAATATTCTTTATCATTATCTGACCTTTTAGTTGGCGAAAACATTTTAAAATTAAAAGAAATTGGCGTTAAATCACTTAAAATTGAAGGTCGTATGAGAAGTGAAGACTATATCTTTTCAAGCGTTAACTATTATAAGAGCATTTTAGAAGGCAAAAACCCTGATATTTATAAAGAAATGCTTATTAAGTCTTATAATAGGGGCGATTATACTAAAGGTCTAGCGTTTTCACAAGATAAAAACTTTATTTCGTCTAAAATTCAAGGTCATAAAGGTTATTATATAGGTAAAATTGCTAAAATTATATCAAATAAAATAATTCTTGACAGTAAACACACTTTTTTAGAAGACGATTCATTTAAAATTATACGAAACGGCTATGAAGTAGGTAATGCCACCGTAAAAAAAATAAACGGTAAACTAGATATTTATTTTAAAGGCGACGTTAAGGTTTTAGATAGCGTTTATATTACGAAAGACAACTCAATTAAAAATAATTATATTAACCTAAAAAAATTATCTAATATTGAAGTTATAGTTAAGGCAAAGTTAAACGAGCCTTTATCCCTAAAAGTAGGCGACTTAGAAGTATTAACTACTACCGTTTTAGAGCCAAGTAAAAATAGCCCTTTATCTAAACAAGACTTAATTTTAAACTTAAATAAAACTGATATTTATCCTTTTAGCCCAACAATAAAATTTGAAATTTTTGATAATAATTTATTTATATTAAAAAGCGAAATAAATAAAACTAGGGCTAAATTATATAACGAATTATTTAATAGAATAATTGATATAAAATGCGATTATACCGTAAATAATACATTTAATTTTAATTTAAGCCAAAACAACGTAGGCGATACGGTTATTTTATCAACCGTATCAACTTTGCCCAAAACAGTAAAAAACGTTATTTATTCGCCTAGCGACTATACTAAAATTGATAAAGAATTTTTTAATTGTTATAAAGATAAAAATGTATTTTTATATTTACCGCCTTTTGCATCTAAAAAAGATTTAGAAATTATTGATAAAGTTGTATCTAATTTTTACGGCGTATATGGCGACGGATATTATTCATTTTTATACGCTAAAGAAAAAGGTCTTAAACTTTTTGTAGGTACAGGATTTAACGTATTTAATATAGTAGCGTTAAGTAAAATTATAGAAAATGATTTTATTTACAACGTAGTTGCATCAAAAGAACTATCGTTTAACGAAATTAATGAGTTTAACTTTAATTTTACAACCTTAAATAGTTCAAAAGTTCAAATTATGGATTTAATATACTGTCCGTTTAACAAAAACTGTAATAATTGTAAATATTCAACAAATACAGTACTAAAAGACGAAGACGGAAGAGAGTTTAGTTTATTTAGACAAAAAATTAGTTCTTGCCAATTTAAAATATATAATATGGCAGGGGTTTATTTAAAAAATTTAGATAAATACTCAACAATTTACGACTTAACTGGCGAAAATTCTGATTTTATTCAAGAGTTTTTTAAACGTAATGACAACCAATTAAAATCACAATGTTTTAAACATATAACAAAAGGAAATTATCTTAAAGGTATAAAATGATTAGCAATAAAACCTTAAATTCATTAGAATATAATAAAATTTTATCACTTATAAAAAACTTTGCCGTGCTAGACAAAACAAAGGCTATGATAGACGGTTATTTTCCTATAAGCGATTATGAAAATTCTAAAAATTTACTTCAAAAAACTAAAGAAGCATATAACTTATTATTTAACTACGGTGTACAAGACGTAGAATATTTTGATGGATTTACAAACGAACTTGACAAGGCGACAAAAGGTTTTACCTTATCTATTAAAGAAATTTTAATGGTGGGTTATCTGCTTAAATCTTCAAGAATAACTTCTAACTCAATAATAAACGTCAATGGTGATGACGTTCCTATTTTAAAAGCATTAGCAAGTTCTATTTTTTACGATAATTTGCTAGAAAATGAAATATTTTCTAAACTAATAAACGACACTACCGTTGCCGATAACGCTTCGGAAAAACTTTATCAAATAAGGCAAAATATACGTAATTTAAACGAGCGTATTCGTGAAAAATTAGCATCATATATGCGTGCAGGTGCAAACAAATATATGCAAGATAACGTAGTATCTATGCGCTCAGGCAGGTACGTAATTCCCATTAAAAACGAGCACGTTAATAAAGTAAAAGGTCTTATTCACGACCGTTCACAAAGCGGTAATACTTTTTTTATTGAGCCACAAGAAATTCTTGAACTTAATAACGCTTTAAGAAACGAAACTATAAACGAACTTGAAGAAATTGAAAGAATACTTAGTGAACTTACTAAAAGTATTTCAGTATATACCACTCATCTTTACAACAACTTATATATCTTATCTGAAATTGATTTTTGCTACGCTAGGGCGCATTACGCCTTTAAAACAAGGTCAATAATGCCAAAACTTAACTCTAACGGATATATAAACATAATAAATGGTAGGCACCCTTTAATTGACAAGCAAAAAGTCGTTCCAATATCTATTAGTTTAGGTAAAGATTATAACTATATTTTAATTAGCGGACCTAATACGGGCGGTAAAACCGTCACTTTAAAACTTGTTGGCTTATTTACCTTAATGGCGATTAGCGGTATTTTTATACCCGCTAGCGAAGATAGTGAAATTTCAGTATTTTCTTCAATTTTCGTTGACGTTGGAGATGAGCAAAGTATTGAGCAAAACTTATCAACTTTCTCTTCTCACGTAAAAAATATTATTGAAATTTTAGATAATGCAAACGAAAACTCATTAGTTCTTATTGACGAGTTAGGTGCGGGCACTGACCCTGACGAAGGTAGTGCACTTGCTATGGCAATAACTGAAAATTTACTATTTAAAAACACTTACGGTATAATAACTACACACTTTTCGTCACTAAAAGAATTTGCCTTAAAATCTAATAAAATCACTAATGCTTCAATGGATTTTGACGAGCAAACGTTTGCTCCGCTATATAAAATTAGACTTGGCACACCGGGGCTATCTAACGCAATTGAAATTTCAAAAAGATTAGGCTTATCTAGCGACGTTATTGAAAGTGCCAAAAACAACCTTTCTAGTGAAAGTAAAAACTTTAAAGAAGTTTTATATCAAGCCGAAAAAGCAAGGAACGAACAAGAAAAACTAACTAAAGAAATTCAGGTTCTTAAAGATAAAGAGCAAGAAACTTACGACAATTTATTACGTGAAAAACAAAAATTTGAAAGTGATAAAGAAAAATTCTTTACAACCGCTAAAGCGCAAGCGAGAAAAATTGTCAATGAAAGGTTAGACGAAGCGGAGTCTCTTTTACTAGAAATGAAAGAAATTTTTAATAAAGAAGAGTATTACAAAAGCGATTTAGTCAAAATGTCTACCTTAAAAAATAAAATAGAAAACCAAAAATATTTTATTGAAGGGGAAAACGACGACAATTTAAGTTATAAAACACTAACTATAAAAGACATAAAAATAGGAGATACCGTATTTGTTAAGTCGCTTGGTAGTCAAGGTGAAATTATAGAAATTACACCCAAAACTATATGGATACAAGTCGGCTCACTTAAAATCAATTCAAAAATTGACAATTTAGCCCTTATATCAACTAAAAAAGACACTAAACCTAAGCCAACAGTTAACGTTAAACGTACGCTGACTCCAAACCCTGTAAAACCCGAAATAAACGTTATAGGCTTAGCAGCAGACGAAGCGCTTATGGAAGTTGAAAACTTTTTAGATAGAGCCATAACAAGCAACTTTCAAGAGGTTAGAATAGTCCACGGGAAAGGTCTTAAAATACTATCAAACGCCATACACAACTATTTAAAAACACTCAATTTTGTTGAAAGTTATAGATTTGGCAAATATGGAGAAGGCGAGCACGGCGTGACTATTGTTAAACTTAAATAATTCAATTGATATTTTAATTAAAATATGTTATAAATAGGTAATAGGAGTTATATGAACTATCAATTTTTTGAATGTACTATTGAACCGCAAAATATACAAAAAGAAAAGGTTTTATATACAATATTTAAAATACTTAAATTTATATTTTTTATTTTAACGTGCGTATTTTTAATGCTAGCGTTTGCTTTTGCAAATTACTTTTTTATAATTACGCTACTTTCGTTATTTTTTAGCATTTTATTACTAAAAATTCAACGAAAATATTACACGTTTTATGATTACGTAGTCGTAGATAACGAAGTACGTTTTAATAAAATTTACAACAATCTTGTAAGGCGTTTTATAACAAGTGTTGAGTTTAAAAATATTGTTAAAATTGAGAGTTTTAGTAAGTCTAATTTAAGTAAATATAACAAAAGTGAATATAAAAGATTTTACGCCATATCTAAACAATATAAAAAAGACAAACTAATTTTAGTTATAAATGATAAAAACGTAAATAAAATTATAATAATAGCAAAAAATAAAAACTTTAATTTAGTACTAAAAAAGAAAGTATCGCCTAAAATAACGGCGGGTATTTTAGATAATAACGAAGAATAATTATGGAAAATTTAATTTATTTAGACAATGCGGCTACAACCAAGCCTTTACAAGAAGCAATTTTAGAAGCAAGCGTTTATAACGATGCTTACTTTTTTAACGCGTCTTCTTTATATTTAGGCGGCGTAAAAAACAAAAGTGAACTCAACTTAATAAAATCAAATTTTCAATCAATTATAGGCGAAAACTTTGACGTTTATTTCACATCTTGTGGCTCAGAATCTGATAATATGGCAATATTTTCATATTCTAATAGGGGCAATATTGTGACTACGCTTGGCGAACACTCGGCAGTACACAACACCTTAACCGAACTTAAAAATAAAGGTTACGACGCTAGGTTTGCTAAACTCAATAAAGACGGTAGCGTTGATATAGATAGCCTACTTTCACTAATTGACGATAAAACGACTTTAGTATCAGTAGTTCACGTAAATAACGAAACAGGCGCAATAAACGATATAAATAAAATAGCAAAACTTGTTAAAGAAAAAAATAAAAGGGTAATTTTTCACTCTGACGGCGTGCAAGCCTTTATGAAAATCCCTTATAAATTATCGTTAGACGTTGACCTTTATTCAGTTTCTGCCCATAAAATAAATGGTTTAAAGGGCGTAGGCGCTATATTTAAAAATAAAAAGGTGAATAATTTAAAACCTTTAATTTACGGTGGCGGGCAAGAAAACGGGCTAAGGAGTGGGACTGAGAACTTATTTGGTATAAAAGTATTTGAACAAGTTGCTTTGCACCATAATAAAACGCTTGTTTTAGACTATAATCAAGTAAAATCGCTAAAACAACTTTTTATTGACAATATTGACAATGATTTATTTGAAATTATAAATAGCGAAAACGTTTCTCCATACATAATAACAATGTCGGCAATAGGTCTTAGGGGCGAAGTTTTACAACATAAACTTGAAAACGACGGTATAATTATTGGAACAGGCTCTGCATGTTCATCAAAAATTAAGCATAGTAGAATGCTTAAAGATATAGGGTATAGCGATAAATTTTTAGACGGTGTTATAAGAATAAGTTTTTCATATAAAACAACAAAAGAAGAAGTGTTATTCGCAACAAAAAAACTAAACGAAAATGCAAAAGAACTTAAAAAGGTAATGTATAATAAATGAATAAAGTAGTTATAATTCGCTGGTGCGAAATTCATCTTAAAGGCAAAAATAGATACCATTTTGAAAGACTTTTAGAAGACAACATTAAACACTCTTTAAAAGGTATTGAGTATAAATTTACTAAAATTCAAGGTAGATATTTAATAGAAAACTTTCTAGAAGAAGATTTAGATTTAATCATTTCTAAACTTAAAAAAGTTAGCGGTATTCACACGATTTCTATTGCAAAAAAAATACCGTCTAAAATTGAAGAAATCTCTAAAATTGCCGTTGATATATGCAAAAATAAGACGGGTACTTTTAAAGTTGAAACTAGAAGAGCGGACAAACAGTTCCCACTTCACTCTCTAGAAGTATCAAGAAAAATAGGCTCATATATATTAGATTCTAACCCAAATTTAAAAGTAGATATTCACACACCTAATTTTATAGTTTATATAGATATTCGTGAGTGTAAAGACACCCTTATTTTCACTGACTTTATTAAAATGGTTGGTGGTATGCCTGTCGGCTCATCGGGAAAAGGTCTACTTATGTTATCAGGCGGTATTGATAGCCCAGTTGCAGGTTATATGCTAGCAAAAAGGGGTATGCGCCTTGACGCTATACATTTCCACTCATACCCATATACAAGCGAAGGCGCTAAACAAAAGGTTATAACTTTAGGTAAACTTGTTGCCGAATATTCTAAAGGGCTTAATCTTCATATAGTTAAATTTACTGAAATTCAAGAAGCAATACACAAATATTGCCCAGAAGAATATATGATAACCTTAATGCGTAGGTTTATGATGCGTATTAGTGAGCGTATTTGCGAAAAAGTTGGCGCTCAAACGATAATTACTGGCGAAAGTTTAGGACAAGTTGCATCTCAAACTATTGAAAGTATTACGTCGTCAAATAACGTAGTAAAAATTCCTGTTTTAAGACCGCTTATTGCTCTTGATAAGTTAGAAATTATAGATATTTCTGAAAAAATTGGTACTTATGACACGTCAATTTTACCTTATGAAGATTGTTGTACGGTATTTTTACCTAAATATCCTATAATAAAGCCTAAATTGCAAAACGTTATTGAACTTGAAAAGGCTTTAGATGTAGATAAACTTATTGAAGACGCTCTTAATCAAGTTGAAACTATATCTTTATAAGTTCCACCAATCTTTATTTTGTATATTGTTTAAGTTTTTTGTATATTTAATTGATTTTAGGTTTACCTTTTTTGAATTACCGTATTCATTTTCAAAAAGTAGGGTAAAATTATATATCCCGTCTGATTTTAATAAATAATCAAAACTTTCAATATATTTATCATAATAAATAATTTCATCTTTTCCTTGATAATTCTTAATTATCTTTAATTTTTGAGAATTATCACAGGAATTTTTTATTGTAATTAAATTATTGTTTAACGATATATCGTAATAATTTACTTTAATTTCACTTAAATTTTTAACGTTTTTAGGCTCAGTTCCTTTAATAAAATAAAAATCTTCTCCATTATTTTTAGTATCTATTAATAATTCTTGGCTATTTATAAGGGCATTTTTATCAATATTTAATTTAATAACACCACTTGGCACGTCAAAATTATCGGGCTTTGAGTTTTTGTATAGTAAACTTAAAATTTCTCTTGTAAAAATAGTAGGGTAAGTTCCGCCAGTAATACTATTTGGCATTATAGAGTTGTCTTCATTGCCAATCCAAACCCCAACTGTGTGATTTTTAGTGTAAGCAATAGAATATGCGTCTAAATTACCTTCATTTACACCATTTGTACCTGTTTTAGCACATAAATCAAAATTAAAACAGTTTAAGTTCTTAGAAGTACCGCTTTTTACCGAATCTTTTAAAATATCGCTAATTATAAATGCCGTTTCATTAGAAAAAACGTTAGTTTCGTTAATAGTTTTTTTGTAAACTACTTTATTATTTATAACAATTTTGTTTATAAATGAAGATTTATCGTAATTTCCGTTATTAGAAAATACTAAATATTTATCACAAAGTTCTTTTAAACTTAACCCGCCTTTTATAGAGCCAAGCGCACACGATAGACCTTCATTATCAATTTTTACACCTAATTTTTGAGTATATTTATTTATTTTTTTAATAGTATAACCGTCAACAAGTTTTACTGAAGGAACGTTTAAACTTAATTTTAAAGCGTCTTTTACAGTCACGTTTCCAAGAAATTTATCGTTATAATTTTTAGGCGAATACCCGTTATAATTTACGTAAGAGTCACTTACAACGCTACTACTTGTAATATACTTATCATCAATCATTGGCGCGTAAACTAACCACGGTTTCACACACGATGCAGGACATCTTTTTAAATTAGAATTATTACCATAAAACGCGATAATACCTTTATTTTTATTATTTATTACAATTTGTGATTTGTTGTACTTTTCTACTTCGTTAACTTTTACGTCATAAATTTGTCTTTGAAGATTTTTATCTAAAAACGTATATACTTTAACGGTTGAATTTTGATATGGGTCAACAACACTTAAATTATCAATTTCATTTTTTACAGCATAAACGTAGTTATCTAAATAACTTGATATATTTCCTTGATTTAATAATATTTCTTTTGATAAATTAGAATTTAATTGGTTTTGTGATATAAAGCCACAATCATACATACACCTTAATACTAAATTTTTCCTAGCGAACGAATTTTCTATTGATAGTGACGGCGAATACGTTTTAGGCGATTTAATTATACCCGCAAGTACAGCACTTTCGTTAAGGGTTAGATTTTTAGCATTTTTACCAAAGTAATATTGCGATGCCGACTCTATACCATAATTACCCTTACCAAAATAAATAGTGTTTAAATATTTTTCTAAAATTTCGTTTTTAGAACACCTTTTTTCTAGTTGCATTGTAATTTTTAATTCAATCAACTTACGTTTTATTGTTTTTTTACTATTTAAATGAGTGTTTTTAATAAGTTGTTGCGAAATTGTAGACCCGCCTTCTTTTAACGACATGCTTTTTAGGTTATTTATAGTAGCCCCAATAATTCTTTTTACGCTAAAACCATTATGGTTATAAAAATTCCTATCTTCAATAGCGATAAAAGCGTTTAAAGTGTTTTTATTTAAGTCTTTTATTTTAACGTAGGCATTTTTACCGCCAAAAGTCTCTTTTACTGCTAAATCGTCATTATAGTCGTAAAACTCATAAGTAATAAGGTTGGTTTTAAGTTTGTTTTCGTCTAAATTATAATCCCTTAGTACGATTATTAAGTATGCAAATACGCTAAAAACCAACGATAAGAGTATTAAAAAAATTGTAAAAGTAATTTTTAATGCTAATTTCATTAAAATTAGTTTTTTCTACTTCTATAAATTTATACTAAATTGCAAAAACAGTTGAAAAATAGAATATTATTATGTATAATAATATATTATGAAGTTTTATAAGATTAACACTTACGGTTGCCAAATGAACGTGCATGAGTCTGAAAAACTAGCAGGCATGCTTGAAAGTTTGGGGTATACGTCAACCACAAACGATAGTGAAGCCAGCGTTATTGTTTTTAACACTTGTTGTATAAGGGAAAATGCCGAACAAAAGGTAATAGGCAACATTGGCGCACTTAAATCACTAAAAGAAAAGAATAAAAATTTAATAATAGCAGTTGGCGGTTGTATGACTCAACAAACGAATAAAGCAAAAGAATTAAAGGCTTTATTTCCGTTTATTGATATCATTTTTGGAACGCACAATTTACCATTGTTTAAAGACTATTTGTTAAATCGTTTACAAAAGAAAAAGTCAATTATTGAAATTATAGATAGTGGCTATCAAATCATTGAAGACGGCGATATTAAAAGGACAAGTTATCCAAACGCTTGGGTAAATATAATGTACGGTTGCAATAATTTTTGCACTTATTGTATAGTTCCATACGTTAGGGGTAGAGAGCGTAGCCGTGAACCTAGCGCCATTATAAACGAAGTAAAATCGCTAGTAAAAGAAGGGTATAAAGAAATCACTTTACTTGGTCAAAACGTAGATTCCTACGGAAAAACCTTAAAAAACCCTTGCGATTTTGCCGATTTACTTGCAGAAATTGATAAAATTGACGGTAATTTTAGAATTAGGTTTATGTCTAACCATCCAAAAGATATTAACGAAAAATTAATTTCGGTTATGACTAATTCTAATAAAATTTGTAAATCAATACACCTTCCAATACAGTCGGGCTCAAACAAAATACTCTCACTAATGAATAGGCGATATACTAAAGAGCAGTATTTAGATAAAGTCAATTTAATTCGCTCAAAATTTAAAGATTTTGCAATAACTACCGATATTATGATTGGTTTCCCCGGCGAAACTGAAGAAGACTTTTTAGAAACTTTAGACCTTGTTAATACCGTAAGGTACGACGGTGCATTTACCTTTGTTTACTCAGTTAGAAAAGGTACGAAAGCCGAAACTATGGACGGGCATATAAACGAAGAAACTAAAAAAGATAGAATAATGCGCTTAGTTGAAAGGCAAAACCAAATAAATAAAGAAAAATCAGAGTCTTACATAAATAAAACTGTTGAAATATTATGCGAAGATTACGATGAGAAAAAAGACGTTTATTTAGGTAGAGACGATAGGGGTAGAATGATTTATTTTAAATCAAAAACCAACCTTATTGGCGAATTTGTAAACGTAAAAATTAAAAAGACTGGTGGAATAACTCTACTTGGCGAACTAGAAGGGGAATAATATGGCATTATCACCAATGATGAAGCATTATCTTAATACAAAACAAAACTATCCGGACACCGTTCTATTTTATAGGTTAGGTGATTTTTACGAGATGTTTTTTGATGATGCCGTAAAAGTATCAAAACTTTTAGACTTAACATTAACTGGTAGAGATTGTGGTTTAGAAGAAAGAGCACCCATGTGCGGTATTCCTTATCACGCTGCCGATACTTATATAGCAAAACTTGTTGCGCTTGGCGAAAAAGTTGCAATATGCGAACAACTTACAACTCCAACAAAGGGTAAAGAGATTGTTGAACGTGACGTTATAAAGGTAATTTCGGCAGGTACGGTGACTGAAAACGTTATGCTTGACGAAAAGTCAAACAACTATATAGCAAGCATTGGCTCTTTTGGCGAATTTTACTCAATTTCGTGGGCGGATATAACTACCGGCGATTTTATTACTAAAGAATTCACTTTAAAATCAAACAAAAATTATCTTATAGATAACTTAGCAAAAATCGCACCTAAAGAAATCTTATGTAATCAAGATATTTTCGTAGAATACGGCAATTCTTCTGAGGTTAGTTATGCAGACTTACCTAAATTTACAATTTATAAAGAGTGGGCATTTAACCCAATCCACGCAGAAGACACTATTAAAAAACATTTTGGAATAGCAAATCTTGAACCTTTTGGCATAGAAAATAAAAAGGCGATTATTTCTAGTGCTGGTGCACTTATTGAGTACCTTAACGAAACTCAAAAACACTCACTTGTAAACCTTAATAAAATATCCGTTGAAACTGACGGCGAGTTTATGGTTTTAGACGCAAATACCATTAGAAACCTAGAACTTACTAAAACAATGCGCGACGGCAAGAAATACGGCTCTCTATTATGGCTTTTAGATAAAACAAAAACGTCAATGGGTTCTAGAAATCTACTAAACTGGATAACATCTCCATTACAAGACGTAAATAAAATTAATTATAGGCTTGGCGGTGTAGAAGAACTTGTAAAAAACCCACTAATGCACAATGCTTTATCAGATATTTTAAGTGAAGTTAAAGATACTGAAAGAATTTCAGGTAAAATTTCTAACAACAACATTATGCCACGCGATTGCTTGCAACTACTATCGTCACTTAGCATAATTCCGTCAATTAAATTTACAATTTCTGCTCCAAATAGCAAAATTTTAAAAGATATTAACGATAATTTATATGATTTTGACGATTTAACAAGTCTACTTAAAAGTGCAATCAATCCTGACGCTCCTATAAACTTTAAAGACGGTGGCTATATTGCCGACGGTTTTGATAAAGAATTAGATAGGCTACGTTCAATTTCTAAAAACTCTTCTCAAACTTTAAAAGATATGCTTGAGGAAGAAAAAGAAAGAACGGGTATTAAAAACTTAAAGATAGGCTACAACAAAGTTTTTGGTTATTTTATTGAGGTGACAAACTCGTTTAAAGATAAAATTCCATATAACTACATAAGAAAACAAACTCTTGTAAATGCCGAAAGGTTTATAACTGAAGACCTTAAGCGTTTAGAAGAAGAAATTTTAACAAGTACCGAACGTATTTTAGAGTTAGAGCAAGAAATTTTTGCCAAAATTAAAGTTGTTTTAACAAATAATATTAAAAAAATTCAACGCTCGTCAAAAGCAATTGCAGTTCTTGATACTTTACTTTCTTTCTCAACGATAAGCAAGTCAAACAACTACGTAAAACCAACTATTTTAGAGCCACATGAAGAACTTAAAATAATAGGTGGTAGACACCCTGTTGTTGAAGAAATTTCTAAAGAACAATTTATCTCTAACGACACTATTATAAATAATTCTAGCGATAGAACTCTTATAATAACAGGCCCTAACATGGCGGGTAAATCTACTTATATGCGCCAAGTAGCACTTATAACTTTAATGGCACATATCGGCTCTTACGTGCCTGCAAAGAGCGCACAAATACCTATTGTAGATAGAATATTTACAAGAGTAGGGGCTAGCGATAACCTTATTTTTGACCAATCTACTTTTATGGTAGAAATGAACGAAGTTTCTTTAATTTTAAACCAAGCGACAACGAACAGTTTACTTATTTTAGACGAAGTTGGTAGGGGTACGTCAACTTATGACGGTCTTTCTATCGCTTGGGCGGTTGTTGAATATATAACTAATAAAATTAAAGCAAAAACATTATTTGCAACACACTATCACGAACTGTCTGAACTTGAAGGCATATTAAACGGCGTTAAAAACTACAAAGTGACTGTTAAAGAATTTAACGGCAGTATAATTTTCTTACGTAAGATTATGGAAGGTAGTGCTAATAAGAGTTTTGGTATTGAAGTAGCGTCGCTAGCAGGCGTTCCTAAAGCGGTTACTGATAATGCAAAGTCTATTCTTAAAAAATTAGAAAAGACTGATTTAACCCTTAAAATTAACGATAAAAGCGAAAAAATTCAATATAATCCTAACGAAGATAACGAAGTTGTTAAAATGCTTAGCGAACTTGACGTTGATAACGTGTCACCAAAAGATGCGCTTGAATTTTTATATATTTTAAAAAGCAAAATAGGTAATTAAAATGTCAATTATAAACTTACTTGATAAAAGTGTTTACAATAGAATAGCAGCGGGCGAAGTAGTAGAAAGACCTGCGTCAATAATTAAAGAATTAGTAGAAAACAGTATTGATGCCGGTGCTGATGAGATTACTATAAATATAACGTCGGGCGGTAAAGATATTATTGAAGTATTAGATAACGGCTCGGGAATATTAAAAGACGATTTAACTAAAGCCGTATTGCCGCACGCAACGTCTAAAATTAGTAAAGTTGACGACTTAGATAATATTTCAACTTTAGGTTTTAGGGGTGAAGCGTTAGCGTCTATTTCTTCAGTTTCTAAACTAACTATCAATTCTAAAACTAAAAATGCACAAATAGGCTACTCTATTCACGTTGACGGTGGCGATATTAGTGAAATTACCGAAGCACCTTGTAATCAAGGTACGTATATTAGGGTAAACAATTTATTTTTCAACACTCCTGCAAGACAAAAGTTTTTAAAAAGTGATAAGTCTGAAGAAAACGAAGTGACCGATACCGTTTCAAGGCTAATTCTTGCCAATCCAAACGTCTCTATTAAATACAACGTTGAAGGAAAGGTTGTAATGCAATCATACGGCAACGGCGTTGAAGACTCTCTTATCGCAGTTTACGGCTACGAAATTTTAAATAACACCTTTAAAATTTCTAACTACGTTCACGGCGTAAAAATTGAAGGGTACATAAGCAAACACAACTATACAAAACCTACAAGGTCTTGCCAAACTGTTATTTTAAACGATAGATATATTTGCAACCAAACTATACAATCAGCGGTGCACAACGCCTATATGGGCTATTTAATGAAAAGGAGATATCCATTATACCTTCTTTATATCACTATGCCTAAAGAAGTTGTTGACGTTAACGTGACACCTAACAAGTCTGACGTAAGATTTATTGATAATTCCGTTGTTTACGGTGCAGTTTACTCTACGGTTTCAAAGGTATTAGACGGTACGGATAGTGCGCTTAATATAATAACACAAGAAGAAAGAGTGTTTAAGTCACCAAACTTTGTTTTAAATGAAAAAAATGATAAAATCAACGATTATACCGAAGAAAATAAAACAAAAGCACCACCGATAAAATATGTAAAAGACGATTTTTCAGTAAATCCGTTTGAGTTTTCTTTTGCTAGCGAAGATAAAAACGAATATTTAGATAAACCGCAAAAAGAAACACCAATTTTAAAAGAAGAAGACGATATTTTCTTAGAAAATAAGAAGTATATTTTAGAGCAAGAAGCCTTAAAAGCAACGCATGAACAACAAACTATTACTGAAACAACAAAATTAAATTTAAAATATATTGGGCAGGCGTTGAACTCATATCTTATATTTGAAGGACTTGGCGATTTATATATCATAGACCAACACGCCGCACACGAAAGATTACTTTATAATAAAATTGTAAACTTATATAAAACTAAGACGTTAACTACTCAACCATTACTTGTTCCATTTAATATTAGTCTTTCACCAATTGATTATAATAAAATTTTTGATAAAAAGACATATTTACAAAACCTTGGATTTAATTTATCAATCAATCATGACGAAATTGTTATATACGAAATTCCAAACGAACTTATAGATATTGATTTACAAGAGTTTTTTAGTGACGTTTTAAACGACGTTGCCTTTAAAAATGAATTTATACCTGAAATTATCAACGAAAAACTTATACAAAAAGCGTGTAAAAGTGCTGTTAAAGCAGGTATGGAACTAAGCATTAGCGAAGTAAACTCACTAATAACCTTACTTAATGGTGATATTAACTTAAAATGCCCACACGGTAGACCTATTGCCGTAAAAATTACTAGATACGAAATAGATAAATGGTTTAAAAGGATAGTATGACGAATAAAATTTTAATTGTTTGCGGTGCAACGGCATCGGGAAAGTCGTCACTTGCTATCAATATTGCAAAAAAACTTAATACCGAAATTATCTCAGCGGATTCGCTTGCTATTTATAAAAATTTAGATATTGGAACTGCTAAGCCAACAAAAGAAGAACAAATGGAAGTAAAACACCATTTAATTGACGTTGTTTCTCCGTTTGACAATTTTTCAGTATCCGACTATGAAGAATTAGCGTTGCCAATTATTGACGATTTACTATCAAAGGGCAAAACTCCTGTAATATGCGGTGGTACTGGTTTTTATATAAACTCAATTTTATATAAACTCAATTACGGTGGTACTGTTAAAAATTTAGAAGTTAGAAATAAATTTTTTGACCTTGCTAAAGAAAAGGGGGCTGACGCAGTTTTTGAAGAACTAAAAAAAGTTGACGAAGAATCGGCAAAAATTCTCCATAAAAACGACTTAGTTAGAGTTATTAGAGCCTTAGAGATATATTACTCAACAGGCAAAAAGAAGTCTGAACAAAACGATAAAATTATTCCAAGGTACGACTACGTTGCAGTTGCAATAGACCACGAACGGCAAAAATTATACGATAGAATAAATAAAAGAGTAGATATTATGCTTGCAAATGGGCTTGTAAATGAAGTTCAAGGGCTTATTGACAGTGGGGTGACGATAGAAAATCAATGTATGCAAGGCATTGGATATAAAGAAGTGTACGACGGCATTTTAAAAGGCGATTTAACCGACGTTAGCGACGTTATTAAACTAAATTCACGCCATTATGCAAAAAGGCAAATAACTTTCTTTAAACGCCTTGAAAGGCTTAACTGGTTAAAGGGTAGTATAGAAGAAATTACAAATAAAACAATAGAATTATTAAATAAATAAGGTGCAGTTATTAACTGCACCTTTTTTATTTTAAAATTTACGCATTAAACCAACAACTTTTCCTAGTATGTAAACGTTATCTACAATAATATCGCTCATCGTATCGTTTTCAGGGTGTAAAACAAATTTATCGTTTTTAATAAAAAACCTTTTAACCGTTGCGCTATCGTCAAGCATAACTACAACAATTTCGCCACTTTCTGCCATTTCTTGTTTTTTAACGATAATTTTATCTCCGTTTAGTATACCGGCGTTTATCATAGAATCGCCTTTCACTTTTAGCATAAACAATTCACTATCAGTACTAAAGTCGCTAGGTAAAGGGTAGTACCCCTCAAAATTTTCAACCGCTAATATTGGCGTACCTGCCGTCACTGTACCAACAAGTGGTACTGAAATTGGCTTTTCATACTTATTTTTTACTGTAATTGCGCGTTTTTTATCGTCGGCTTTATTAAGTAAGCCACGCTCCTTTAACTTATTAAGATAATAGTGCGCCGTTGCCGTAGATTTTATTGATAAATCGGCACAAATATCCCTTACCGTTGGGGGAAAACCGTTAGCGTCAATATACTCGTTTAAATATTTATATAATTCTTGTAATTTAACTTCAATTTTTGACATTTTTTACCTCTTAGCAATATTTTAACACATTTTTATTATAAATGCAAACATTTGTTTTAATTTTTTTATTAAAAATTTGTTGTGTTTTTAAAGTTTATAATATATAATAAATATATGGTAAAAGAATGTGTATTATATGATAGAAAGTGCATAGATTGTGGCGAGTGCGACAAGTGCGATTTAGACTCAAATAAAATTTGCGATAATTGTGGCAAATGTTTAGAGTCGGGTGACGATTATACCGCAATTAAAATAACTTCTATTGAAAACCCTACAAAAAAATAATTGTATTTTAAATAAATATATGCCAAAACTATTTTTATGGTCTTAGCAGTATTTATTTTTACTTTAATCTTAATAATTCCTATATTTATTAGCGTTTATCTATATTATGACCATATAGATAAGCGCCTTTATTTTGCTTTTTATTTTTACGGGGTTTTTAAAATTAGCGCAGGCTACGTTGTTAAGCGTAAAAGGGGCGGATACTATATACACACTAAAAATAAAGCATACGTTTTTGACTATAAGGCGTTAAAAAATATAAAAACTAGCGAACTAGAGTTAGCTAGTGCTTTTTTATTAAAAACCATAAATCTTTATTGCGATATAGGGATAAAAAACATAAATTTACTTATAAATACTGTTTTTGTTTTTAGGTTTTTACAAAACTTTTCTAAATTTTATACAAATAAATATAAATATTTAAACTATTTTTTTGAGTTAAACGTTAGTGATACTCAAAATACAATTACTAAAATTCAATTAAAGACGGAATTTTGTTTTAACCTTTTAGGTATAGTTATTAAACTTATTGCTAATCTTATAATTAAAGGGGCAAAAAATGAAAAAAAATACGCAAAAACTTGAAACCATTGTATCTAAACAAACAACCGCACTTTCCGAAATGATTACACCTGAAATGGTTATAGGTAAACAAATAAAAATTTCTAATAATATAACCGTTATTCCAGTAAATAAAATTACGCTTGGTTATTTTAACGGCGGTGGAGAATACGGGGAAATTAAACTCTTTTCAAAAGAAAAAACACACCCTTTTTTAGGCGGTGGAGGTGGGGTTGTGAATATGAGTCCAAATGGCTTTTTAGTAATAAAAGATAACGACGTTAAATACGTAAAAGTGCTAGAAGATTTTATTGAAGGAGTGTTTGATAAAACTACTCAGTTTATTCAAAAAAACGTGTATGAAAAATCTTAATCATATTTTATTTTTTATTATTATATCGGCAATTTTAAGCGTTTTTCAATTTTCTAACGTAAAGGCACAAAAGGTTTATGCTTTAACGGCTTCTAAAGCGGAGTGCGTAATTGATATAGATAATAATAGAGTTTTACACTCTATAAACGAAAGCGCAAAACTACCTATGGCTTCAACCACAAAAATACTAACGGCAATCACTGTTATTGATAATTTTGATATATCTAAAACTGTTGTTGTACCCAAAAGCGCTATAAACGTTGAAGGCTCTAGCATCTATTTAAGAGATGGCGAAAAGTTAACAGTTAAAGAACTTTTATTTGGCTTAATGCTACGAAGCGGGAACGACTGTGCGGAGTGTTTAGCAACGACTTTACTAAGTCGTGAAGATTTTATTTCTCTTATGAATAAAACGGCAATAAAAGCAGGGGCAACAAACTCTAATTTTACAAACCCGCACGGCCTACACGACGATAATCATTATACTACGGCATTAGATTTAGCATTGATTACTAGTTATGCTTTAAAAAATCCAATTTTTAAAGAAATTTGTAGCACAAAAAGGGTAGAAATTTCTAACGACGGTTACGATTATAATAGAATTTTAGTAAATAAGAACAAATTACTGTTTAATTTAGATGGCTGCTACGGAGTAAAAACAGGTTTTACTAAAAAAGCAGGAAGATGCTTAGTGACCGCTATAAATAAAAACGGATTAAACTTGGTATCAGTCGTACTAAATAGTCCCGATATGTGGGAAAGAACTAAAGAGATATTAAATAGCACTCTTAACAGTTATAAAATTACTAAAGTTTTTGATAAAAACGAGTATAACAATAAACAGTTTATAGATAGTAAGGGAAATAAGTTTTTCGTATATTTAGAAAACGATTTTTACTATCCTTTAAAGGACGGCGAAATTTCTTTAATACACTATAAGGTAAACGGACAAAATTTAGATTTTTATCTAAAAAACCCACAAAAAAGCGGTATATTTGAAATATACTATCAAAATAAGTTGATTTTTTCACAAAATATCTTTATTATATAATAAAGAATATTTAAGGTGATAAAATTATGAGAATAAATAAATTTCTTGCCGAATGTGGCGTAGCCAGCAGGCGTAATTGTGACAATTTAATTAAAGAAGGTTTAGTTAAAATCAATGGTAAAGTATGCTCATTAGGTGCTGAAGTTGACGAGAATAACGACTCTGTCACCGTTGACGGCAAAAAAATAAATCTTGTTAAAAAATACTCTTACTATATGATGAACAAGCCAAAAGGGTACGTTTGTACGGTAAAAGACGATAAAGATAGAAAAACTGTTATGGAACTTTTACCGCCGTCTATCGGCAGGGTTTTCCCAATTGGTAGGCTTGATTATGATAGTGAAGGTTTGCTCCTTTTCACTAACGATGGCGACCTTTGCAACCGCATTTCACACCCGTCTAGCGAAATTCCTAAAACTTATTTAGTTAAAATTGAAGGCAATTTATCAGATGAAGCGATAGAAAATATTAAACGCGGTGTAGTTATTGACGGTGTTAAAACTAAAAAATGTACGGTTAGAATTGTTGAAGAGAATAAATCTTTTACAAAATATCACGTGACTGTCACTGAAGGTAGAAATAGAGAAGTAAGAAAACTTTTCTTATCACAAGGTAAAGAAGTTAAATTCTTAAAGAGAATTAAAATTGGCGACCTTGGTCTTGGTGGCTTAAACAGGGGCGACGTTAGAAAACTTACACAAGAAGAAGTTGAGTATTTAAAGAACGTTTAATTTAACGTTTATCGCATAATTCCGCCTTGTACATAGCACTATTTAGTGCATTTATGGACGGAAAAATGAAAAATAAACACTTTTACTTTGCTCTTATTTTACTTTTTACGCTAATTTGTACGGCAGTATATATAAGCACTAATTATTACGTATCAACAACGTTTAAAAAACTAAATTATAACAGTTCGGGGGTGGCGACAGTGTCTAGCAATCAATTAGACTTGACCTTTCAAGAGTTAAAAAACACTATTAAATCTAAATATAACAACAAACTCTTAACCGAACTTGACGTTATAAGCAAAAACTACCGTAGCGACGTGACGAGTATTTTAGGGGATAATTATACAAGTCTTCATACAAAACTTAATCTTAATAATCAAATAATTGAAACTAAGAGTAATGAATTTTTAAATTCTAACGAATATTTAGAAAAGAAAAGGCAAATGAAAGAACTTAAAGTTAAAATGGATAACTCACAAGGTGAAGAACACGACAAGTATTATGACGAGTTTCAGTTTACTTTAAACGAAATTTCTACCCTTAACGTTAAACTTAATAATCAATTAAAAGAAATTAGAGAGAATAACGACAAAATTAGATTAGAACTAAAAACTTTGTTTGATAATAATAAAGAGCAAATTGTTAAACTACGTGAAGAATATAAAAACAAGGTTAGTGCAGTAATTTTAAAAGTAATTAACGAATACAATTTTGAACTTTACGAACTTAGTGACGCTTTTGGCGTTAAATTACCTAAAATTAAAGAATTTCCTTTTGATATAGATAAATTTAATTTTAAATGCGTTTCTTCGCCTTACGAAGCCGAATATTTTAGCGAGCCTACTACTGAAAGCGTAGATAGTACCACTAAAATTGAGTTTGTAGACGTAAATTATAAAGAAATAAATTAATTTTTTTAAAATAATAAAAATAACGCCTAAAAACGCTTGCAAAAATTTAAACAGTGTTATATAATAATCAAGCACGGAGAGTTGGCTGAGCGGTCGAAGGCGGCGGTCTTGAAAACCGTTGAGGGTTGATAGCCCTCCTGGGGTTCGAATCCCTAACTCTCCGCCAAGAATAACCTAATCCGAACTTAATTCGGGTTAGGTTATAATTATATTATTGGAGTGATTATGAAAGAATATAAAGTGGAAACAATATATTTAAGTTCTCTTGAATATGACTTAAATTCGTATGCTAAAGATGGATGGAAAGTTATTTCAATATTGCCTAAGGAAATGCAATCAACTTTTGATTGGGAATATCATTATGATGAAGTTGTTGTGGTTTTTGAACGATAAACTTTAAGATGCTAAAGAATATCATATGAAATAATAGCAAATAGTTTTACGTTTCACACGCTCCGCCAAAAAATAGAGATAACCTTTTGGGTATCTCTATTTTTTTGTTTTAAGATAGTTTATGTTAGGGATTTGAACGAGAGCGTTAAGAAAATATGCGTTGCTCCGGATATTTTTAGCGGCTGACCGAAGACTTTTTCAAATCATTATGCTTATTTTTAACTTTTTGATTTAAAAAATGCAAGAACGTAATCCTTAACTCTCCCAAAAAAATCTATTGACAAGAAAGTTTGCCGATTGTATAATATTTATAGATAATATTAAAGGAGATATTTATGAATAATAAACCAAAATATTTTTTAGTTGCTAAAATTATAGGTTTTTTAGGTTTAATTGTTTTTATTTATGGATTAGTTCTTATCTTAACTGGTTTTGGTGATTTTGAAAGCAATAAATTTATGATTGGCTCTTTTATTGCACCTTTAGGCTTAGTAGTAGGCGCTAGTGGTTTAATTACAGGATTCAAGCCCGAAATAAGCAAAATAAAAATAAATTCAACAAAATATATCCAACAGCAAAACAAAGAAAACTTAATAGATATTGCCACAACTACAGCGGACATAACTAGTGAAGCAATTACAAAAACTACAACGGCAATCAATAAAGGTTTAGAAAATAAAATCTACTGCAAGCATTGTGGAGAAAAAATAGATTGCGACTCTAAATTTTGCAACAAATGTGGTAAAGAACAATAATTTACTAAGCAAACAGTACGAACAAATATCCACCAGCAAGGCTGGTGGATATTTATTTTATCTCTAAATACTCATACTACAAACTATAATTTTTAGTAAAATCTAATTAATAAAACCAATATATAATTAAAAATAAAAGCAAATTTATATTATATTTAAAACTTTAAAAGCACGAATATTAGTATAGTATTATTATAAAATAATAATAAAATTTTTAAATTTAGTATTGTAAAAGTCAAAGTGTTATGTTAATATATTTATAATCAAAATAACATACTAGATTATGAGGTTTAAAATGATTTACGAAAAAGAAAATACTAAAAATATATCCTTTCCATTAGGTGGAATTGGTACAGGTAGTTTTGGTCTTACAGGCTATGGCGGTTTTAGAGATTGGGAAATTTTTAATAAACCAAGTAAAAACTCTTATTACGGCTATACACATTTTTTAGTAAAGGCAAAAACACATGATAAAACGACTGTAAAAGTACTTCAAGGCGATTTCTTTGGACAATTAGGCTTAGGTACAGGCCCACAATTAAACACACTTGCAGGCTTTCCGCACTTTAAAAACGTGACTTTTGATACTACCTATCCACACGCAACGCTCACTTTTACTGATAGCGACTTTCCTGGAATTATCAAACTATCGGCATTTAACCCAATTATTCCGCACGACGATAAAAACTCTAGTTTGCCATGCGCATTTTTTGAGTGTGAATTTGTAAACAACTCTAATCAAGAAATTGAATACGGCTTAGCATTTTCAATGCACAATAAGTCGCCACTTAGTAAAAATACTGAAGTTGATAGCGGTATAATCTTTACTAATACTGAAAAAACTACTAAAGAAATTGGGTACTATGATTTATGCGTTTTAACTGACGCTAACGATTACGCTTGCCAAGAATATTGGTATAGGGGTACTTGGAACGATGATATTACTACGTTTATCAACAATTTTACTAGCCAAGACAGGTTATGTAAACGCCATTACGACAATGCAGGGCAGTATGACCACGGCTCTGTTGCTTCATATATCACATTAAAACCTAACGAAGCAAAAAAGGTTAGATTTGTATTTGCTTGGAACGTTCCTAACCAATACAATTATTGGCATGAATGTAAAGACGAAAATGGCAATCACGTTATTTGGAAGAACTATTATGCAACTTTATTTTCGTCTTCATACGAAACTGCACGATATGCCTTAGATAATTTTTCTTCATTACAAGAAAAGTCACTTAAATTTATAACCGCATTAAAAAACAGTTCATTACCACCATACGCTATTGACGCTATTGCATCAAACTTATCAACCTTAAAATCTCCAACCGTTTTACGTTTAGAAGACGGCAGTATATGGGGCTGGGAAGGTGTAAATAACGAAACAGGCTCTTGCCAAGGTAGTTGCCAACACGTATGGAACTATGCTTACGCTCTTTGTTTCCTTTTCCCTAATTTAGAAAGAAGTTTGCGCGAAACTAATTTTGAGTACGGTATAGTTAAAGGTGGCGGAACTATGTTTAGAATTCCCTTGCCACTAGGTAGAAAACTTTCTGAGCCTACTACTCGCCCTTGTTTAGACGGGCAAATGGGCGAAATTATAAAAACGTACCGTGAGTGGAAAATTTCAGGCGATGACGATTGGCTTAAAAAATATTTCCCTTACGTAAAGAGTATGCTAGAATTTGCTTGGAGTGAAGAAAACTGTGACCGTTGGGATTATAATAAAGACGGTGTTTTAGAAGGTAGGCAACATCATACGCTTGACGTTGAACTTTTTGGACCTAGTTCTTGGCTACAAGGCATGTACCTTTTAGCGTTAGACTGCGCTAGCAAAATGGCACTTTACCTAGGCGAAACCGATAAGGCTAAGGAATATAAAGAAATTTATAATAAGGGCAAAAAATGGACTAACGAAAACTTGTTTAACGGCGAGTATTATTGTCAAGAAATTGACCTTTCCGATAAGGACTTAGTTGCTAGTTTTGATGCTCTTAATAAATATTGGAACGACGAAGTTAAAGAAATAAAATATCAAATTAAAGACGGTTGCGAAATTGACCAAATGCTTGCAGATTGGCACGCTAACATTTTAGGGTTAGACTGTATTTTTGACGACGATAAAAAGAAAAAGTCGCTAGATAGTTTATATAAATACAACCATTATAAAAAAATGAGAAACTTGCAAAATATATGGCGTATTTTTGCACTTAACGATGAAAGCGGTACTATAATTTGCTCATACCCACCAACAATTAAAAGGCATAATATTCCTATACCGTATTACCAAGAGTGTATGACGGGGTTTGAGTACTCATTAGCAGGGCTTATGATTAGCGAAGGCAAGATTAAAAAAGGCGAAACGCTAATAAAAGCCGTTCGCGATAGGTTTAACGGTAAAAATAGAAACCCATTTAACGAAATTGAGTGCGGCAACAATTACGCTCGTGCTATGTCGTCATACGCCTTACTTCCAATTTATAGTGGATTTAAGTTTGATATGGTAAATAATCATATTGGATTTAGTCCTTTAACTAAAAACAATTGTAGTTTTATGTGGAGCGTTAAAAACAGTTGGGGCGAAGTTGAGTTTAAAGATAATTTATGTGTTTTTAAAGTTTATGGAGAGCCTATTACTTTACAGTCTTTTGAAATTAAAAAGGGCAATCAAATTAAAAGCGTAGTAATTGACGGTAATCAATCAACGTTTACTCAAAATGGCAACGTTATAAATTTTGTTAAAACTGCGATAAAAAACGAAATTATTATTAAAACTTGTTAAAAATACTCGGTAATTGCCAAGTTTTTGTTTTAACGCGTAAAAAATTACGCCAAAGCATAATTGCTTTGGCGTTTTTATTGTTTTTATTAAATTTCGTCTTTACAAACGTCTTTAAAATACTTATAAGTATCAACTTTTAATTCGCCACAAGCAGCCTCATCACAAACGATAATGCCGTCTTTATGTAATTGAAGGGCACTTATAGTCCAAGCGTGGTCAACACCGCCTTCAACACAGTGACGTAAAGCACGTGCTTTATTATGGCCGTTAATTATAAGCATAACTTGTTTAGAGTCACAAACAGTTCCAACACCAACTGAAAGGGCTTTTTTAGGTACTTTATTAACGTCATTACCAAAGAAACGAGAGTTTACAATGAGCGTATCTTCAGTTAATGCACGAACGCCTGTTCTTGAAGTTAAAGATGTAAATGGTTCGTTAAACGCAATATGACCGTCAACACCAGAGCCACCCATAAACAAGTCAATACCACCGTAAGATGCTATTTTATCTTCATAACGTTTGCACTCTGCATCTAAATCTTCAGCCATGCCGTCTAAAATATTGATATTTTCTGCAGGGATATCAATGTGGTTAAAGAAATTATCGTGCATAAAATACCAATAACTTTGGTCGTGAGTTTTTGGCAAGCCAACATATTCGTCCATATTAAAAGTGACAACGTTTTTAAATGAAACTTCGCCTTTTTTATTCATTTCAATAAGGTTTTTGTAAACGCCAAGTGGTGAAGAACCAGTAGGCAAACCAAGCACGAAAGGACGGTCTTCTTTATGGTTGTTTATTGCGTTAGCAATATGTTTTGCACCCCAAAGACTAACGTCAGCATAATTATCTTTAATAATTAATTTCATAATAATACTCCTTAATAAATAATTTTTAATTACTTTTATATTATATAACTAATTATTTAATTTGTAAAGATGTTTTTAGTATATTTTAAATATAACTGCGCTAAATTATATTGCTAATTTTAATAGTGTATGATATACTAAATAAAACACGTTTATAAGAGAATTTTATGAGAAAATTAACAAAAGCAAATGAATTATTATGGTTGTTAGGCACAGTATTTGTGGCACTTGGCGTTTCTATATGCAGTAAAGCCGATTTAGGCGTTTCTATGATTGCTGCGCCTGCATTTATTATATATGAATTTTTAGCACCGCTATGGCATGGCTTTAGCGTTGGTATGATTGAATATTTAATACAAGGTTTATTACTTATTATACTTAGTATAATAATAAAAAAATTCAACTGGCGTTATCTACTTGCTTTTCTAGTGGCAATTATATATGGATACGTATTAAACTTCTTTTTATGGGTTCTTAAAGACTTTAATATTTCAACGCCATTACATAGTTGGGTATTTTTAATTATAGGTGACTTTATTACAGCGCTTGGCGTTGCTTGCTTTTTTAGGACTACTTGGCCTTTACAAGTTTACGAACTTTTCGTTGCAAAAGTTGCTAAAACGTTTAAAATTACGATACATAAGTCTAAATGGATATTTGACTATTCTTTACTTACAATTTCAATAATTTTATCGTTTACCTTATTTGGTGACGCTACTACGTTTGATTGGTCAACAATATGCAAAGCAAGTTTTCACTCTATCGGTCTAGGAACGTTGGTGACTACTATAATCAACTCACCAATAATATCGCTTATGGGAAAATTACTTGATAAAATTTTTGAAAATAAGCCTTTATTTAAAAATTTAAACGATTTTTTACAAGAATAAGGAGAAACATGAATAAAAACGTACTTATAATTACAGATTTAGAAGGAATTACTGGCGTTGATACTATTGATGCTATGGTAGAGCATACCGAACTTAACGACGATGCTTGCCGTAATTTAATTTTTGACACAAACTCGGCAACAATGGCTTTGTTTGATGCAGGTGCAAAAAACGTTTACGTATGCGACGGGCATCACTCTGGTCAAAATTTCTTAGAAGAAATGAGAGATAAAAGGGTAATACCCATTTCAATTCATGACTTAGCGTGGGTTATAAAAGACGTTTCTTCAATAGTTTTAATAGGTATGCACGCTATGGCAGGTACTATAAACGGTTTTTTAACTCACACTCAAGACTCAACACATATACATAGGTACTTTTATAATGGAGAAAGAATTGGCGAAATGATGCAAGCGGCAGTGTTTGGTGGATATTTCGGCGTTCCTTGTATTATGATGAGTGGCGATGAAACTGCTTGCAGTGAAGCAAACAAATTCTTTCCACAAATGTATACTGCTCCTGTTAAAAAAGCCTTATCTAGAAATGTTGCAAAAAGTTATCAACACGAAATAGCACGTAAAAATATATATGACGCCGCATATAAAGCCTTTTTGGACCGAAATAATATTGAGCCTTATAAAACAAAATTACCACTTACAATTGAAATAGAATTTAACCGTGAAGATTTTGCAGATAGGGTATGCGCAGGCAATAAAAACGCTATAAGAGTTGACGAATACACCGTTAAAGAAATTAAAAATAATATTGAAGGTTATTTAGACGTTTTACTTATTTAATAATTAAAAAAACACCGTTTAAGTTCTAAACGGTGTTTTTTATGTCTTTTACATTGGGTAAATAAAGTTCTTTTCGCCAGTTAGCCTTGCTAAATACTCTTTAGCGTACAATTTAGCGCTTACTAAGTCTTGCTCGCTATAATTACCGCACTCAACAGGTGTTGCACCCGGAATATCACCCTCAAAATTTACGATAAATTCCAACATTTCTTTAACAAGCGGGTAGACGTTTTGAGAATTTAAGTCACCAAACATTATAAGGTAAAAACCTGTTTTACAGCCCATTGGTCCAAAATATACTATTAAATCTTTATCTTTAGAGTTGCGAAGAAATGTTGCTCCTAAATGCTCTAGCGTATGTATAGCAGGTGAAGTCATTACAGGTTCAACGTTAGGATTAGTAAACCTTAAATCAAAGGTTGTTGCAATAACGCCGTTATGCGAATCTTTTCTTGACACGTATAAACCTGACTTTAATTTTAAATGATTAACTAAAAAACTTTCAATTTTATTCATAATTAATATCTATCACTATTTTTATTTATTAAGCCCGTACCTATAAGGGCAAAATCGCTAAAATCTTTGTAATTTTCTTCAATAACGTTGCTAATCATAGTTGCAACGATATCGCCAATCAACTTATATCCCATAGCGTTCATGTGACCGCCTAAGAAATATTTTTTTCTAAAAGTTTCGTCAAAAATCAAGTTTTCTTTTCTTAAATCAAGAACGTAGGTATTTTTAAAAACGCTTGTTAATTGACGTAATAATTCGGCGTGCTTATCTCTTAAAGGTCTATTTTCACCATCAATCTTATCTCTAGGAATAGTCATTAAGAAAATTTTTGCATCGGGTTGAACTTCTTTAATTTTTTGAATAATTCTAGCGTAATAACCGACAAAAGACGGTTTATTTTTGTTATAGTCTTCAAAATCTATATCGTCAATAGAGCCAAAACCATACTCTTTATAATCTCTTTCAAAAAACGGTGGGTTAAGGTCGTTAACGCCAAGTGCTAAAACGTAAGAATTGCAAAGTTTATCTACGTTAAACGACTTATTGTATGCTTGATATTGATTAAAACCTAGTGCCGTTAAACCACCGCAAGAAAAATTTTGAACTTTTACGCCACATTTTCTTGCTAAATATTGTCCCCAAGAATGCTCATACAAGTCGTAATATCCCTTTGTTCCATTAGGCTTAGTAAATTCATGCTCGCCTGAAGATAAACTGTCACCAATGCAACCAATGCTTCTTAAAATAGCGGTATAACCACCATCTAAAATTAAATTATCTAATATGTTTTTCATATTAAATCTCCTTATCATCATCGTTTTTAATTTTTACCGATTTTATCGCTCTACGCCTTAAATCGTCACTCATAGCGGCGTAGTGCTTTTTAGTAGTATTCACGTCAGAGTGCCCCAAAAAGTCGGCAACAAGGTAAATGTCGCCCGTTTCATTATACAAATTAGTACCAAATGTGCTTCTTAACTTGTGTGGAGTTATTTTTTTTAGTGGAGTTATAACTTTCGCATACTTTTTAACTAATTGTTGTATAGTTCTTGTTGAAATTCTTGTATTTTGCAAACTTAAAAAGAGTGCTTTTTCTTCTTTTGGTAAGTTTTTTATAGTTTTACGGTATTCAAGCCAATTTAAAAGGGCAGAGGCAACTTCTTCATTTATATATAATATGGTACGATTTCCGCCTTTTCTTGTGACTACAAAACTGTAATCTTCAAAATTTATATCGTCAACGTTGAGCCCAACAAGTTCGCTATTACGAATACCTGTACCTAAAAACATAGAAAGTATAGCAACGTCACGAATTTTAGTGTTTTTGTGATAGGCTTTTTGGTGTTTTGATAGTTCGTTTCCGGTCTCAGCAAGAGAAATAAGCCTTGTCATTTCATTAACGTCAAGTTTAATAATCTCTTTTTCATGTAATTTTGGTAGCGAAACTTTACTTGAAACGTTTTTTTCTATATATCCTTTAAAATATATGTATTTATAAAACGCTCTAACAGCGGCAAGTTTACGGGCTTTGCCACGTTCGTTATTAGTTTCTTCTTTGCCATTTATAGTGTAATGAGACAAGTACATTAAATAATCTTCAAAATTAGAGATAGTTAAATTTTCTAATTGCTTTAAAGAAATGGTTTTAACGTCTTGATTGCGATATACGGTTTTTGATAAATAATCTAAAAAAATCCTTAAATCAAGGCAATAATTAAGCCTTGTTAAAGGGGACGTGTAATCGCTACGGCCAACAATGAATTCGTATATATATGGTGGTAAATCTTTAACGATTTCGTCAATCTTGTTAAGACAATTTATCTCACGCTGTTTAAAATAATTATTTTGAATTTTCATAATATAATTTTAACATATCTATGCGCAAAATGCAATAGAATTTAAAAATTTTTAAAATTATTTTACATGATAAAAATTTTATAAAAAAGTTTTAAAACTTGCGATAAAAAGCGGAATTTTAAATCTTTTAATATTTTAAGTATTTTATTTATTATAATTACATCTTTTCGCAAAACTACACTTTTGCGCATAGATATATACGTTTGTATATTTTTACAATTTGGCTGTTAAATGATTTAAATTACACTACTCTATTAGATACATTTACTAAATAATTTTTAATAATTTTGACTAAACTAATCAAATATTTTTAAAATTTGCAAAATTTAAGGGTTTTTTTGCTAAAGCGCCATAAAAACCCATACTAAACAAATATAAAAATATTAAATTTAAAAAGGTAAAACCCAATTTTTAAAAACGTAGAATTATAAAAAATATAAATTATAATAATATGTATATTTTGCGATATAATCGGCGTTTTTACGCTATATTCAATATTTTAATTTAATAAGCACACTACTTTCTTTAAGGAGTTTTTTTATTTCTTTTTCGTCAGGAAATTTGCTTGATAAAATATTATGAAAATTACGTTTATGATTAAGATGCACGGTATGGCATAGTTCATGAACTAAAACGTAATCAATTACCCTTTTATCTAAAAATACAAGTTTGCAATTTAAAACTATATTTTTATTGTTATCACAACTGCCCCACTTTGATATTAAATTTTTAAAAGTTAGTTTATTAAAGGTAAAATTATAATAATTGGCAAGTTCAATTAAGCGCGAAGTTAAATAATTTTTAGCCAAATTTTGATAGTACGTTTTAAAATTACCACTATAATCACAAACTGAGCCGAAAATACAGTATTTTTGATGCGACAAAACACTACTATAATTATTTTTATAATCTGCTAGCCTACTTACGTGCTTTAAAATCCAATCTTGCTTAGATAATACAAACTCTTTAATCTTGTCGTTAGACACACTTTTAGGCGCTGAAATTAATATATTATTTTCGTCAACAATCTTAATTGATATTGATTTTCTATTTGTCCTATTAACCTTATAATTCATTTAAACAACCACCTTGTTTTATAATTATATCATAAAAAAAATTATTTACAATAATTTTAAAATAAATTTACTCATTGACAATAAGGTGTTAAAGTGATATAATATAAACGTTAAATTGAATTTTATTTAAAAATACTATATTTTATCGGAGAAATTATGGGAAACAACGAATTAAACCGTGGTAAAAACGACGGAATAATTTTATTTATCTTATCAAAAGGTGCACGCCATACTGATGAACTTAAAGAAATTATTGATACAAATTTTAGCGCCGTAAAACTTGGCACTTTATACTCAATAATTACAAGGTTAAAAACTTCTAATTATATATCTGAATACCGTGCAAGTTCACTTGACGGCTCTAGGCGTAAATACTACAAACTAACTAAAAAAGGCGAAGACTTTTTTGCTAATAATTTTGCCGATACTTTTTTAGACGTTAAATTAAACCTTTCAACGTCGTTTGAGCCACAAAACCAAGCACCAATTGAAAAGCCGACTGTAATTATTGAAAACACTCAAGAATTAGAAGAGATTGAAGTTCAAAACGAATCTACTATTATTGAGCCAACAATAGTAGAAGAAGAAACGTCTGCCCCTACTTATATTGAAAATAGCGAAAATTCTTCTTATGACGCTCAAAATTATAGCGATATAATAAACGAATCAGTTTTAAATACTGAAACAATTGACGATATTGACTTTTCTTCTTTAAAAGTAGAGCCTGAAGACTCTAGCGCCGCTACTGAAAGCAAAGTCTTTAACGAAAATGAATATGTTTACTCTACTGAAATTGAACTAAAAAACACTTACGTTCCCTACTCTCAAGACACAAGTGTTAACGAACAAGTTGAAATAAATTACGATAGTCCAATAAACTCTAAATACGAATATGAAAAAGTGTTAAACAAACTTTTCCCTAAACAAAGAATTGTAGTTGAGGATTTTGAAGAAAAGATAGAAGAACCTATAATAAATGAAGAAAATAAGCAAGCCGATTGGACTGAAATATATAATTTAGCCGAAAAAGACGGTATTAAGGTTAGAACAAGTTCAGATACAAACAGGTATCAAGGTAGTAAAACTTTTGTGACAAGGCTACTTTTAACGTCTTCTTTTATAACTTTAGCACTAGCAATACTTGAATATTTGCTTTTAACAACTCTATTTTCAACGGTAGGATTTGACAAACGCTTATTCTTAAGAATTTTAGTTATTTTTGGAATACCCGTTCTCGCTACTCTTTTTGCCTTCCTAATAAACCCTAGCGCTAAGGTAAAAACATTGCCGAAATTTATTGATATGATAGAAATTGCCTTAATAATTGCAATAGCGACAATAATTATAACCTTTGCAATTTCAGCAATAATAGGCATTAACTACACTAACGTTGTAGAGACATTTAATATGCTTGTAATACCTTCGGTATTAGTATTAAACGTTCCTATATTTACAATCATTACTTATCTACTAACTAAGGTTGACTTTTTTGAAACTTTATAAAAAAAATGGTACGGTTTTCGTACCATTTAATTTTACTTAGGATTTTATATGCTAAAACTAACGAAAACAACTATAAACGCTAATATTAAAACGCCTGTAAAACTCTTACATATTACTGACGTTCACTTAACTTTTGCTACTAGCGAAGATAGTGATTACCACCAAGAAGCAATGCCTAGAAGATTTAAAACCTTCTATGACGAAGGTGGTCAACCTAAATATAGCCCTGAAAAGTACCTTGAACAAGCAATTGAAAAAAGTAAGGAATTAAACGCACTTTTAGTAAATACGGGCGACACTATTGACCTTTTTACAAACGGCAACGTAATAGAGTTTAAAAAGTACTTAGACAACGTTGATATGATGTTTACACCCGGTGGACATGAGTTTCAAAAGAGATTTACAAGGACAATGGAAGAAGAATATCCTTACGTTGAAGAAACCCGTCCTAAAGTTCAAAAAATGTTTAACAAGTACAATTTTGACTTGTCAAGCCGTGTAATTAACGGTATAAACGTTGTTTGCGCGGACAATTCGCTTGACTATTATAGCCCTAAAACCTTACAACTATTTAAAAAAGAGTTAGAAAAAGGTTTGCCTATTATAGTATTTTCACACGACCCAATTTGGGATAGAATACTTCAATTTAAAGAGCCTTACCACCCTAACGTACGCTTAACGAGTGAAGATTATAAGGCTAGCCACGAAATGATTAATTTACTTTTAAACCACCCCCTTGTAATAACTACGTTTGGCGGACATAATCACGTTGATATGGAAAAAGAAATTAACGGTAAAACGCACTACTCTACCGCAGGCTTATTTAAAGGCGTTGCAAGGTATATTGAAATTATATAAAATTAAAAAAGACGCTAAATTAGCGTCTTTTATTAATTATATTTAAATTATAAATTACTTAACTATATCAAATTCTTCGCCGTCCAAAAAGTCAGGAATTTCTTCTTCGGTAATATCGTCAAGTTCAAAATCTTCAGTTTCAGTAGAACCTTTAGTTTCTTCTAAACCGTTTTGATTAGCGGTTTCAGTTTCAATACCGACAAGCAAACTATCAAACTGTTCTTCTTCAACGTATTCGTCTTTTTCAAACAAATAACTACTGTCGTTAGACGGACTTCTTAATTTTGCTATTCTATCAATAAGTTCGTCGTAGTCTGGAAGTTCTTCTAAAGAAGAAATTTGGAAACGTTTTAAAAACTCATCAGTAGTGCCGAATAAAACAGGCTTACCTACCGTATCTTTTCTACCAACTACTTCAATTACTCCAAGTTTTAATAAATTTTGCAAAGCAAACTCACTATTAGAGCCACGAAGTTCTTCAAGGTCAATTCTTGTGACAGGTTGCTTATATGCAACGATTGCCGCAACTTCAAGCATACTTTTTGAAAGTTCACGCATTTTAATTGGGTTTAATACGGCTGAAACTTCTTCGGCATATTTAGGGTTTGAGCAAAATTGAAGTTTATTATTAAAAATAAGTAAATTTATACCACTATCTTCGTTATATTTTTCTTGCAGAGATTTAGCAGCGTCTAAAACTTCTTTATTTGAAACGTTAGACTTCTCTGCAATATCTTTAATAGAAACTGCATTGCCCGAT
Source organism: Christensenellaceae bacterium (assembly GCA_045648085.1). Classification (GTDB taxonomy): domain Bacteria; phylum Bacillota; class Clostridia; order Christensenellales; family Borkfalkiaceae; genus HGM11412. The sequence continues at coordinate 12,354 of JAZRNF010000029.1, read as the reverse complement.
ACAAATAAAAGTGATTCAATTATATTCGCTAAGGTCTTCAATTTGTGTTCCTCCACCCTCGTTATAAATTAAGGTTATATCTGCAAAAGTATCGTCTTGCTCAAAAGTTAAGTATTGGTGTTTAAGTAGTTCTAAAAGTGCTTGGAAAGTAGTTATCATTTCGCTTTTCGTAGAATACCTTGTAAACAGGTCGTAAAAACTAACAGATTTTCTTTCAAAAAGCACTGTTTTTATTTGAGTAATTTTATCAGCGACGGTAAATACTTCTTTAGGAATTTCTTTTTGCTTATTTTCAATAGTATCTTTAACGTCTACACGCCTAAGTAGGTCAGTAAAAGCGTTAAGTAAACTATCTAAATTAAACACGTCGTTATAAACGATTTTAACGTCAAACGCATCGTCGTTAGGTTCTTTATAAAACCTATCAACGTTTTCAAAGTTTTTTAACTTTTCGGCACTTTCTTTATATAGTTTATACTCTTCTAGTTTTTGGATAAGTAAATTACCTTCTTCTTCCGCTTCAAGCATTGCTTGTTCGTTAGGAATTATCGCCTTTGCTTTAATTTCTATAATAGTTGCGGCGATAGATAAGTATTCACTTTCAGTTTCCATATCAATATCAGAATTATATACGTATTCTAAAAACTGTGAAGTGACTTCAGACACGAAAATTTCTTTTATATCAATTTCGGCTTGTTTTATAAGGTACAACAATAAATCAAGCGGACCTTCAAAGTTAGATAATTTAGTTGTATAATCTACCGTTGATTCAAATTTAACGTTCGCGCTCAATTTAACACCTCGCTAAGTTATATATAATATTGTAATACAATATTAAAAAAAATGCAAGAATTAAATCAAAATTCTTGCATTTTAAATATTTTAAGCAATTTTATTTATAATATCTTCTAAATAATCGCCGTATGATTTTTTATAAACGTTATTATTTAAAACAATTAAAACTCTGCCGCACTCAACACCGTTATTAAATATTGTTGCTTTGCCAACGACGTCACCTTTATTTAGCGGTGCTTTAACTACGTCAAAATCATATACAACTTCTATATTATCATTTGCACCCTTTTTAGAAAAGACGTAAAAATTATCTTTTGGAAATACTTCGTTTAAGTTTTCTTTTGCGTTTGAAATATAAATTTTATCTAATAACGGCATATTTTTATCAAGTATGCATTTATTGGTATAATTATTAAAACCGTCGTTAAAATTACTAGATACAACGCTAAACCTATCTTTTGAAGTGTTTGCACCTATTACAACGGATATAAGGCGCACATTTCCCCTTTTAGCCGTAGCGACAAGGCAAAACCCTGCTTCGTTAGTAAAACCTGTTTTACCACCGTCGCAACCCTCGTAAAACTTTATAAGTTTGTTTGTGTTAGCCATTTCAGTACTGCCGTTTTTATGCTTAAACTCTTCAAACCAAACGGTAGAATAATCAAAATATTTAGGATAACTTACAAGTTTGCAAAACATAGTTGATATATCTTTTGCAGACGAATAATGCATTGGTTTTGGTAGACCAGTACAGTTTGCAAAATGAGTGTTTGATAAATTTAGTTCTTTTGCTAAACTATTCATTTCATTTACGCAATTTTCTTCACTGCCGTATAAGTGTTCGGCTAATGCAACTGACGAATCGTTTGCAGATGCAACCACAATGCTTTTTACAAGTTCGCCAATATTATAACTAGCATTTGCTTCTAAAAACACTTGAGAGCCACCCATAGAAGATGCGTTTTTAGAAATAGTAATTTCATCGGCAAATGAGATTTTACCCTGCTTTTCGCTTTCAAAAATTAAGTTTAAAAGCATAATTTTAGTCATACTAGCAATTGGCAATTTTTCATCTTCATTATAAGATGAGATTACCGTTTTTGAGTTATAGTCAATAGTATAACTTGATTTATAATTTAATTCTTTAGCGCTTACGCTTGTGACGTTAATTTTTAATGAAACAGTCAATATTATTGCAATTATAATAGAGTATAATTTTTTCATAAATCCCCCTTAAAATAAAGTGTGTAATTTATAAAAAATTATTGATACAACTAGTAAAAATTTAAAAATGGCCTAAAAATTGAAATTAATAGCAAAAATTCTATAAAAGAGCCGATTACAGATATGCAAAATGATAAAAGCGTTGACTTTATTAAAAATTTAATAAAACAACTATCTTTATATATTACCTTTTGATTGGTGTTTACTACAAAAATAATTATTGATAGCGTTGTAATAAGGGTATCTATAGCAAACAGTAAAACAAAAATAATAATGCCTGTAAAACCAAATACAAAATAAAACACCCTTATGCCTATTATAAAGGTAGCACCTTTTAAAAACACTAATAAAAAGTTTAAATAAAAAGTAAATTTATTAAAACTAATTAAGAATATAATTGCATAAAGTAAAAAACTATTTAAAATGTTTTTTAAAAAGTATTTTATAGGATTAGAATTATACGACAAAGAAACATTATACAAATTTATAACGTTTTCAATAAAATAGTCGTAAAAACTTTCTAATTTTATAAAAAAAGCAAAAATTATACCTAATAAAAATGTAATAGATAAAACAATTACTAAAGTTAAATTATTTTTAATATTGTTAATTACGCACTTTAATAAAACCAAAGAAAAATCCCCTCATATAATATATGACGGGATTTTAAATTATATATTATTTAGCATATTATCAATTGATATTCCAAAGCCTCTAGTACTGTCGTTTATAAAAACGTGAGTGACTGCGCCAACAATTTCTCCATTTTGAATAATCGGGCTACCTGACATACCTTGTAAAATACCACCTGTTTTTAAAATTAACTCTTTATCTACTACTTTTATTACTAAGTTTTTATGATTACCTTGTCTAAAGTCGGTTTTCACAATCTCTATATCATAATACTTAGGGTTAACGCCGTCAACCGTACTATAAATTTGCGCTTTACCTACGCTTGCCTTGCCAGTTTGTACTTTTTTATAGTCTAAACAGTTAAATTTATCTATTTCGCCATACATACCAGTATCGGTATTTTTGGTAATTTTACCAATAGGGCTTACACCTAAAAACATACCTTTAAGTTCGCCAGCCTTACCCCTTATGGCTTTAGTCACGCCTATTATAGAAGAATTAAACACATGGCCGTCACAAATTTTAACAATTTCGCCCCTTTCGTTAGATACGGGATGACCAAGCGATGCAAATTTTCCGTCATTTAAAATAAAAGTGACAGTTCCTAGACCTTGCAAATCTTCTTTAACAAAAATTCCTAAACGATAATTGCCGTTTATATCTTTTTCAGGATAAATATTAAGTAATTTTGGCTCGTTGTTCCTAAGAATTTCTGCAACGACAACGCCGCCTGTATACTCTTTTAAAAAGTTGGTCAATTCAATATTAGAGTTGATTTTTAAACCGTTTAAACTAACAATAACGTCGTTAACTTCTAATTTAGCGTCTTTTGATGGAGAAGACTTGCCATTTTCGGTCAAAACGTCGGTAATAGCAACGACGGTCACACCTTGAGTTTTTAAAGAAAAACCACAAACAAACCCGCCTAAATATACACTTGTATCTTTTGCAAAGGCTACGTTAATAGTTAAATTTGATATAAAAAACGCTACAACAATTATTATAGTCGCAAATACTTTAGTAAATTTCTTCATAATCTTAAGTATTTACAAAAAGTTAAAAGTTATGTATTTAAAATAAAAAAAGTAAGATAAAATCTTACCTTAATTATAAATTTTATAAATTTAATTTTTTAACGTCTCTTAACATAACAACGCCGTCTTTAACAATTTGATTTACACTTATTAAAACCTTGTCTAAATTAACCACTTTGCCTTCTTTATACCATTTATGTATAATCTCTACAACACCGCTAACTAAAAAACTAATAAGGTATGGTATTATAGGATTTTCGTCGCCCCTTGACTGAAGATATAAACCATAAAATCGCATAGACATTTCGTCGGTTAATATTTGCACTAAACCGTTAGAAGTTTTAGAGAATAATACGTTCTCTGAAAAGGCGGAATTAACTTCGGTTGCAACCACTAATTCCTTTATAAAAGGATAAGGGTTTTCTAAGAATTCCACATAGTTATACTTCCTAAAAATTGTTTCAAAATTTGCCATTATATCGCAAAAAATATCATTATACACGTCAGCAATATCGGAATAGTGAGTGTAAAAAGTATTCCTACTTAATTTAGCAAGCGACGTTATTTTTGAAACGCTAATTTTTTGAGAATTATTTTTAAGCAAAATATTCGTTGCTTTTTTAAGCCTGTCTCTTGTCTTTAAACTACGTTTATCAGTTTTAAATATAAATTTCATATTTGTATTATACAATAATTTATGTTTTATTGCAATAAATTAATTATATTTAGAGCGTGATTTAAAAATTAATGCAATAATATAGCCAAAAACAACTGCTGCGGTCACTCCTGCAGATGCGGATGATAAACCACCTGTTATAGCGCTAAATAAACCACCTTTAGCACCTTTTATTGCGCCTTCGGCAAGTAAATAGCCAAAACCTGATATTGGAACTGTTGCACCTGCTCCTGCGAAGTTAACTAAATACTCATACAAACCAAAACTTTGTAAAACGAGACCAGCAAGCATAAAATACACTAAAATTTTGCCTGCAGTTAGTTTAGTTAAATTTATTATTAGTTGCGCTAAAGTACAGATTAAACCGCCAACTATAAACGCTTTTATAAACATAAATAACATTTCAATCATTATTACTCTCCAAAACAACTGCGTGCGAAATAGACGGTATAGATTCGCCCTGCCCACTAGACACGGTTGATAATAAAGCACCTGTTGCTAAAAATAAAACCTTTTTTAATTCTCCACTTTTAATTTTAGGATAAATATAACTTGCCATAACTACCGTTGAGCAACCTGCACCGCTACCACCTTGAAAATCTTCTTCTTTTATATTATATATAAGTTCGCCTGAATCTACGTGATTTTTAGATATATCAACACCGCTTTTTAAGGCTAAATGTTTTAAAAGTCTACTGCCAAGCGCACCTAAGTCACCAGTAATAATAAGGTCGTAATCGCTAGATTTTGTTTTAGTATTATAAAGGTGCTGTATTAAAGTTGACGACGCTGCAGGTGCCATTGCCGCACCCATATTATTAACGTCAGTCACGCCAAAATCAATAACTTTACCTATCGTTGCGCTAGTTATTGCAGGATAACCTTTTTTAAATTGGGTTATTAGGTATGAGCCTGCACCAGTCACAGTCCACTGCGACTGTGGCGGACGGATTGCGCCTAGTTCTAAGGGGTATCTATATTGTCTTTCTGCTGTGGCAAAATGGCTACCTACGGCACAAATTATTTTTTTAGCGTGGCAAGAATCAATTAGGGTTGATGCTAAAATTAAGCATTCGGTTATGCTAGAGCAAGCGCTATACACACCTAAAAATGGAATATCAAAATCTCTTGCCATAAAGTTTGAAGAAATAATTTGATTTAATAAATCGCCTGAAATTATTAAATCTATATCGTTTTTTTCAAGTTTACTTTTAGTAATTAGTTTACTAACTGACATTGATAGCATTTTACACTCGGCCTTTTCGTACGTTGCTTCGCCATACTTATCGTCATTTAAGGCTAGGTCAAAAGACTTGCCTAATTTTGACTGTTTTTCTTTTGGACCAACAACGGTAAAAGTGTTTATTATACTAGGTTTGTTTTTAAAAAATATAGTTCCTTTCATATTAAATCCATTGTAATAAGTTTAAAAAATAATAAATAATACCTGTTGCAACACTGCCAATAACACCAAAAACGATTATTGGACCTGCAACGATAAACATTTTAGCGGCTAAACCGTAAATAAAGCCTTCACTTTTAAATTCCATAGCGGGTGATACAACAGAGTTTGCAAAACCGGTTATTGGAACAATAGAGCCACCGCCAGCATATTTACCAATTCTATCGTATATGCCAAGACCAGTTAGTAAAGCACCTAAAAATATCATTACCATTGACGTTGCGCCCGCTAACGTATCGCCGTATAACCCTACCCAATACATAAGCATATACCTTATAAACTGACCAATTAAACAAATTACGCCCCCAACCCAAAAGGCGTGCCATAACGTTTTTACTTCGTTAGTTTTAGGGGATATTTTTTTTACAAATTCTAAATAATCTTCATTGTAATTTTTACTATTTTTTCCTGTCATTTTTACTGTCCTTATAATAACTTTCTTTACTTAAAACATTTTTAACGTCTTCACTTAAAAACTCGTTTATTTTTTTCATACTTTTATTATTTTCTTTAATTTAAAAAAAATACAAAAATACCGTTTTATTGATATTTTTGTACTTTTATTAGCCTTTTTGTTTTAATCTTGTTAAAATTTTATTCTCAAGCCTTGATACCTGAACTTGCGAAACGCCCAAAATTTTAGCAACTTCGCCTTGAGTTTTATCTCTAAAATACCTAAGTTCTATAAGTTTTCGTTCCCTATCGTTTAGAGTGTTTAATAACGACCTTAAATAAAGTTTATCAACGTGCTCGTCAACGCTATAATTTGATGGTATTTTATCTATTAGGCTTTGCGATTTATCTTCGCCGTCGTCAAACTTATCGTAGATTGATACAGTTAGTTTTGTAGAGTCTAGAGCAACAACAACTTCTTCTCTATCAACGTTAAACTCTTTAGCAATCTCGTCAACAGTAGGCTCTTCACCCCTATCTTTAAGCACTTTTTCAATGTATTTATTTATGTTTATCGCCTGCATTTTAATAAGCCTAGAAACCTTGATTTCGCCGTCGTCACGTAAAAAACGTTTTATTTCGCCAATTATCATAGGTACAGCGTAGGTTGAGAATTTTACGTTATAACTTTCGTCAAAATTCGCTATTGCTTTTAGCAGTCCAATTGAGCCTAGTTGATACAAGTCGTCATATTCTACGCCTTTATTTTTAAAACGATTTACTATGCTTTTTATAAGTAATGAATTGTGAGTTATTAGTATACTTTTACTGTTATTGTCGCCATTTTTTGCTAATCTTATGTGACGTAAGGTTTCTTCAAAAGAAAGCATAATTAATACCTTAGCGCAATAAAAAATTTTTTGTCATGTAAACGGTTGTTCCTTCATTGAGTTTTGACTCAACCTTAACGGTATCCATAAACGTTTTCATAATAGTGAATCCCATACCTGACCTTTCGTCTTCAAACTTAGTTGAATAAAAAGGCTCTAACGCTTCACTTAAATTTTCTATACCAACGCCATAATCCTTTATTTTAATATGTAAAACGTCTTCATTTGATATATATGCTTCAATTTCAATATTTCCAACGGTATCAGGATAACCGTGTACTATTGCATTAGTAACGGCTTCAGATACTGCAGTTTTTACGTCGTTAATTTGTGAAACCGACGGATTTAACGATACTGAAAAACTTGCCAAAACGTTTCTCGCAAACGATTCGTTTTCAGATATTGATAAAAAAGACAACGTCATTTTATTTTGCATAACTCCCCCATTATATTTTAGGCATTATTTTATATAAACCTGAAATTTCTAAAATTTTATCAACTTGCCTTGTTGGATTTTCTATGTAAGTTGATAGGTTTTTTGATTTTATTTTTTTATACCTGCCAATTAGCATTCCTATACCCGTACTGTCCATAAAAGTCATACCCGAAAAATTAAAAACTACGCTATTTATATTAGAGTTTTTATTTATAATTTCGTCAATTAGTTCTCTTGTTTTTTGTGCAGTACACTCGTCCAATTCTCCGTATAAATATATACGTAATGAGCCGTTTTCTAATAAATGCTTGATTTTCATTTTTACCCCCTTAGCAAAAAATATTTTACAATAAAAAAAGTTGAAAATTTTAGAATTTATCTATGATTTTTGTAATTTTTTGTAAATTAAAAAACCTTTGCTTTTATAAGCAAAGGTATTATTTATAAATATTTAATTACGTTTAATTATGGTGCAACAAACATATTAGAGCCAACTTTTTGAGTTGTAATATTTGCTTGACCCAAATAGTCAACCGTAATTACAATATCACCGTTTTTATCAGTTCTATATAAGGTTGAGCCATATTCACAAAGCCTATCTAAAGTTGGTTGTGTTGGGTGACCGTAAGAGTTTCCTTCCCCGCAAGAAATTATGCTTGTTTCGGGTTTTATAAGTTCCAAAAACGCTTTAGAAGTTGACGTTGACGAACCGTGGTGGCCTACTTTTAAAACGTCTACGTCTACAAAGTTTTTATACTCATCGTTTTTACTATAATAATTAACAAATTCTTCTTCCGCTTGTTTTTCGGCATCGCCTGTCAATAAAATGTCAAAAGTTCCGTAAGAATACTTGATTATTGGCGAATAGTCGTTAGCATCTTCGTAATTTACTTTAGTATAGTCGTCTAATGGCGATAAAAAGTCAACGGTATAAGGGGTGACAACGTCGTTATAATGAATATTTGAGCCAAAATCGCAATCGTAATCAAAAAATTCCCACTCACAATTATAAGAATTATTATCTTTAGTGTATTTTTCTCCATTTATATAGTTTAAAAATCTACCATAAGTTGTTGAAGATTGTTTATATTTAGTAGCGCCTACGTTATAAGTGCTAGTAAACGAAAATTTATCGCCACTATATAAAACGTATGGTCTAAACACCTTTTTAATTTCAAAATTATTAAAAACGTCTTCCATTCCGCCAATATGGTCGGCATCGGCGTGGGTTGCTAATAAATAATCAATAGTAGTAATTTTAAGATTTTTTATATAGTTTACTAATTTTTGATTATTGTCATCGTTATTGTCGCCTGTATCAATAAGCATTACTTTATCGTCAGGTAATTGTATAAGTATTGCATCGCCTTGACCTATATCAATAATATGTATAACAGTGGTCGCTTCGCCTTTAGCATAAAAATCGCCCTTTTCAATATCGTCGTCTAAAGGCTGTTCGTTAAATATAGAAAGCAACTTATCATATATAGACGGATTTAAATAACACACTATTACAAATATTACAAGTAATATAAAAATTATTAACGAAATCGTTTTCTTTATTTTAGTTTTATTTGATTTTTTACTTCTTTTTTTAGCCATAATTACCTATTTTATAATTTAGAATTATTTTTATATTTTGCGATTATATCGCACAAAATAAAATTTATTTAAACATCATTTTACCTTTCGTTTAAAGTTTCCAAAAACCTCGTTGACTTTAGAAAAACTTGCAAAAACTTCTGGGTGGCATTTTAAAATTTTCATCATTTCACCAATTTGACGTTTATTGATAATACAGTAAAGCATATATCTATCGGTGTCGGAATACATACCGTGAACCCTTATTTCAGTCACGCCGTGCTTTAGGTGCGACATTAACTCACTTGCAAGTTCAGTTGGATTACTAGTTATAATTTCAAACTTGTATCCGTTTTTAATACCGCTAAGACCACTATCAACTATAACGTTTGCAATAAATAAGTTAATAAGCGTACAAATTACAGGGGTAATTTTCATACCGTAAACAAAAAATGCAATAAACACAACGCTAGCATCCATAATAAATGCAACGTAGGCTATATTTGAAGCCGGTTTTAATTTTTTAATTATTGCCGAAATACCATAAGTACCACCGCTTGCACCAAAACGTTTGAGCATTATAGAAAAACCAAAACCAGATACGACACCGGTTGCAATACAAGCAAATACAATATTAAAATCTTCTTTATTATTTACTAAACTATATGCTTTAGCACCTAAAAGTTCGTATAATTTAGGTAAAAATGACTGCACTACCATATAAATGCTAAGCATTAAACCTAGTTTTTTATTAACTAAAATGCTAACTAATATAAATATTGGTAAATTAAATGCAACCATTAGTATAGACCAACTAATTTTATTATTCAAGTAGTGGTGAGTAATAGTTGCTAAACCGCCAACGCCACCTGGTGCAAACCCGTTACCATTTTGGAAGAAAAAATATGCAGTACCAACAATCAAACCTGCAATAATTGCAAAAATTACGTCAAAAACGAACTCTTTAACCTTTAAATTATTATGTAATTGAGTTTTATTCATAAAACACCTAAACTATTATTCTTTATCTTTAAAAAAGATTATTGACGCTATAAATGAAATTACGCTTGACCAAATAAAAAGTATGCCAAAATTACCAATAAGGTCGGTAACGAAAGGTTTACCTGCTTCTGGGTGCCAAGTTAATGTTATTCCATTATCCGTAACAAAATGGAAAAAGAAATATGCAATAATTAGTACTAAAACACCTATTATTGCGCAAATAAGAGAAAATTTACGTAAAGATTTTTTATTCATAATTTTACCTTAGTATATAATATTATATTAGTCGTTTGGATATAAGTTTTTAAGTCTACCCCAATAATATTTTGCCAAAACTTTACCACCTTCGTCAGTTAAGTGAATTTGGTCTTGAACAAGCGAATTATCTTTATTTACACGATAAAAACCTAAACCCGCTTCGCTTGCACCGTTAAAACACTGTATGCCGTGCATTCTACAAACAGTATTTACAGCGTCTTCCCACATAAGCCATTTCTTAGTATTTTCACAAGTTGGAGGATATTTTATAGAATAATCTTGGTAATGCCACCTAGACCTTGATGCGATAAGTATTACAACGACTGCTTTTGTGTTTGTAAGTAAATATTCTATAATTTGGTTAAGATTACCACAAAAAGTATCGTCACTAGTATCGGTGACGTTGCCAAGTTCAAAACTCATATCGTTAGGAATAACTTCAACTGTTATTAAGTCTGCTTCTTCTTTACCATCGCTAAGGCGCATACATCTACCTTTAACGCTATCTTCAACTCCGTGTTTTTGTGGCATAATACCACTACCGCCCTTGCCGAAATTATGTTCTTCAAGCCCAGCAAATTCGGCTAGATATTTAGAATAATTACCACAATGAACCCCACCGTTTATTAAAGAAACGTTATCAGTCATACTCGTACCGTAGCAATACCACTTTTTACCTTTCCATTGATTATTCATAAATCGTATCTCCTTAAAGTTATTAAATTAATTCTTCTAAAAAATATGCCCTAGAATATGCATATTTGCCTTGATTATCTTTCACTGTTATACGAATATAAGAATTTTTTCCTATTTCGGTTTTTAAAAGTTTGCTAGTTTCTAAAAATTTTGTTAAGTCAAACTCTGCAAAATTGATTGACGAATTATTACTAGACACTCTCTTTGAAAAACGCCTATCGCTAGACAATATAATTTCTTTAACGTTTGAAGTTTTAACTTTAACTACGTTGTCTTCAATATAAATTTCTTCAATCATTGGGCCAGAAGACGCATAAAAATCACCATTTTCTAAGGCATTTATAACGTTTTTATAAGTTAATTTATCACTTTTAACCATTACCCAACCGCCAAAGCAAGCATTGAGCCAATGAGCATCGTCAGTTGATATAGGAAAGACGTTTTGATTATTACGCAATAAGTCGTCTAACGGTACGGTGGTGTCGTAGTAGCCGTCTAAAACACAATCTTCATTATATACTTCTACCGCCCAAAGACCTTTTAAATTAGAATAATCGGTATAATTTTGTTGCGACCACACAGGGTGATTATATGAAATTAAAAAACCGTCGTTTGTAGCCGTTTTAATTAAATTGTTTATATATTCTAAAGAGTATTCTTTTTGAGTATCTTTTTCAAAGAATAATGAACTATCATTACTTGGGTCTTTAGCAAAAAAGTTTAAGTGAAAAATTTTAGAATTACCGTAAGATAATGGTAAACCGTCACTTAAAACAACGCCAAATTCGCCTGACGTGATTGCAACAAAGTTTTCATCAGTCAATTCTTGGTGAGACTTTATTATATTATGGTCTGATATTGCTAAAATTGAATACCCTTTTTCTTGATATAATTTTTTTAACTCACTAGGAGTAAATACCCCGTCAGACACTGTTGAGTGGGTATGTAAATTTGCCTTATAAAAATTGCCGTCTTTTTTCAATAAATGCTTTATCAATTTCTTAACTCCTATCCTTTTAATTTTAATACTGTTAACGTTTCAATATGCTTGGTTTGCGGAAACATTTCGTATGGGACTATTTTTTCAATCTCATAAAGACCGCAATTTATATTTGATTTTTTAAGTTCGCCATTTTCCCAAAAAAGTGTGCCTATAAGAACGCCAACGTCTCTTGCAAGAGACTGTGGTGAGCAGGCAACGTAAACTATTTTATTAGGCTTTGACTTTAAAATTGAAGATAATACCTTTTCATCGCAACCTTTTCTTGGTGGGT
>JAZRNF010000028.1:0-35332 GCA_045648085.1 Christensenellaceae bacterium | reverse complement strand
AACTTTTTCCAACTAATTTCTACGTTCTTAGTCGCAAGTGCTACTACGCTATAAATAAGTAATAAACCGTGGTATGCAAAAGTTTGTAATACTACATAACTAAAAGCAGAAAAATCGTGGAAAGCACTACTTGGATAACATAAGTACATAAGCGTACCAACAAGCCCAATCATTAGTGTAGGCTCTCTAAACTTGATAAGGCGCTTGTTAAAGCGAGTAAACAAAATAAGTATAGAAGATAAAGTGCAAATGTGGAAAGGCAATTTATCTATATTTATTTGGTCTTCTCTAAGTGGCATACAGAAAAAGTCTAACATATATACGGCAAATAAAATAACCGCAATTCTATTGACTACCCTTTCAATTTTGTCTTCGCTTTTACCTTTTAAATAAAGACTTAAACCTACTGCTGCGCCAATTATTATAAGCATATAAAGTATATGCCAAATTGAAAACATTTCAATCATAATAGACGTATTTTCATCTGAAAAAACTTTAAGTAAAAAATCGTTTACCATAATTACTCCTTATTCCTTTGTTTTAATTTATAAAAAAATCTTTTCTCTTTTGGAAGAAAAAAATATTCCATTATAAGTATCCAAATAAAACTTAATATTACCCCTGCAATACCTATGGTTAAGGTGTTTATAAACGGCAAACTCTCAAACGGTGGTTCGTTTAAATACATAACGTTAGGTCCGTCTATATTGCAAAGTTTAAATAAAGTATTAAGTAGCGTTCCTTGTACGATAAATACTAATAAGCCTAAAATTACGCTTATAAAATTAAATTTAAAGTCTACTTTCATATAGCCCATTACAAATACGTATAAGCAAATGAAAAATAGCGTACTATGTCCTACTAAGCCCTTTACTACCACATAGTCTTTTAAGGTCATATTAGATAAATAACTATCGTTAAAAATAATACCTACCGACGTGCAAATTATTCCTATATAGAAAATAAAGACTACTAAAAAATTAAAAAATTTACCCTTTTTATTTTTCAAAAGCGATGCTATTAAACTTATCCACATTATAATATGGCAAGGATATACGGCAAAAAGATGGCTTACGCCCATATCGGCATTACCCGTAGAGAGATAATTAAACCACAAGTCAGAGTAGTGTAAAAATACCGTCACTATCGCTACGATTTTAAAAATTAAATCTTTTGTCTTATCACTTTTTATATGTTTTTTACAATAAACTAAAGCAACTACCGATAATATTACAGTTGCTAAATAATATAAAACTAAAAATAACATAATTTCCTTTTATTCTACAATTTTCAACAAAATATAGTTTATCATACCCCCAACCTTTTGTCAATACAAATACCCTTTAAAAGGACAAAAAAAAGAGTATGAACAAAACGCTCATACTCTATAAATTTTAATTTTTAATTATTTTGAAAGGTTATCTTCAAGTTCTTGAAGTTTAACTAAAAGTTCTTTTGGAAGCCTATCGCCAAATTGAGCGTAGAATTCTTTAATACCTTTAACTTCTTCAAGCCAAGTTTCCTTGTCAACTGATAAAAGATCTTCAATAACTGCTTCGTCAATGTCAAGACCTTCAACGTTGATGTCTTTAGCGTAAGGGATATAACCGATAGCAACTTCTCTTGCATCTGCTTCGCCTTTACATCTTTTTAAAATCCATTCAAGAACACGAAGGTTGTCACCGAAACCTGGCCAAATGAAGTTGCCTTCATCATCAGTTCTAAACCAGTTTACGTTGAAGATACGTGGTTTATTAGAAATCTTTTCACCCATGTTAATCCAGTGAGCGAAATAGTCAGCCATATTATAACCAACGAATGGACGCATAGCCATAGGGTCACGTCTTACAACACCAACTGCGCCTGTTGCAGCAGCAGTAGTTTCAGATGCCATAATAGAACCTACGAATACACCGCTGTTCCAATCTCTTGCTTCGTATACGAGTGGAGCAGTTTTTGCTCTTCTACCACCAAATACGATTGCAGTAAGTGGAACGCCTTCTGGTGCTTCAAATTCAGAAGAAATACAAGGACAGTTAGTTGCAGGAGCAGTAAATCTACTATTTGGGTGAGCAGCCTTAACTGCTTTACCTTCAGCGTCAACAGTATCAGGAGTCCAAGCATTGCCTTTCCAGTCAATTAAGTTTGCAGGTTTAACTTTGCCAGGAACGTCTTTTTCCATACCTTCCCACCAAACTGTCATATCAGTTTCGTCTAAAGCAACGTTTGTGAAGATAGCGTTCTTCTTAGTAGATAATAATGCGTTAGGGTTAGAGTGCATATTAGTACCAGGAGCAACACCGAAGAAACCGTTTTCAGGGTTAATAGCCCAAAGACGACCGTCTTTACCAACTCTTATCCAAGCGATATCGTCACCTACACACCATACTTTATAACCTTTTTCTCTATAAAGAGCAGGTGGAATAAGCATTGCAAGGTTTGTTTTACCACAAGCAGATGGGAACGCTGCAGAAACGTAGTTAATTTCACCATTAGGGTTTTGAACGCCAAGGATAAGCATGTGTTCAGCCATCCAACCTTCGTTCTTACCTTGATAAGATGCAATACGAAGAGCGAAACATTTTTTACCAAGTAAAACGTTTCCGCCGTAACCAGAGTTAACTGACCAAATAGTATTATCTTCTGGGAAGTGTAAAATATATCTCTTTTCAGCATCTAAATCTGCTTTTGAGTGAAGACCACGAACGAAATCGTTGCTGTCGCCAAGAACGTCTAAAACTTCTTTACCAATTCTTGTCATTATCTTCATACTTACTACTACGTAAATAGAGTCAGTCACTTCAATACCTGCTTTACTAAATGGAGAACCAACGGCACCCATAGAATAAGGAATAACGTACATTGTTTTTCCTTTCATGCTACCTTTGAAAATTTCGCCTACTTTAGAATATGCTTCTTCTGGGTCCATCCAGTTGTTGATTGGGCCTGCATCTTCTTTATTTTTGCAACAAATGAAAGTTCTGCCTTCTACACGAGCAACGTCGTTAACTGCAGAACGGTGAAGATAACAACCAGGAAGTTTTTCTTCATTTAATTTGATAAGTTCGCCAGTTGATAATGCTTCTTTTCTAAGTTCTTCAAGTTGAGCTTCTTCGCCTGTAATCCAAACGATTTTATCAGGTTGACAAAGTTCAGCACTGTTTTTTACAAACTCTAATACTTGTTTGTTGTTTGTCATTATATTTCCTCCTAAAATAATTCCTTAAAAATTAAAATGTTTTTGATTTTTTGTAAAAATGATACTTTATTCACATTTTTACCCATTATGCCTATTTTACCATATTTTTCAAAACATGTAAATACTTTTTTGATATTTTAATAATAATTTTATTATTACCTTTTAAATTCACTAAAAAACGACCTTTTTAGTTGATAATAGTTATTTTATTCTATTTTTTATTATATATTATTAAAAGCGAGTAATTTATATGGAAATTTACGAAAAAAAACTAATTGTATTAAATAAACCGCCTTTTTGTAATATCGGATACAAAGGTACGGTTAAAATCGTTAGGCTAAACAGCACCTTAACCATAACGGTTGACCTATTAACTAGTAGCGTGAAAACCAATAATTTAGTGTGGCTATTTTCAGCAAACAATAACTATATTTTAGAAAACTTTTCTAATAGTTTTAGATTTAGTAAAGTTTTACCAACCACTTTTGACTTTTTAAGCGGAGCGTCTTTTATACTTTACGATAGCGTTTTAAAAGACGTTCTCTCTTACGGAGAATACGGCACTCCTAAAGTCAATTTAAATAATTATAAAGAGTATCTTTTATTAGAAGATACCATTTGCGAATACAACGACGAACTACTAGCAACGGAGGACTATTATAAACTAGAAAATGAATCACTACGTGACCAAACTAAAAGCCTTGGAACTACAAATCAAGAAGAAGAAGTTAACAAAGGTAAAAAAAGCGACCTTAATTTTAATGAAAAGGACTTTAGTTTTATCAAAGACAATTGCCATTACAAACAAATTAACGAAAAATTAAACTCTATACTTTCAAACCACCCTAAAATAGAAGAACTTAATAATATAATAAAGGATAGCACTTTTGTAAAGATACGCTACGACGAAACTAGGTATTACGTTGTAGGCGTAATCTATAAAAACTCTAAACCTTTTACTTTAGCATACGGCGTTAAGGGAAAGTATGACGAAACGCCAAGCGGTTTTGATGACGGAAAGTTTGTTCCATTATCCCCTTTTAATTTAATGGGAGATGGGTATTATTTGATATTTCAAAACCTTAGCGACGACAAAAATCACTTTAACCTTAAGAGCCACTAAGAGCAATATTTAAGACGTAAGACTTAATCGCAAATTAAAAGCCCACTACCTTAGTAGTGGGCGTATTTTTTGATATTAAATATTAGTCGTCAAAAGCAAAGGCTTTAGGTTCACTTGTGTAAGAGCCTGTAATTTTATCTGCCTTTAATTCTTCACAAGCCGCAAATGCACCTGTTTTAATTAAAGTACCGTCTTTAACTTTTAATTCTTTAAGTTCTATTAAACCTTCAAAAGCGCCTTGATAAATAGTAGTGATTTTAGTTGCGCTTAAATCTATTTTAACAATACCTTCACAACCTAAAAACGCTCTTGCACCCAAAAACTCTACACTTGCAGGTAAAGTTAAAATGCCACCGTTGTTTTCAAAGTTAAGTTTCTTTTTGAATAAGTTTACACAACTTTCAAAAGCGTTTTCTTTAATAACTTTAACGTTTTTAAAGTCAACTGAGTTAAGAGACGTACAACCGCTAAATGCGTATTGCTCTAAAGTTTCAATATTGCCTAAGTCAAAACTAACTAAACTTGTACAACCAAAGAAAGCGTGACTGTCAACGCTAACAACAGTGCTTGGTAGAATAACCGATTTAATCATACTCATACCATAGAAAGCACATTCTGAAACGCTAGTCATTGTAGTTCTTGATAAGTCAACCGTCTTGATAGATGCAGGTACAGAGAAAGAAACTTCTGCTTCGTTTAATATTGAAGCGCCAGTATCGTCTTTTCTTTCGTGAATTTTGCTAGTCACTGCAACGTTGCCGTCGCCAGATGCGGAAGCACCGAATAAGTGACCGAACACTCTAGCACTATTAACTGAGTCTTCAGACTCGCCTAAGAAAGGAAGACTAAGTTTTTCTAAATTAGTACAACCTGCAAACGCACCTTCGCCAATCTTTTTAATATTGTCGCCAACGTAAACTTCTTTTAAAATAATTTGGTTAGTAAATGCGCCACCTTCAATTTCTTCAACAGGGTAGTCGTTATCTTCGCCTAAATCTTTACCTGTTCTTGGGAATAAAGTGCATTTATCACCGTCATTTTTTTCTTTACTGAGTACGCGATATTGTTCTACCGTAGAAAAATCGCCCTCTGCCATTTTCAAAGCGTCTTCACTAGAAACTTCATAACCAGTAATTACGTAGTATTTATGAGTTTCCATAATTGCTTCGCCATCTTCGTCTAACTTAACTTCGCCGTTTTCATCAACAACTTCGCGAAGTTCTGATGCAAGCCTGTATTTAAAAGTACCGGTCACTTGAGTTTCTTCTTCCGTTTTGTCGCCACAAGCAACTAAACCCATAGCCATAGTTAACGCTAAAACAAGCACCGTTAATTTCAATAAAAGGTTTTTCATTAAAAGCCAACTCCTTATATATATCTTTATGTAAACATAAAGCGCCATTTTGTATATTTTAGCATTTTACCCTTTTATTGTCAATACAATACTTTCAATTTTGAAAAATTTTTGCCTTATTATTATATTAAATGGCAGTTATGCCTAGTACGTAGCCGTCTAAAATACTATCTGCGCCTTTCTTTTTGTTGTTAAAATGCCTTTTTACCGTATCATAACTAACGTTTTTGTACTTGTAATTATTTGCTAAACCCTGCATCGCACTTAAAAATTTTTTCTCGCCCATAAAATTACACAGGTCGTCAAACATTATTTGCGAACGATAGTAGGCTATGTTAACGTATTCTAAATCGCTACTAAAATCGCCTAAATTCCTCTTCATTAAAGGGTTTTTATAAGTTTGATTTTTTACGCAAATATCCCTTATTTGTCTATAAGACTGCTTTACCGTTTCTATTAAATCTTCCTTGCTTAAATTAAAGTTATCGCTATTAGCCAAATATAGTACGGTAGAATATTCGGTAAGCCCCTCATCTATAAAACCTTCTTCACTAGAGTTTACCCCGACAAGCCCATACCACCATTGGTGAGCCGTTTCGTGAGCAATACAATACTCTTTGTCGTAGCCAGTTAAATTTCCGCCTATAAACGTTAAGCAAGGATATTCCATACCGCCGTAGACAAAATCTGCTTGACTAACGACGTATTCGCTATACGGATACTCGCAAAAATTTTTAGAATAATAGGACAAAGCGTCTATTATAATGCCTAACGCTCTTTCGGGCTCAGTATCGTTAAAATAGTAATACGACACTTCCACGTCACCTAAATTCCCCTTTATTACGTTAAAATTTTTAGAGAGTATAAAAGCGATATCTCTTACATTTTCTCTACTATAAGAATAGGTTGTGCTAAGACCTTGAAACTCCGTTTTTGTCGGGCTTAGCGACGACGCCACTACGTAAGACGACGGCACTGTTAAATCTACTAAATAATTCGCTACGTCGCTATAAAAGGGGTCGCCTGACGGATAATATACGTTTTTGTAAACGTCGCCGTTATAATTAGCGCAAAGTATAGGATAAAAACCCGTTAAATTTACAGTATTTTCGCTATAACCTAGCCTGTGCTCTGCATTTGCTAAAGTGACGGTAAATTCTATAAATACGCTAGTTTCTTTATTTGGCTTAACTGGGCTATTTAACTTTACTTCTAAAACGTTTTCGTCTTCGCCTGTAATTAAATAGTCTAGTTTTACGTTATCGCAATTAACTTTTCTTATTTTTATATCGCCATAACTTGTTCCATTTTTATATACTTGAGAAAAATATTCTATATGAACGGGCTTTACTTTCGCCCCTTCTCTATACGCGTTTGGATACAAGTTAAAATACAAAACATCTACGCTTGACGAAGTGTTGTTTATGTAGTTGACGGTCATATCGCACTCTAAAGTTCCGTCGTTAAAAGTGGCGTCAATGTAGTATTTAGATAACTCTACTTCGCTTTTACCACAACCGTCTGCAACTATAACCATTGAAAAGGCAATAGACACAGACAATAACAATACCAATATTTTTTTCATACAAAAAAGCCCTCTTTGTATTTTACTATGGCTATGGCATAATTTATGACATAGCCTTTACTAAAAAGGGCTTTTAATTATTACTTTTCTTCTATTAAAAGATATTTGTATGGGCTAATTTTTTTGCCGTCTTCTAAAACCTCAAAATGAAGGTGTGCGCCGTCTTTATATTCCGTCCTATTGTTAGTTGAAACAACGCCTATTGCATCGCCTTTTTTAAGCGATTGACCCACCTCTAAATCTTCATTAACTTCTATGCTATTATATACTGTTTTAAGACCGTTGCCGTGGTCAACTATTAGTGTCACGCCATCAAGTTTACCTGTAGTAATACTTTCAATAACACCGTCGTAAACTACTGATACCATAGAGTTTTCGTCGGCGCTAAAGTCTATTGCTTTATGACCTGAATAAAGACCTAAAGTTTGGTTATACACAACGCTAGTGTCAACGTAGTCTTTAATAATAGTACCGTTTACGGGCATATCAAACACAATTACCGACGTGGTAGGCGCGTCTTGAACACCGCCTTGATTATCACCATTGGCGTCGTCGCTACCGTTTTGGTCACCGTTATTTTCGCCCACATTATTGTTTCCGCCGTTATTGTCTGGCTTTGGAACTTCAATAACTCCACCGCCGTTTACTTGCTTGTTTTCTGCCGAAACTACTAACGCAACCGTTATAATAGACAACACCGCCAAGCAAATTATAAAAGCAAAATAATAAGCATTTTTCTTTACAAAATTTATTGATTTGTTCTTTTTTTCTGACATATATACCTCCCAAAATTATGTACTTTTTAGTAAGAGCCGTATATTATTGGACTGCCTATAACTATTTGTTCTAACGATATAGCAATATGCAAATTAACCTTTTTGCCGTTAATAATCTCTTTACTAGGCAATAAATTTGAGTAATAATACTCGCTGACAATATCTCCGTTTTTTTCTATAAAAACAAGTTTTGCATTATATTTTTTTAAAAGTTCTTTATAGTTTGTATCTTTACTAAACACTTTAAATACGCCGTCGCTACTTGTAAAAGGCATTACTCTTTCGCTTACTATTTTCCCTAAAGACTTACCACCGTATACTACAAAGGCTTTTTCGTAAACGAATAGTTTACTAGTTGACACGTAAGTTAAAGTAATAAATAAAAAAGCAAAACACACAACTACCAATCTTTTTAGCATAAAAAAATTCCCCTACGCTACGTAGTGGGAATTATTTACACGTTTATTTAATTTTATACCTGTTTAAAAAATATTTTATTTTAAGCAGTTTAAGAAACCTAAATCTCTAAGGTGAGTAAGTATAGTTTTTTCTTTAGAAAAATATGTGCAAAGAAGCAGTGCTTCTTTTTTAGTTTCGTAAGAAATACTTTCTTTTTCTTGAACGCCTTTTAGGTAAGAGCCGTATATTTTTTCAATGGCGTGCAATACCGAAAGTAAAGATTCAAGTTCCTTTAAAAATCCGTTTTTAGTCTTTAACAATATAGAATTATACGCCTGTAATTTACTTGCCGTTGGAACTACTAAATTTTTGCTATAAAAACTATAAGAGTTGCCTGTTAACTTTTCAAGTTTTAAAATGTCGCCGTTATAGTTAGGTAAACTTAAAACGTCAAACAATTCGTTGGCAAAAAACGTTTCATAAATGCCAGAAATAGTTCTAATAGCAGTTAAAATTTTGTCGCCATAACTAGCCGTTTTGTCAAATAAATTTATGGCTTCGGCAAACATATCAACGCTACTTGACTTTAATACGTTGCTCTTTCTCATTTCGCTAGCAAAAACTAATTGGGCGTAAATTAAAACGTCATTACTATTTTTATAACTATATAAACTAGTCACTAAGGCTATTGCATTTTTTATTTTAACATAACTTTCTTGGTCATACGTACCGTCAGTCACTAGCATATTGAACTTATAGTCTATAAGTGCAATAAGTTTTGACATGGCAACTATAAAACTTTCAGCATATGCTTCTTTTGACGCTCTTCTTAATATATCAAGGTCTATAATTAAAGATTTTATTGGCGTAATATCTATATTTATATGAACGTTTTCAGTAGGAATTTTAGCATAGTTGAGTAAGGTGTATTCGCAATAAGGCTCAGTTAAAACGGCATAGCAAGTCTTTTTTTGTATAGACGAATAATAAGCGGTAATATTGATAAGGTCATTATTTCCAACAACTACTACTATATCGCCACTAAAGTTGAAAAACGACTTGTTTTGCAAGTGATTAAAGCCCTTGTCTTCTAATATTAAAGTAGAAAATTCTGCACACGCATTTTTTAAGGGACTTAAAATGTTAGTACCGAATTTAAAATAATCTTTTTCAGTAAAAACAACGTCTATCTTCTTGCCTGCATTTAGCGTAGCAAGGCTAAAAAGAGACTCTTCCACACTAATAAGTTCAACTTTAATATCTTCTATTCTATTGTCTTTTAAAAATAGTTTTTCAATCTCTGATTTTAAATCAAAAACTTTTTTTTCCATAAAAGTTAGTTCCCCTTTTTAGCAATATTAGAAAAAATTTCAACTCTCTTTAACAAATCAGGACATAATTTTATAGTGTTTTCGCCAAAGAATGAATCTTTTATATCGCTTAAACTAGACACGCTACTACCGACGATAGCCATAGCGTTATTATATAATTTTTCGCTCAACTCTTTAGTAGGCATAAGTTGGCGTGGTAGACCTATACGATATAAGGAAACTGCTAAAATCCCCTTATCGTAAAAATAATCAACGACTTTGGAAATGCAATCGTCTAAAACACCGTCAAACTTTATAGTGACTGCGTTAAAGCCGTTTTCTAATAATACGCTTGCGGTATTAGACAAAAACTCTTCATTATAAGTAGTTATATTTATTTTATACGAAGATATAGCGCCGTATTTTTTGCCAAGTTCTATAAAAGTTTTAGCGTCTTCTAACCTTTCTTTTGGTTGTAATAAGGTGTACTTATTGTATAATACCTTAGCCAAGTCTTCTAAAAAATAACTGTTTTCTTGCTCTTTTAGGAAACGCAAATCGCCTTCACAACTGTCAATAGCCAAACTTACCTTTAAAAATTCTATGATTTCTAATGGGTTTTTAAACTTATCAATAATTTTACTTGCTAAAATTTTAGCTACGTGTTTTTCGGTAATTGAACAGTCTTTATATTGACTTGAGTTAAACACTTCTTTTTCTGATATAGTTATTCCTAACGGATTTAACGTTTTATTTATTCTCTTTATAACTTTTACAAGTAAAGCCTTTTTTTCGTCACGATACTTTTTAAGTTCCGCATCTAAAAGTTTAGCGTTTTTATAGGTAATGCCGTAAGCATAGTATTTTCCTAATTTTTCACCGAATAAAGGCTTACAGTTTATATGATAACCATATAAATCTTGCATTGCTAAAACCTTGCACGCCTTTTTAAATTCCTTAGAATAACGAAGTGTAGCAAAGTCGTTTATTGACGAAGCCGTGCAACCGCATTTGTGCGCCATATACGCACAAACTGTTGGAGAATATAAAGAGTAATAAGCATTACTTGTAAAATGTAATGGCACTAAATTTTTTGGTGCCGGAACTAGTTCTTCACTCGTCTTTTCAAGTTTGATAAGTTTTTTTAAAGAACTAACTTTTTTAAAGTTGTTTTTACTCATTAAATTTTGTAAAATCTTTCCTTTATCAGCCATAAAACCTCTAATTTTTGCCTAAAAAAACACAATATATATTATTGTAATATGAATTAGAAATTTTGTCAATGACTTATCTTATTTATCTAAAAATGCAAAAAAATTAAAAAAAGTATTGAAAAAGTGTAAAAATGTGGTATAATTATATCGTATTGTGTTATTAAAAACACGTAAGGGGGGTATTTATTTATGAACAAAAGCGAATTTACAAGGGTATATGCCGATAGGTTAGGCGTCACCATAAAGGAGGCTGAACTTTACCTTTCAAAGTTTATTGACACTGTCACAGAGTGTCTTGAGAACGGCGAATACGTACACGTTTCAGGCTTTGGTACGTTTGAACTTAGAAACAAAAACGCACGTATCGGCGTTAACCCATCAAACGGTGAACAAGTCACTATTAAGGCTTGCAAATCTCCAAACGTAAAATTCTCTAAATCATACAAGGCTTTATTCAATAAATAAAATTTTACACAAAAACTCCGAAGGTTAGTCCTTCGGAGTTTTTGGTTTTTTTATTGTTATTTGCTATTTATGGCTGATTAAGAAAAGTGCATAATGCGCGGTGAAAGGTGTAGAAAGTCCGAAGGCAACACTAGCCGTCTTGCCGAGTGGCTTTTACAAAGCGTTACGCCACGTTTTAGGCGTTATTTTATCAGTCATACCTAAAAAAGCCCTTTCTACTTATTCATTTCTTCTGAAATTATTGCTATAACCTTATTATAACAACCACCGCAACCCGTTGAACAACGCGTAGTGTTTTTAACCTTGTCAAATGCGCTTAACAAGTTTTTCATATCAGTTTCGCTATGTACTGCCTTTAAAATATCAAAGTAAGAAACTTTATTACATTCGCAAACTACGTAATTTTCATTAATATCTACGCTAACCGGCTTTAATTCACACGCTTTAATAACTTGATTTTCCGCTTTCCATAATCCGTGAAGATTGCAGTATGCGTAAACGGCTTCAAATTCATCGTTATCACATAAAGTAAAGCAAGCAACAGGTTTTTCGTCTTGGTTTAAGTATTTAATTTGACTGCCCTTTTTAGTTTGTATAGAAATCCATTCTATATAATGAGGTTCTGTCATAGGGTGTTCAACTTCGCCAATCATTACGTAAACTTTATTGTCTTCTACCATAAATACAGGTAAATGTTTTTCAACTGACGCATCAACTGTTCCTGGCAAAATTTCTTTCATTTTTTCGCCACAACACATAACTGCAACACCACTATTTTTTATAAACGATACCACGTTTCCACAATGACTACATAAATAATATTTTTGTTCCATAAATACCCCTTAAATTTGTTAAATTTTTATTTACATTATTATATCAAACTAATTTCACTTTTGCAATAATTTTTTCTATTTTATTATAGTGATTTTTATATCGCCCGTACTAGTATTTATTTCGCATTTCCCGCCAGACGTAGAACTTGGAATATATTTATCACCCGTACTAGTGTTTGCGATAAATATTTTATCTGAAAGCAAACTACCCTTAACGTCGCCAGTACCTGTCGTAACGAAAATTTCGCTAGCGTCAGAGCGATTAAACTCTACGCTACCAGTACTTCTTGTAATAGTGATTTTTTCACTTGCAATTACGCTTTCAAGTTCTATCTCGCCAGTGCTTCCTTTAGACTTTAAATTTTTACAGGTTAAATTTGAAATTTCTACGTCGCCCGTTGAAACGCTAATTGAAACGTCTCCACCAACGGCTAAATTCTCAAGGTCTATATCGCCAGTAGAAACTTCAAGTTCTAATGTGCCTAAAGATTGATTTTTGATTGTTATATCCCCAGTACTTGCTCTAAATTTGCCGTTCTCAATTATAGAAGAATAACACTCTACGTCGCCTGTTGAAACGTAAACGTTTACACTATTAAAAGTAATATCTTTAGATAAATTAACGTCGCTTGTGTCTCCAGTTATTTTTAATAATTCATATTTATCGTTTGGCAAATAAACGGTTATTTTTTCACTGCTTGAAAAATTTAATCCTATATGCTCGTACCATTTACGATTGTCTTTTTGTTCTATATACAAAGTGCCGTCTTTTATTTCTACTTTATGTTCAATATTTTCTTCTTGTACTAAAACGACTTTGCTTTTTTCTGTGGTTTTTATAATATTTACGTCACTTGTATCAGTAAGAATAGTTATATTTGAAAACTCTTGAGTTAAGGCATACTCCTTATTCGTATATTTTTTAGCCGATAATTTTGTAAAATCCCACATTACTGCCGCTAACGCGCCAATGAATAGCGTAGAGCCTATAACGAAAAACAAACTTGCTACCACTAACGATATTTTAATTTTTTTAGTCATTGTTTTTCTCCTTTTTTATAAAAAGTTTTTTAACCCATAAGACAATTTTAGGAAGTAATTTAGCACTAAAACGCGTCGTTATTTTGCAAGAGTAAAAACTAAATATCGCTAAACTTAACGACACTAGCCCTGCGCCAATTAGCCAAACGCCACTAACCGTTAAGCCTTGAATAACGTACACCGCACCCAAAACTATTCCAGTAAAGCCGCACGCTATAAACGACACAAAAGCCGCCCATAAAGACACGACGACCACCCAAAGCGATGCGTAAAGAGATATAGCCCCCGCAAACGCACTTGCTAAAAGTGAAACCCAAATAGGAAAGCAAACTATTAAAAGAGTAATTTCTAGCCCTGTGAGTTTTCTTTTTGGCATAAGGGCTTCTTTCATGATTTTGCCAAGTGGAACGTTGCCAACTATTTCTAAAGCAATTTCGTCAGCACTACCTATTTTTGAAAGGGCTTCTTCTTCAGATAAACCGTCTTCAATTCTATCGTCTATCATTTCGCTATAAAAATTAAGCCTATCGTCTAACTCTTTTTTAGGTAATTTTGACAGTTTTAATTTAAGCGCTTCTAAAAACTCTATTTTAGTCATTTTCTTTCTCCTTTATAACAAAACTATATATCTTCATTATCTCGCTCCACTCGCTTTTAAATTCTTCAATACGCTTTAAACCTTGCTCTGTTATATGATAATACTTTCTTAACCTACCGCCGTACTCTACGCTTTTAACTGTTAGCATTTCTGAACTTTCTAGCCTCTTAAGTATGGTGTATAACGTAGACTCTGTCATTTCTACGTATGGGCTTAAATCTTTTATTATTTTGTAGCCCTAGGAGTCTTCACTCTTTATAGCCTTTAGAACACATACGTCTAGTATACCGCGTTTTAATTGAACGTCCATACAATACTCTCCTTTACATAATACATCGTATCACGTAGTATTGCTATTGTCAAGAGTTTTTTATATATTTTTTAAAATTTTATATTCACTCAAACACGGCAAAGCGAATATACTAGATAAGTATAAGGAGTTTAAAAATGTTTAATTATAATAATTCATATTCGTACAATTCTAATAATGTTTTATTAAATTTTGACACATTGCAAAAAGCACGGCAAGACTTAATTGGCGAAATTCAAGCGGTTATAGAATACGACGGTCATATACATAGTACTAACGATAAATTAGCAAGGGAAACTTGGGAGCATATACTTAAAGATGAACTTATGCATATTGGCGAACTACTTGCACTTCTGAACTATTTAGACCCAACTCAAAAAGAGTACGTTCAAAAGGGAATAACTGAGTTTAACGAAAGATTAAAATAGTAATTATAAAGCAAAAAAATCACACCCACAAAGGTGTGATTTTAATTTTATTCAATATTATGTTTTCTATATTGTTTTGGAGAAATGCCTTTTTTTTGTTTAAACACTCTACAAAACGACTTTGAGTCTAAAAATCCTACTTTAGTAGTTATATCTTCAATAGAGTCGTTTGTTTCAGTTAAAAAAATGCAAGCGATATTAACCCTATAATCGTTTAGCGTGCCGTGGAAAGTCTTGCCGAAAATTTGCTTAAAAGTCTTGCAAAAATTACTTTCGCTATAACCGCAAACGCTGGCTATCGTCTCTACTTTAATTTGCTCGTTATAGTGAATACGAATATATTCCATAGCCGTTTCTACAAGAGATACCGAACGCATTTTTTTAGAGAAAAAGGTGTGTTCGTTCTCGTCAACGAAATCTCTAAGTAAACAGCCAAAAATTTTATACAAATTACCCTTTATAGATAGTTCGGCAAAATTAGTGAAATTTTTAAGAAGATTTATCATATCTGAAAGTAGATTTTTTAACTCTCCGTGACTATCCGAATTAAGGTTTATTACAGGGTTAGGAAAATTAGATTTTGAAAAAATACTAAAGTAATTTTCCATCATAATAGGGCCGACTTCTATAACTAAAACCAAATTCTTTTTTAATTCGTCACACAAAATTTCGTGAGAAATCATAGAGCCTATAATAACAAAGTCGCCTTCCTTAATATGATAATTAACGTTGTTAATTATTACATTGTACTCCCCTTCTAAACAATAGGCAATTTCAATCTCTGGATGTTTGTGTTTTTTAAAATACGTCATTGAGCGTAGCGCCGTATAATACGGTTTATCGCCCGTTAGCATTTTTTGATAAAGCATAAAAAACTCCTTTTTATATCTTTATTATAATAATAATTATTGCCGTTGTCAAATAAGAATTGTAAATTTTTGCGAATTTTTTAAGAAAATATGTTATTGAAATGAAAGACTTCTTATGTTAACATAAGCGTATAGATATAATCTAAATTTTAAAATGGGAGATAAAAATATGCCAGTTTATGAATCAATTAAAAATGCAGATAACAGAATAGTTATCTCAAAAGCAAACAAAGATTCTGTAGTTTTCGGTTGGGACAACGTTTTAACTGAACTTGCAAACCTTGTTGCTAAAGGCGCTAAAAAAGTTGCTATTGACGGTTGGTACGGTATTGACTATGCTAAAATCGCAAACGCTCTTAATAGTAAACTTGAAGCAAACGGTTTAAAAGCAGAACTTATTTCTGCAACTAAACTTTACAAATCTAGAGAAGAAATTATAGCGTACAACGCTCCATTCGTTACTGACGACCCTGGTTTTGGTAAAGTTAACAAAGTAGGCGTTATTGAAGATATTATGAACGCTGAAGCAATTGCTGAAGTTAAAAAAGCACTTGCAGGCGACGGCATCGTTATCGTTTACGGTGAAGGTGCTTGTATTAAGGAACTTGAACCATTATACTGCGTAAAACTCTACGTAGATAACACTCACCAAAAAGTTCAATGGGATATGTGGGAAGGTAGACTTAACACTTTCGGTTGCACAACTCCAACTAAAGGATACAACTGGAAAGAGTATAACTACTCTGACTACTATATGTTAAAACGTCAAAAAGACTTTATGTATACCGCTATGGATTACTACGTAGAGAACTTTGAAGAAAACGATTTAGCATTAGTTCCAAGAAAAGCGTATGACGAAATTATGTCTACACTCGTTAAATACCCAATCCACGAAGTTAAAATCTTCAGCCCAGGTCCTTGGGGTGCTTATAGATACTTAGATATGGATTACGGCGTTGAAGGCTTAGCAAACAACGCATGGAACAAAATCGCTGGTCCTGAACTTCGTATTCTTATTGACTTTGGTGGCGAAAGAAGTATTTCTATGCCAATGCTCAACGCAATGCAATACGGTAAAGAATTAGTTGGTGAACTCATTGACAAAAAATATCCAGGTTTATTCCCACTTGATATTTGGCTTGACGATGGTTGGCACCCAACTCCACAACCAGCAGAAAGAATTTCAATGCCAATGCACATTCACCCATCAAGCAAGTACGTTGAAGACAACTTTGACGAACCACTTGGTAGATATGAAACATACTACATAGCAGAAGCATACGAAGGCGCAAACACTTGGATGGGCTTCCACGACGGTGCTGATATTGAAGAATGGGAAAGACTTTGTGAAGAATCACAAAACATCAAACCTATTGAAAACTGGAAAGATTTCATCGCTAACTGGTCAAGCAAAGAAGGTGACCTTTACCTTATCCCTCCAGGGACAATGCACGGCCACGGCGGTAATCAAATGGTTCTTGAAATGGATACTAACCCAAGTATCAACGGTACTGAATATTCATTCTTTGAATACGACTTCGCAAGACCATCATGGGACGACAACGCTAAGACTATGACTGGCAAACCACTTAAAATGCACCTTGAACACGGCAGAAATATGGAAAAGACAAGAAGAGCGTCTTGGGTAAAAGACAACTTATTATCTACTCCTACCGTTGTTAAATGGACTAAAGATTACTTTATTGACCGTTATAAATCAACACCTGTTATGCCTTACCACGTAGAAAGAATTCACTTTGAAAAAGTTGGCGAATTCTCAACTGAAGGTAAGTTCATGAACATGCTTACGTTGACTGTTGGTTCTAAAGTGACCGTTCGTTCTAAATCAAATCCTGAATACTTCGCAGTTTGCGACAAGTTCCAAACTTTAGTAGTTCCTGCATCTTTCGGTGATTACGAAATCATCAATGAAGAAGGCGGACGTGTGACTTGCGTAATTCAAAGATGGAAACAAGGTTAATATAAAAAACTAAATTTTTTTACGAGCCGGTTAAAAATTTGTATAATTTTTTGACTTGGCTCGTATTTTTAAAAACTTTTTATAAAGGAGAACTTATGAATATATTAGCAATCGGGGCTCACCCAGACGACGTTGAACTTTCTTGCGGTGGCACTCTTGCAAAATTTGCAAAACAAGGTCATAAAGTTTTTACCGCTACTGCTACTAACGGAAACATTGGTTCTGCAACACTTCCTATGGAAGAAATTGCTAGAATTAGAAAAGAAGAGGCAAGACAAGCCGCTGCCGTTATCGGCGCAGAATATATCTGCTTAGATTACGACGACGAAATGTTCTTTGATTCTAAACAAGCAAGGCTTGACTTTATCAATCTTGTTAGATACTGCAAGGCTGACGTTATTTTAACTCATACCCCACACGACTATAACCCTGACCACGAACTTACTAGTAAAATAGTAAACGATATAGCAGTTATGATTCCTATCGCTAAAATTAAAACTAAATGCGAGCCATACGATAAAATTCCTGTTATCGCTTACTTTGAAACGTCAAACGGCCACGGCTTTATTCCTACTGAATACGTTGACATAACAGACGTTATGGATATTAAAAAAGAAATGTACTCTAAACACGTTAGCCAAATTCAATGGATGAGCGATAATTATAAAGACGCTGTTGGCGACGGCAATTTCTTTGACGCTGTTGAGGTTACGGCTAGATTTAGGGGTATTCAATGCGGTGTTAAATACGCCGAAGGTTTTATAATGGCTAACGACGCATATAGAGTTGTGCCAAAAAGAATTTTACCATAATTTATAAGGAGTATATTATGAATATATTAGCAATCGGGGCTCACCCAGACGATATAGAAGAATCTTGTGGCGGTACGCTCGCTAAATACGTAAAACAAGGTCATAAAGTATTTTGCGCTACTGCAACTAACGGAAACATTGGTTCTGCTACTCTTCCTATGGAAGAAATTGCTAGAATTAGAAAAGAAGAAGCAAGACAAGCCGCTGCCGTTATCGGCGCAGAATATATTTGCTTAGATTACGACGACGAAATGTTCTTTGAGTCTAAACAAGCAAGGCTTGACTTTATCAACCTTGTTAGATACTGCAAGGCTGACGTTATTTTAACTCACTACCCTAAAGATTATAACCCAGACCACGAACTTACTAGCAAAATAGTAAACGATATAGCAGTTATGATTCCTATCGCTAAAATTAAAACTAAATGCGAACCATACGATAAAATTCCTATTATCGCTTACTTTGAGCCTGTTCACGGTCTTGGCTTCGTTCCAACGGTATACGTTGACATTACTGAAGAAATGGCTACGAAGAAAGAAATGTGTTCTAAACACGTTAGCCAAATTCAATGGATGCGTGATAACTATAAAGACACTTACGGCGAAGACGGAAACTTCTTTGACGGTGTTGAAATTGACGGTTTATATAGGGGTAGACAATGTGGCGTTAAGTATGCCGAAGGCTTTATTATGGCTAACGACGCTTTTAGAGTTGTACCAAAGAGAATTTTACCATAATGACTATGAAAACATATATTAAACCATACGGCGAGTTCGGCGATTTACTCTTTATTGAAAATGGTGACGTCGTACTCGGCGTTCCATTAAATTTTGGTCTTAGGATATCTTATCTTTCATATAAAGGTAGCGACAATTTAATGTTTGAGCACCCTAATAATTCTACAAAGTTTACAACTGATAATGGTTGGAGGCTTTACGGTGGTCATAGGCTTTGGCTCGCACCTGAAGGGGAAGAATCATATTGCCCTGATAACAAGCCTATTTCTTATACGGTCTATGACGACAAAGTAGTATTTACTCAAAAGCGCGACCCTTGGCTAGACGTTATTAAGAGTTTTGAAATATCTTTTACCGAAGACGGTTTAGTTAAAATAGAACATAAAATAACTAACGTTGGCAATAAGGTAAAGAGGTTTGCCCCTTGGAGCGTGACTACTTTGGCTGGTGGTGGAGTTGAGTTTATTCCACTTAAAGAACCTGCTAGCACATACAGACCTAAATATCGCCTTTCAATGTGGAGTACCGCGATTTTAAGCGATAGTAGAATAGAGTTTTTAAATAACGGTATTCGCGTCACTCACGAAGAAAATAGAGAGCCTTTTAAATTTGGCGTTGGCCACCCTGATAAAAGCGTCACCTACACCAACAAAGGCGTTGTATTTGAAAAAATATTAAACGTTATTGAAAACGCTACGTACCCAGATGGAGACGTTTCGTTTGAAACTTATTTTATAGGTGAGTTTGCCGAACTTGAAACGCTTGCGCCACTTAGTGACGTTGAGCCTAATCAAACTGTTTGCCATACTGAAACTTGGCGTTTAACGAAAAAATAAACCACTAATTAGTGGAAATGGAGAAAATTATGAAAATAAAAGTAGCATTAGTTTCACTAGCATGCCCAGTAGAAGTTGGATACGACCAAGCGTTGCCACTTCTTAACGAAACAGTAGAAACTATGAATAAACAAGGCGTTGACTGTTTTAATACAGGCGTTGTTATGCATGACCTTGATACAGTTCGCTTAGCAGCAGAAAAACTTAAAGGGAACGATTGTGACGTTCTTATGATTTCTATCGCAACGTGGAGCGAAGACCATCACCTTTTAGACCTGCTTTCATACGTAGATATGCCTTTAATTTTAAGGGCTTACCCTGCTTTTGATACAGGCTCTCTTTGCTGTGCACACCAAATTAGCGCGGTGTTTAGAGATATTGGCAAAACTTGTGAATTCGTTTACGGCGATGCCGACGATGAAACTTGCGTTCAAGAAATTAAAACTATTGCAACTGCTTACGCCCTTAAAAACTCTATGGCAAAAACAAGAGTTGGTGCTATCGGCGGTAGAGTTAAAGGTATGACTGAAATTGCTTACGACGAGTTTGCCATAAAAGAAAAACTTGGCTCTAGAGTAGTTAACCTTGACGAAACTGAAATGTTAAACAAAGTAAATGCGATAACCGATGAAGAAGCACAAGCGCTTTTAGAAGAAAATAAAGGCGTATTAAGCCCTTGTAAAGTGACGGCAACTAAAGAGAGTATGCTTGAGTCAATTAAATTCTATAAAGCGTTAAAAGACTTAGCAAACGAATACGAACTTCAAGCACTTTCAGTTAAATGTTATACTACGTACATGGGTAAAATTTGTCTTGGCTATTCACTCTTAGCAGAAGAAGGTATCGTAGGTTCTTGCGAGGGCGACGTGACTAACGCCTTAACAATGAAACTTTTATACGACCTTAGCGGTAAACCTATAAATAATACCGACCTATTATACCCTGACGAAAAGGCTAACACAATACTTTTTGCACACTGTGGTTCGTCTGGTTTTTCTATTGCTGAGGGCGAAATTGACCTTGCACCAGTTAGACTTATGGAAAGGGGCGTTTGTACTAAATTCTTAGTAAAACCTGGTAAAGTGACTGCCGTTAATATTTGTGGCCACGGCGACAAATTCCGTTTATCTTATATGGTTGGCGACGCTATTCCTTGCGGTATGGAATTCCCAGGAAACCCTGTTAAAATTAAGTTTGACAAGCCTGTTAGCAAAATCAACCGTGAAATTATGGATAACGGTATTGGCCATCACTGGATGGTTGCCTACGGCGATTTTAGTAAAGAGTTAAATTATTTCTGTAAGATAAATAATATTATCGTTTATGAAATTTAACGGCTTTTTACTTAATATTAGGTAATTATGACAATTTAAGACAACATAATTATCAATTTTATTATAACTATATATATTTTTATAGGTGTATAATATAATTAGTTTTTAAAAAGGAGAATAATAATGAAACGTTCAGAAATAAATGCAATAATGCGCGATGCGCTCAATCTTTTTGACGAGTATAAAATTAAACTTCCTGAATTTTTACATTGGAGTCCTGCCGACTGGAAAACAAAAGGCGACGAAGTTCAAGAAATTAAAGACAACTGTCTTGGTTGGGATATTACCGACTTCGGTAACGGCAACTTTGAAAAAAATGGCTTATTCTTAATTACTCTTCGTAACGGCAACCAATTAAACGCTCAAAAATATCCTAAGCCTTACGCTGAAAAACTTATGATTGTAAGGGAAGGACAAATCACTCCAATGCACTACCATTGGACTAAAATGGAAGATATTATAAACGCTGGTGGCGGTAATTTAATTATTAAATTATATAACGCTACTAAAGACAATACGCTTGACGATACAGACGTTAACGTTGTTATTGACGGCGTTAAACACACTTTCCCTGCAGGTACTGAAATTTGCTTAAACCCAGGTCAAAGCGTGACTCTCACTCCTTATCTTTTCCATAGATTCTGGGGTGAAGAAGGAAAAGGCACTGTTATTGTTCGTGAAGTTTCAATGTGCAACGACGATGCTAACGACAACTGTTTCTACGATAAAGCAGGTCGTTTCCCTGAAATTATTGAAGACGAAGAACCACTTCACCTTCTTTGCAACGAATACGACAAGTAAAATTTACAAAACAAAAAACCTAAACTGCGAAGTGCAGTTTAGGTTTTTGTTTTTAATTAATATTTTTTGTGATAGCACAATTTGTAAATGAGCCACCTGTCATTTACATTTGTTGTCCGCCTGTCACGTTGATTGCTTGACCAGTCATATAACTAGAATAGTCAGATGCTAAAAATACCATGGCGTTTTCAATATCAATATATTCGCAAGAACGTTTCATAGGAACTTGATTTAAGTATTTAATTCTAACTTCTTCTTCAGTAATGCCTTGGTTTTTAGCATATTGTTTAAATAAACTGTTAACCCAAAGTGGAGAGTTAAGTAAGTTGCCTGGGCAAATACAGTTAACTCTTACTCCCTTTTCAGCAAACTCTAAAGCAAAACTTTGTGTTAAACCTACGCCACCAAACTTACTTGCAGCGTATGCGCCGTTTTTAGAACTACCCTTTCTACCAGACTTACTGTTAATTTGAATAATACTACCTTCGCCCCTTTCAAGCATTGATGGAGCAAACGCCTTTACTACGTTAAAATAACCGTTAAGGTTAATATCTGTGACAAACTTAAATGCTTCAGGAGTAAGTGAATAAATATCACCACTCTTTACTACTGCGGCGTTAGAAACTAACACGTCTACCTTACCCCATTTGTCAAGGATTTGCTTTGCTGCGTTTTCGCATTCTTCATAATTAGTCACGTCAACCTTTAATGCGATTGAATCTTTAAGTTTGCTTGCAACTTGGCTTGCACCTTCAAAGTTTACGTCTAAAACTGCAACCTTGCAACCTTCTTTGTCTAATCTTAATGCAAGTGCTTCGCCTAAACCTTGGCTTGCACCCGTCACTACTGCTACTTTGCCTTGTAAATTGATATTACTCATAACTTTTCTCCATTATTTTATTTTTTTATAGTTTCTCTACCGATTTTAGCAAACAATTTAATTCGCTCAGTTAAATCGGGAGTTTTTTCAATAGTTGTTTGAGAGAACATTCCACTTTCAATGCCATAGTTTTGAACGGAATATTCGTGACCTATAAGAGCCCACGTTGAGTCAATTAAGTGAGCATACTCTTTAAGCGCTAAAGCCTTGCACGCGAACTGTTGACGTGGAGAGTTTATGTCTTCTCCGCTAATTTCAAAAAATTCGTACTTTCTACAAAGTGCTTGCAATCTTTTTAGTTGCTCTGGGGTGTTTCTAGTAGGCATATACGCCACGGCTAAAAATCCTGCTTTTTTAAGTTCAATAAACAAATCTTCTAAATAATCATCTTCAAACTTTTGAGCCTTTTTATCGCCAGTCACCGAATTTACAACGTCGCCAAGATATGCGTACGCTGGAATAGCGCCAAACGACTTAGCCTTTTTAATAAAGTCTTCGGCAACAGGCACTTCTTCGTCGGCTTCAATGTAGAAAAACTTAGTGTCCGCCTTTAATACGCCTAAAAGGTCGTATAAGAAATGCGGATTACTTTCATCTACTAAAAAGCCTTTGATTTTTTCAGGCACTGATAATTTAAGAGTATTTTCTAAAAACTCAATGAGTTCTAGTTTATTTGAATATCTGTCTGAAATCTTTTTTGCTAAAGCAAAAAGTAAATGCCTTTCGGTAATGCTACCGCCCTCTTCAGTTTTAGATAGTGGCTTAACGTCACTGTCAAAATCTAGGGTTATGCCGTATGCTCCGTACTTTTCAGAAATTAAATCGCACATACGCTTGTTGCGCGCATTTCTTTTTTCTCTAAAAGTACCAAGGTAGTTATTAAATTCGTCTACATAATTAAGGGCAACGCCGTGCGCCGCCATATAAATACACTCGTTTTGGTCAGGGTGGTTTAACTTTCCAAAACCCTTGTTGAATTTAGCCCTAACTTCAACTCCACAAGTACTGCCTAAATTTAAAATTTCACAGGCACTTTTAAACTCTTTTGCTCCCGAAAGAGAGTCGTGGTCCATAATGCCTGCACTTGTTAAACCTGCACTATACGCCATATATGCTGCAAGAGTTGGAGAGTATGGTGAAAACGAGTAAATGGTGTGAATATGGTTGTTGGCGTCGTTTTCTCTAAAGTTAGGCTTTTCGGTTTCTAGCGAAAGAATTTCAGTAAGTGCTTCAAGCCTACTTTTAGCGCAATTGCCGTTTGTTTTTTTAATTAAATCAGTCATAAATTACCTTTATATTCGTCGTGTTATAATTATAACTCAAAAAAAATTAACAGTCAACCTTTTAATATAAAAGTTGAATATTTTAAGTTTTTACTATGAATACTTATGTAAATAAAAACAAAGGCTCTATTAAAAACGCCTTGGGTATTGACAAAATATTTATTTATAGTATAATATGTTTAGCAACAAAGTTGCTAAGCATATTTTTTTTAAATTAAGGAGATTTTTATGGGTCGTTTAGATGGTAAAGTAGCAATTATTACAGGCGGTAACTCAGGCGTTGGCGCGGCAACTGCAGAACTTTTTGCAAAAGAAGGTGCAAAAGTAGTTATTACTGCAAGGCGTGTACCACAACTTGAAGAAGTAGCAAATAAAATTCGCGCAAATGGTGGCGAAGTTTTAGCAATTTCTTGTGACGTTTCTAAGGTAGAAGCCGTTGAAGCAATGGTTAAACAAGTTGTTGACACTTATGGTCAAATTGACGTTTTAGTTAACAATGCAGGCGTATTAGAAGCAGGTTTAAAGCCAATAGATTGTTGCACTGACGAAGATTTAGAGTGGGTTTTAGGCATTAACACTAAAGGTTGCTTATATTGCACAAGAGCAGTAGTTAAAGAAATGATGAAAGTAAATAAAGGTTCAATTATCAACCTTGACTCAGTTGCAGGCGCATTTGGTACTGGCGGGGCATCATACGTGACAAGTAAAGCGGCAGTTATCGGTTTAACAAAGCATACTGCACTTCGTTTTACAGGCACGGGTATTCGCTGCAACTCTGTTAACCCAAGCACTATTATAACTCCAATGACAATGACTACCGACCCTAAAACTTTAGACCCTAATATGATGGGACAAATGAACAAGCATATGAACCTTAAAGTTTCACCTTGTATGCCTATTGACGTTGCTAATATTTTACTCTTCTTAGCAAGTGATGAGTCTAGGGCAATTACCGGTCAAGTAATAGTTTCTGACTTTGGCGCAACTTTATAATTTATAGTAATAGAAAAGCACTTGCGATGGCAAGTGCTTTTATTTTGTCAATTTAGTTGTTTGACATTTTTTTAGTTATACCTTATAATCTTATTGTCTTGGAGTTAATTATGAAAAATTTAGAACAAAAGAAAGGTAATTGGTGGGCATTACTACCTATATTAGTATTTTTAGTAGTTTATATAGGCGTAAGCCTTATTTTTAACGACTTTTACGCAATGAGCGTAGTAGTTTCGTTTATGATAGCAATTTTAGTTGCTTGTTTACAAAATAGAAAAGTTAAGTTTGACGAAAAGTTAGCAATAATGACTAAAGGCGTTGCAGATAAAAATATTATAACTATGATACTTATATTCTTATCAGCAGGTATGTTCGCAGGCGTACTTGGTAGAGACGGAGCAAAAACAGTAGCCGACTTGTTTTTAAGTTTTATACCATCTAACTATTCGGCACTCGTTTTATTTTTAGTTTCTTGCTTTGTTTCTACTGCTATGGGAACGTCTTGCGGAACAATTTCGGTTATAGCACCTATCGGACTTGCTATTTCAATGTCTACTGGCGTTTCTTTACCATTATTAGTAGGCTCTATTATTGGTGGCGCTATGTTTGGAGATAATTTGTCATTTATTTCTGACACTACTATCGCTGCAACTACTACTCAAGGCTGTAAAATGAAAGACAAGTTTAAAGAAAACTTTTTTATCGCTCTCCCTGCCGCACTTTTAACTGTTGCTTTATTGTTGATTTTTGCTATAAAAGAGCCTGCTACGTCTTCATATACTCCTGACAAAATCAACGTTTGGTTGCTCATTCCATACGTGCTTGTGTTAATTGGCGGTATAGTTGGCATAAACGTATTTGTGGTTTTAATTACGGGTATCGTTACCGCTATTATAATAAAACTTGCCTTAGGAACTACCTTGCTTACCATTATAACGTCAATGGGTAGTGGGGCTAACAGTATGTTTGAAGTTATAGTTGTCACTAACCTTGTCACTATGCTTTCGGCACTTATGCGTGAGTACGGTGGCTTTGACGCCTTGCTTACAGGCATTAAAAGAGTATTCAAAGGTAAAGTTGGTGGTCAACTTGGTATTAGTATATTAGTTTCGGCTATGGATATTGCTACGGCAAACAATACAGTTGCTATCGTTATGGCAGCACCTATTGCTAAAAATATTAGTGAAGAGTACGGCATAACCAATACTAAAACTGCATCACTTTTAGATATTTTTGGTAGCGTTATTCAAGGCATTATTCCGTACGGCGCGCAAATGATAACTGCTGTAAGTTTAACAAGCGTTTCATCTGGCGCAATTATTCCTTATTTGTTCTACCCTTACCTTTTAGGTCTAAGCGCACTCGTATTTATTTTTATACCATCGCTAAAAAAATCTAAAGCAAAATAATAATGTAAAAACACTTGCGCTAGCAGGTGTTTTTTAATTTTTATTTGAGTTAAATTTACGCCTTTCTATACTTATAATATTAGGATTTTTAGATACCCAAGCACATATGGGAACGTAAGCTATCCTACCATTTTTATAAATAGAAAAATGGAAAAAGTCTACGCCTTTTTCAGGCTCAATTTCTTTGCCATTTAACCAAATACACCCTAATTCTTTTGCCCATTTAAGAAATTTTTTGCCGTCACTAGGCTCTATTTCAAACCAAATACAGTCTTTACCCGCTAATACGTCTTTAAAATTTTGCATAATAAAATGCCTCCTAGAACAATTATTTTCATAAAGAGGCAAAAAGAAAAACCCATCACTGATGGGTTTTAATTCTAATATAAAAACGCACCCATCATTCAGCCTTTAGCACCTTACTATTTAAGTAGGTTGCTGTGCGGTCATAGGGGCTGTCCCTAACGCACTCTTTATGGTTAAAAATATTATTGCAAAAAACAAAAATAATGTCAAGCATTTAAAATGCTTTTTAGATAAAATAATCCATTTTTATTGAATTAAAAATTTTACTCTTTGGTATTGCATTTTTTTTATTGTTTGATATAATAAATATATATTTAAAAACATCTATAAGGAAAGTAAAAATGAAAGATTTAATCAATGCTGTTGACAAACACAAAAAACTAATTTTAGACGCCGAGCGCTATATTTGGAAAAACCCTGAAACAGGCTATAAAGAATTTAAAACTTCTAAATATATGGCAGAGAAGTTTACCGACCTTGGCTACGACTTGGTTATGGCTGACGGTATTACAGGTTTTTACACTACGCTTGACACTGGCAAAGAAGGTCCAACTATTTTAATTTTAGGTGAACTTGACTCTATTATTTGCCCGTCACACCCAGAATCTGACCCGCAAACTGGCGCGGTTCACTCTTGCGGACACAACGCTCAATGTGCAGCCCTTTTAGGTGTTGCAGCAGCACTTAAAGAACCTGGAATTTTAGACAAGTTCTCAGGTAAAATAAAACTTTGTGCAGTTCCTGCAGAAGAACTTCTTGAAATAGAATTCCGTACCAAACTTATGGAAGAAGGCAAAATTAAATATTTTGGCGGTAAACCTGAATTTTTATCACGTGGATATTTTGACGACGTTGATATTGCGCTTATGGTGCACACGTCAATTGGCAAAAACAATTCTGTTCGCCTTGGCTCTGTTGGTTGCCTTGCAAAAAGGGTTATTTATAAAGGCGTTGCATCGCACGCCGGTGGCTCACCTTGGAACGGAAGAAACGCCCTTTACGCAGCAAATTGCGGCCTTAACGCTTGCAACGCTTTGCGTGAAACGTTTAAGGAAGCCGACATTATCCGTTTCCACCCTATTATGACACACGGTGGCGATATGGTTAACGCTATTCCTGAAAGCGCAACGATTGAATCATACGTTCGCGGTGTATCTTTTGACGCGATGGTACAATCAAATAGGCGCTTAAATCAAGCACTTATTGGCTCAGCCCTTTCACTTGATTGTAATATTGAAATTATAGATAAGTCTGGCTATGCTCCGCTAATTAACGATAAAAATTTAATAGACGTTGCAATTACTGCATATAAAGAAATGTTCCCAGACCGTGAATTTGACTTTATTGATTCTATTGGGTCAGGTAGTACCGATATGGGCGACTTGTGTTGTGTTATGCCTGTAATTCACCCTTACGCTAGTGGCTCAACGGGAACTAGCCACGGCAACAACTATTACGTTGCGGACCCAGAGAAAGCGTGTGTTGACAGTGCAAAATGGCAATTAAATATGCTTTTAACACTGACTAAAGACAATGCAAAAATTGCTAAAAAAGTTATTAGCGAATACAAGCCAATGTTCAAAAATAAAGAAGAATATATTGAATATTGCAATAATTTAGGTTGCTCTGGAAACCGTATTGAGTATCAAGACGGCAGTGCAAACGTTAAATTTTAAACTACTATAATAAACAAACCCCAACCGATTTGGTTGGGGTTGTTTATTATAGTTTAACGTTTAAGATTTTTCGTTTTTATTCCCAGAAAGGAACTACTATACCCTTTCCGTTTTCTTTAGCGCTCTTAAAGCATCTAGAAACTAATGCTATATCTAATATACCTGCGCCAACGGCGTTGAAATAAATAATTTCATCATCGTTTTCTCTTGGGGATTTTTCACCACATAAAATTTCGCCAAGTTCAGCGTGAATATCGCTATCTTTTACAAGACCGTCTTTCCACATTAAAGCAACGGTGCTTATCATACGGTGTTTTACACCTTCCCAAAAATCTACTACTAACTTGTCTGCCTTTTTTACGCAATCGTTATCAACTTCATAGTCTGCCATATTCATAACAAGTGCGCCCCTTTTAAGCCACTCGCCTTTAATAAACGGCTCTGACGCAAGCGTCACACAGTCAATAATATCACTTTCTTTTACGGCCTTTTCAAGGTTATTAACAATAACAACTTCTAAGTTAGGATATTTTTCTTTTACAAGGTTAGCAAACCTTTCAGAACTTTCTTGCCTTATGTCGTAAACAAATAATTTTTCAATGCTAGGTCTTTCAATAAGTGCCGCTTCTAGTTGAGTTGGCGCTTGCGCTCCCGCACCACAAATAGTCATAACTTTTGCATTTCTTTTTGCTAAAAGTTTTACTGCAACGCCACCACTTGCACCAGTTCTAATAGTGCTAACGGCAGTACCGTCTGCTATACATACAGGAAGTTTAGTCGTAGGGTCGTTTAAAATAACGGTCACGCTTGCACGTGGTAAGCCCTGCTTATAGTTCATAGGACCGCTACCTATCCATTTTATACCAGCCATATCGTAATCGCCACCAACATAGCCTGGCATAGCGTTAATTCTTCCTAAAACGTTTTCGTCTTCTACTGTTTTCCCCCAACGAAGTACGCACTTACCTGGGTTAATAACGTCGCCTTTCCAGTTAAGCATATAGGCTTTTTCAACGTCTTGAATAGCCTTTTTCATATCTAAAACACCAACGTCTTCCATTGCTTTATTGTTTAAAAATAAAAGTTCTACGCTTGCCATTTTTTGCCTCCTAAAATAAAATCAATACAATTATAGCACGCTAAAAAAATAAATGCAATAAGACACAGGATATATGTATATAAATTAAACTATCTTTTCCCAAGATTTTATCATTTCGTTTGTTGGCTCTAATATATTACTACAAGCGTAAGGCTTGCCTATTAGTTCGTATTTATGCGCCCCAGTTTTGTGATACGGCATAATTTGAATTCCTTGACAAAAATTCATAGAACTATAAATTTCTTTCAATTTGCCAAAATGCTCTTTTCTATCGTTTAACGTGGGTATTATAGGTGCGCGAATAATAAACGGAGTTTTGTTTTCGTTAACAATCGCCAAGTTGTTCAAAATAGGGTTTAACGAAACGCCCGTATAACGCATATGTAGTTCTTCGTTTGTTTCTTTTATATCATAAAGAATAAAATCACAATATTTTATGACTGAACGTAAAACGGATTCGCTAGCAAAACCACTTGTTTCTATTGCGGTATGAATACCATTTTCTTTACAAACTTTTAAAAGTTCTAGGGTAAACTTAGGTTGAAAAAGTGGCTCTCCACCCGATATTGTAATGCCGCCGCCTGACGTGTCGTAAAAGACCTTGTCTTTTTTAATTTCTTCAAACACTTTACCTACGCTAACTCTTTTTCCGTAAAGTTCTAATGCCATTTTATTACAAACCGTTTCGCACGCCCCACAACCTATACAATCACGGCGTATAAAAGTGTGGCTTTTATCAACTATATGGCATTTTTTAGGACATACGGATACACACGCTCCACAATTAGCGCATTTGTTTTTATCGTATAAAATTTCGCTTCTACTTTTTAACGATTCGGGATTATGACACCAAATACAATTTAAAGGGCAACCCTTTAAAAAAACCGTTGTTCTAATGCCTAAGCCGTCGTCGGTACAAAAACGTTGAATATTAAATATTGTTCCGTTTATCATATTCTATGCTCCGTACGAAGAATAACTTCTGCTTGCATTTCAGGCGAAAGTTTTACAAAATAATCGCTATAACCCCCAATTCTAACTATAAGGTCGCGATAATTTTCAGGGTTTTTCTTTGCTTTTTCTAAAAGTTCTTTATCCGTCACGTTAATTTGAAGTTCAAAGCCACCGCGTAGCATATAGGCTTTTATTAAACCTTGCATTATATTTAAGGAATTTTTACCTAAAGAACTCTTTGAAAATTTCATATTTACTGCAACGCCACCAATCAACTCGTGATGTTCCCACTTGGTAGAAGAAAGTATAGAAGCAGTAGGTCCGCTCATTTCTCTTCCCTGACAAGGACCAGAGCCATCACCCAAAGGAAACCCTGCAAGCCTACCGTCAGGAGTTGCGCCCGTTATTTGACCAAAACGCTCGTGCATAACCCAACAAAATACGCTTGGTATTAAATTACCAAAAGGCTGATTAGTCTTGTATTTTTTGCACTCTGACACAATATGGCTAACAAGTTTTTTAAAATAATTATCTATTTCGTCAATATCGTTGCCGTATTTAGGTAAATGTTCAAGTAAATAAAGCCTTAAATCTTCGTGCCCTTTAAAATTATTGTCTAAAATTTCTTTTAAACGACAAATGGTAAACTGTTTATCGTCATAAACAATCTTTTTTAATGCGTACAATGAATCAACAAGGTTTGCCATACCTACAAAACTTGGCATAATCCAGTTATATCGCGCACCGCCGTTTTCTATATCTAAACCACGTGCAAGGCAATCTTTTACAAAGCAAGAAAGTAGTGGGTTTATAGAATTCTTAGCACGTTGCTCTCTACAAGAGTTTTTGTCTATAAAATTCTCTTTTATCCTACTATCTATAAGAGTAAAAAGAGCGTTTAAATGCTCGTCAAAATTATTATACTCTTTCGTCATGGTGTCTAATAAAAGTTGCACCATATTAGTATACGGGCTTGCAACCCATACGTTTGACGCTCCGACAGGGGTAATTTCTACGCAAGTGCTATGGATATAATTATGCGATTCTGCTTTTGGCACGCCGTAGCATTGTAATCCTTTTGAGATAATATCGTCGTTAAATATAGCAGGGTGCGACCTACCGTGAGATAATATGCTGCACGCTTTTTCTAAAATACTACTTGGCATTTTATCTGTATAACACAACCCAACCGACGGATATAAAAGTTTGATATCTTCTATTACTTGCATTAGCATTGTCGTTAAGTCGTTGCTAACAATTTCCCCATTTTCATATCTTCCGCCGACCATATAGCCGCTAGAAAGCCCAGACGGTACGCGCATATTGATTTGTATGCCAAGACAATCTAAAATTAATTGCGCTTTTTCTTTTGTTAATATTCCCTTTTCAATATCGTTTTTATAGTATGGATAAAGGTATCTATCTGGGTGACCTAGTTGGAACTGTTGGTGTTGAAAGCGTAGCGGATTTATTGATAGACAATAAGTCACGAAGTGAACGGATTGAACAGCCTCGTAAAAACTAGTAGCAGGTTCGTAAGGGACTTTACTGCAAATTCTTGCAATTTCTAAAAGTTCTAATTTTCTTTGCTTGTCAATCTCTTCTTTAGCAAGGCGGCTAGCATACTTTGAATAGTTTTCGGCGTGGCGCTTTACTGCTAAAAGGCAAGTTTTAGCGGCATAGTAAAAATCGGCTTGCTCTAAAGTAGCGTCTTTTTTAAGATTGTCAATTTTTTCTATTATGCCTTTTATCCCTACTGATAGTAAAAGTTCATAATCAATAGCCATATGCGAATCTTGCCCTGCTCCTGCTAAAACGTTTCTTTCTATGGCAATTGGAAGATAAACGTTCTCCCATTCTTTATTTTCAAAATCGCTAAGATTGTTTTCTATTTCGCCTACGATTAGTTCCCCACTAG
Source organism: Christensenellaceae bacterium (assembly GCA_045648085.1). GTDB lineage: Bacteria > Bacillota > Clostridia > Christensenellales > Borkfalkiaceae > HGM11412. Next base: position 2,809 of record JAZRNF010000028.1, on the reverse strand, counting down.
ATATGTTTGGCGTCAACTTTGAAAAGGCAAAGAAAAACGCATCAGCATATCGTATGTATTCCGATTTATTATTATTTTCGCTATATTGTTTAAAAAACCTGTAGTTAAACTCAGGATTGCCGTGCGTACGGCTTAGCGCAATCTTTCTTAGTTTTTCTATTCTTATCATAAACGTCTCCAAAAATATTTGTTTTGCACTTGCATTATATCATAGAAAGTAATATAATAATAGTAATAATAAGGCAAATTTATGTAAAATAATTTCAAAATGGAGAAGATAATGGATATTAAATTTCATTGTGATGAAAACCCTAATTTTAAAAAACCTAATTGCTCTGTCCGTGCTTTTTCGTATACTGAGTATTCAATAGAGCCGCACACTCACGAGTTTTATGAAATGAATATAGTTATGGGAGGAAAGGGGTGTCATCAAATTGAAAATTCAAAGTTTTTTGTAAAAACGGGTGACGTTTTCGTCATACCGCCAATGACAGTTCACGCTTACTATAATACCGAACATTTAGAAGTTTATCATATTTTATTTAAAAAAGATTTTATAAAGAACAATTATACTGAGGCTATGACAATTCCTGGGTTTTTGCAACTTATGGAAATTGAGCCCTTTCTTCGCCAAAACTACAAAGAGACAATGTTTTTGCATTTAAGTTTGTCTCAACTAGATAAAATAAAAGATGAACTTAAAATTATTGAAGAAGGTGGAACTTATGACCAAGAAGTTTTTTGGGCGCTACATAACCATACTACTTGGAAAATTATTTATTATCTATCATATCTTCTTTATAAGCAAAACAACAGTGAAAAAAAGGTGACTAAAAACAAGCAACAAATTTTAGATGCGCTAGAATATATACACCAACATTTTTCGGAAAAAATAACTATTGATAGTTTGGCTAAAAAGGCGTATCTTTCACGCTCTACGTTTATTAGAAGTTTTCAAGCATTTTGCAGTTGCTCACCTATTGAATACTTATTAAATTACCGCACACAAAAAGCGTTAGACTTATTGGGGAACTCTACAATGTCAAAAACTGAAATAGCGCATTTTTGCGGGTTTTACGACTTGTCACATATGGAGCGAAGCATTAAGGCGTAGTAAATACAAATACTCTACTCATAGCGTTAAAAATAGAAAACTCCGCAACCTTTTAGTTGCGGAGTTTTTATTCTTTATAATAGAGTTGTTAGCCACCCTTTTTATTAGTTAAACCAATCTATATCGTTTAATTTTATAAGTGCCCTTGCATATATGCGCATAGCCCTTTTTAATCTTTCAATAGAAGCGGACTCGTCTACCGAGTGAACACTACCCCTATCCTCAGGGAAATCAGCAGGGGCAATATTTGCATCAGTTCCAAATACGTAAGCGTTTGGTAAAACGTGTGCATAAGTTCCGCCTGCCATAGTATAAGGCTCGTCGTTATTTTTTGTCACCTCGTTTGAAATTTTAGTAAGTTCTTTTACAACTGCGCTATCAGGGTTAACCATATATGCGCCGTCTCCTATCGCTTTAGTAAAAATTTTAAAACCATATTCACTACCCTTTTTAGCAACCCTTTCTAAAATTTCGTCAGCGGTTATTCCTAGTGGGAACCTAACGTTTATCATAAGTTGTACAAAGCCGTCTATACTTTCTACTTTTTTAGAAAAAACAGTAAGTTCGCCTAATTGTTCATGGCTTGTCTTTATGCCTAAAAACTCACCTTTAACGTCTAAGGAAACAAGTTTTAAAAACTCAAGGGTACGCTTATCGTCTGCGCTTATAACGTCAGTAGCAATAAGTGCCTTTGAAATTTTAGTTATCATATTTCCGTTAGGGTCAGGGCTAGCACCGTGCCTTGGTGGAGAAAAAGTTGTCACTTTAGTTTCTTCGCCTTTAGTTATAGTGCAGTCACTAAGAGTTGGAAACTCTACGCCTTTATCAAAGACTGCAACGGCTTCGCCAGGAGTAGCGTCTAAACCTGCAGTTAAAGTAAAGTTGCTAAGTGGTTTTTTGCTTTGAAGCGTTATAACTACGCCACCCTTTCCGCCGTATCCAACAGGAAAACTTCCGTCAGGAACAAGTGAAAGTTTTGGAGTTTTACAAACGTTTAAAAAGCCTTTTGCGTCATTGTTGCCAGTTAAACCTTTTAAATCATGCTTGCCCGTTTCTTCATTACTTCCAACGTATATTGCAGGATTATAGTTAAGCGGAACGTTAAGTTGTTTAAATATTTTAAAAAGATTATATATGGCCGATAATTGACCTTTATTATCAGACGCACCACGACCAATAATATAGCCGTTATATTCTTTACCGTTATAAGGCTCAAAATTCCAACCTGTACCTTCAGGAACAACGTCGCCGTGTAGCCAAATACCAAGGTCAGGCTCTTTATCTTTAAGCGCCAAACTTATAACGCCTACGTTATAGTCTTTAAAATAAAAACCGGCTTCGTCACTCATTTTTTCAACTTCTTCAAAAACTTTTTTAGGACCCTTACCAAACGGAGCACCCGGCAACGGCTCGCCTTTAACGCTTTTAATATTTATAAGCCTTATGGTATCGTCAACCAAATTTTGCATGTTTTCTTCTATCATCTTGTCAATTTTTAAAATCAATTCTTCACTCATATTTAACCCTTTTTAAATAAGTTTTACTTATTGGCTTTATGATTATAACACTAATGAACAAAACTTTCAATACATTTTACAATTGTTTTAAAAAATTCAAAAAAATAAACTTATGGTTGCAAAAAGTCTTCGGTCACCGCTAAAAATATGCGGAGCAACGCATATTTTTTTAACGCTA
>JAZRNF010000027.1:0-9235 GCA_045648085.1 Christensenellaceae bacterium | reverse complement strand
TATTCTTTTAACGATATTGAATATAAAACAGTAGATGATTTATTAGAAAATGCTTATATAGATAATATCCCTTTAAAAGATGTAATACCTAACGCTACCGATATTTATGAAGATTAAAAAAGAGCCTAAACTGCCTCTTTTTTCTTTTTGGGTCCCCCACGCTTAGCAATTACACCTTGTTTTTAAAAAAACTTATGCAACAAAACAGTTATTTCTTCAATGATTTATTAAAAATTAAAAATAACACTGTTGACGGCAGTGTAAAGGAGTGATTTATGGCTAAATATGTAGGGAAGATTTTTAAGGCTATAAATAAAGATTTAGGTATTCGTGGTACTAACCCACATTATATTAAAGTTACTTGGTATAACCCTAAAAAGAAAAAGTTTTTATGTCGTGCAATTACTTCGTTAGAAACAAAATATGATAATATAGAAAGTTTAAGTAAAATTAAAACGAAAAATAAGATTGTTATAAAAGATATGGATAGTTATTATATTTTAGATGGTTCTAAATACAAGAAAGTTCGAACTGGTGAAATTACTCCCATACCTATTAAAAACACTAAAGGTTTTAGTGTTTGGTCGGGTTATTATAGTTCAAGATACTTTGATATAGAAAATTAAAAAATTTAGAGCGTAAGCCTAACATGTTTATAAAAAAGAAAAAGCACGGAGTTTAATTCCGTGCTTTTAAATCTTCCATTGGGCTCTAGCATTTTAAGGCTACGCAATTTTTTGAAGTGCCTGCTACACTTTATTTATTAAGCCTTGTTACAATATACTCACTACCAACGGTGCAATATTATTATATGCTATTTAAAGCATATTGTCAACTAAAATTTTATAACGTAGTTTTTAAAGAGCCTAAATTGGCTCTTTTTTCTTTTTGTGTCCCCCACGCTTAGCAATTACACCTTGTTTTTAAAAAAACTTATGCAACAAAACAGTTATTTCTTCAATGATTTATTAAAAATTAAAAATAACACTGTTGACGGCAGTGTTAGGGAGTGATTTATGGGAAAATACGTAGGTAAGATTTTTAGAGTAAATAATAATAAATTAGGGATTCAAAAGGCAGGCTCTCACTTTGTTCATGTTAAATGGTTTAATCCTTTTAATAATAAGTTTTATTGTAAAGTTATTACTTCTTTAGAAACTAATAAAAAATTAGTTACTAAAGAAGAAAAAAGCAAAAATTTAAAAGGTAAACTTGGTTTTAAAAATAATGGTGATAATTTTTCTATTATTGGTAGAAAGGATGTTTTAAAAATAAAAAAAGGTGATGTAACCCCTATTCCTAATGGTAATTTAGTTAATTTTGATAATTGGTCTGGTTATTTTAAAAATGTAATTTTATCTAAAACACATTTAGAATCGGATAGCGAAAGTAGTTCTATGAAAATTAAAAATATACCGCATGTAAAATATATTGATTACAATATGCGTAAAAAAAATAAAAAAAGAAAGACTTGAAGTCTTTCTTTTTTTGTTAAGGCTCGTTTTATCACAATTCCACACCATTTTATCTTTAACGAGCGGATACTCTTTGAATTGCTTTTTTGATAAAACATACTTAACTGCAATATTATTATATACAATAATTACAAAAAAATCAATTATTTATTCAAATAATTTTTTAAAGGGTGTATAAAAAGTAAAAACGTGCAAAAACTATAATAGGAGGCACGAATATGAACAATTGTAATTGTAGAGTAAAATGTACTGTATGCGAATGTACACATAACGATATGTGTGAGCACTGCAACCTTAATTCTATTGAAATTAGCGGTGAAAAAACAAGTGCGGACGCAATAGCAACACCTCACTACTGTAAATCTTTTTGTAAGAAATAATAAACTTTAAAAAGATTTAGTATCCTTAAAGGCGATTATAGTTTTTAAGGATATTTTTTTGCATTATTTTAAATGTTGTGTTATAATGTAAATATGAATAAGAGATATATAGTTTTAGACGGCACGTATTACGACTATTGTTTTAATACTGTTGACTTTACAAGAAAATATTATGAAAAAGTTTTAGTTGATAATAATGAAATAACTTTCCCATTACTTAAAAAGAAAGTTCAAGTTTTAAATAATTACGAAGATAAAATTGTAATTAAATTTAATTACATTACTATTGAGATTACTAAAACCCCTACTAACTTTACCTTAGAAGAAGATTACGAGTCGTTTACCGACTGCCGTTTAAGAAAGTTAGAAGGCATTATCTATTTTGAAGATTAAATATAAGGCCCAATGCTAGCATTACACTTGCATTAGGCTTTTATTTTTAAATAAAAACAAACTCTAACTCTTTTTCTACTATAAGCCTATCTTTTTTAATTATTGCACAATATGTAATATATATGACATAAATTGTAATGTTATTGAATTTTAAAGTATGATATTATTAAAATATCAAAATATAAGGAAGTGTATTATGAAAAATTTCTTAGAAAGACTTAACCGTACGGTTAGCCCTAACTTTACACCTGATTCTGCTTGTATTGCAGCGGCAGACAAACTTTTAAAACACGAATTTACCGTTTTAGGCTCTAAGCCAGCAGTTATTGAATACGGTATGAAATGTAATGGTTTTGAAGGCCATTTTTATTATAACCCAGACCACAACTATGAAGACGTTAAGAAAAAGGCTTACGAAGTTGCCCCTAAATACGTTGACTTTATGAAAAAGGCTGAAGCGCTTTCTAGAGAATTCGTTCCTAACTTTAAGCCTATTCCTTGGCACTTAGATATCATAACAGGTTTCGTTTACGACCTTGTATGGCATACTGAAGTTCCAGTTGCTGTGTTTGAAGGTGTTGACGCTAAAACTCCATCTGACTTTTCAAGGGCTCACAACTTATTAACTCTTGCCCACGCTTATAGATTAACTAAAGACGTTAAGTATCGTAACGAACTTTTAGCACAACTTTTAGACTGGGTGACTGTTAACCCACCATACTACGGCCCTGCTTGGCGTAATGGTATGAACGTTTCTATACGTATAACGAATATCATTTGCGCACTTGCAATGATTAACCTTGACTTAAACGACGATAAAGACCGTAGAGTTGTTGAAATTGTTTACGAACTAGTATTACTCCACACAAAAATGATTGCTATGACAATAGAGTATCATAGCGAACACAACCACATGGTTGCTGAAACTTGTGCGCTTACGTTAACTACTGCGCTTTATAGTGACAATAGTTCACCTGATGACGTTTCAGCATACAACCTTTCACTTGAAAGAACTTGTTGGTTCCTTATCTCTAAAGAAATTGAACGTCAAGTAAACGACGACGGTTTTGACTTTGAAAATACAACTTCTTACCACGCGTACGTTTTAGAAATGTTTACGTACCCTACTATGCACGCTCTTAGAGTTAAGGGTTGTAAAAATGCCGAAGACTTCTTAAAATACTTAAGAGCAAAAGGTTTAATAAGCGAAGTTAGTATTGAAAGATTAAGGCTTATGACTAGGGCTTTATGTACACTTTCTCAACCAGACGGCAATATTCCATATATTAGCGATAACGACGCTGGTAGATACGTTGAGTGGGAATCAAGAAACAAACACAACGCCGACATGCGCTCGGTTGCTTGTACGGTTGCAACTTTATTTAACGACAGTTCAATTGTTCCTCACTCTGCTAGAGATATTGACTTTGTTGCGGCTACTGCTTTCTTTGACGATGCTAAGCCAATTAAGTCTACTTTTGAATACGTTCCACAAGTATTCCACCACGTTGGTCTTACAATCATTGGTAAAGACGATTTCCACGTAGTATTTAGTTCAGGTGGCAACCCTGAAATTGCTAAGGTAGGACATTGGGGTCACTCACATAACGACCAACTTTCATTTGTTCTTACTGCTAAAAATAAACCTTTTATCGTAGACTCTGGTACATATACTTACACAGGCGATAAGCCTTGGCGTAGAAAAGCAAGAAGCGTATTTGCTCACAACACAGTTGTTATTGACGGCATAGAAACTGACGAAAGAATTGCAGGCGCTATGTTCGGTGAAGCACCAGAAACTAAGAGCAAAACTCTTACACTCGTTGCATTAAAGGGTAAAACAACTTCTCTTGTAAACTTTGAAACTGACGGCAAAAAAGTTGTTTCAACAGGTAAAGATATTTGTTATAGCGTTTTAGGTGACAAAATTACAGTACAAAGAACTCTTACGTACGAAGGCTCTAACTTTATAGAATTTAAAGACGAATTTTTACGTCAAGCACCGTCTTTAACTGAAGGCGAAATTACTGAAAGATTTAACCTTCATAGCGATTGTATAGTTAAAGAAGTTAAAGATAACAAAGCAGTAGTTGAAAACAATGGTGAAACTATTGAAATTACTACTCAAAACGGTTATTTTAGAACTGAAAAAGGCTTCCATGCTATCAACTATGGTACTAAAAAAGATTCTACAACTTTAGTTATCGTTCTTCCTAGAGATTCTAAAGAAAATACTTTTAAAGTTAAATGGTAATAAAGGAGAATTAAAATGGAAATAAAAGTTAAACACGATATTCCTACTGAAGAAGAATTAAAAAAAGTTGCTGCCGATTGGCGTGTGACTGACGAACTTCCTTGGTTTCAAAAATTCCGTGAAACTCCACTTGCAATAGTAGAAGAAAACGAAATGCCACAATGGAAAACCGCAGAGCAACTATATAACGCAGTTGAAGCGATGGGGACTAATTTCGTTAGATACCCTGCTATCGGTTGGGGCGCACATTTCTTTAAAGAGTCTTCCGCTTTACAAAAACATATTGGTATGACGAAAGACGAAGACTTCTTTGGCGACGTTGTTAAATATTTCCACAAACGTGGCGGTATGGTTTGTTCATACAACCACTTCGGTGGCGTTATGTACAAAGAAATTGGCGACAAGCACCCTGATTGGGTTTATAGAGGTAAAGATGGCAATCCTGAATTTTGGAACGGTATGCACTACTTAGGTTGCTTAAGTTCAGACGATTTTGTTAACTCTATGCTTACTGCAATGGACGAATATTTGACGGCATACGGAAACGATGCAGTTTACTTAGACGCTCCAAGTTGGTATACAGGCAACTGTTATTGCGACGCTTGTAAAAACAATTGGCGTGAACTTTATAATGAAGAACTCCCAGACGTTGAATTTAAAACTAGTGAAAACTATAAAAAACTTATCCGTTATAGAGAAATTCGTTTATACAATATTGTAAAAGCAGTACATGCTGTCACTCAAAAACACGGCGTTCCACTTATTATTAACGCTCGTGGTCAAAGAAATTATAATATGGGCAATAAAGAACTCAACATCTCTCACGCTGAAGGTGCTAACGCAGGCGAAGGTTATAGACCAAGCACTACTTTTTGGCGTATGATGGCTTTATGGCGTTTTGGCGAAGCGCAAAAGAAAATTTCTTACGCTTACTGCCCTATCGGTCCATACTACAACATGCGTAGCCACGGCACTGACGAAGCACTCCTTTCAGGTATGGCGGAAGCGATGTTTGGAACTACACCATTTTTAGAGTCTGCAACAAGTTATTTATTTGACACGACTGGTGGCGACAAACTCAAAATAGTTTGCGACAATATTAAAAAACACGCAAATATGTATTATCGTTCTTATCCAATAAGAGATTTAGCAATAGTTATTTCTTCTTCAACTATTTGTAATAACGATAAAACAGATATGTCTACCCTTTTCTCTGACGCTTACGGCGTTGTTGAATCTCTTTCTAAGTCTAATAGGCATTTTGATACTATTTTTGATACTCAACTTAGCGAAGAAAGATTAAAAGGTTATAGAGTTTTATATCTTCCACAAGCAAGATATATTAGCAAGCAAACTGAAGAAATTTTGAAAAACTTCGTTAAAAACGGTGGCAACGTTATTTGCGGTCCTGATTTTTCACGCTATGACGAAGACGATATGCCTGTAAACGAATATTTACTTTCAGACTTTATGGGCGTTAAATTCAACTCTCTTAACGATAGAACTAATATTGATAAGCGCGTTAGAGAGTATAGAGAAACTGCAGGTATTTATGAATATTCTGCTATCCCTGAAGCGTACGTTAAAGTGGTTAAAGACTTACCTAATATGAAGGCAAGCGAAACTCCTGTAATCCCATTTAGCGACCACGTTGTTAGAATTATGAAACCTATCAATATGTTCTACGTATTGTCTGAGGCACTTGAAGATACTGAAGTTTTAGCAGAGTTTTATTTACCTGCCGGTGGTTTAAGGGGCGAAGACCTTTCTTTCCCTGAAGGCAACCCACCTGCAATCACTCGTAAAAAATACGGCGAGGGCTACGTTTATTGGTTTGGGTTTAGACCTGGCTTTAGTTATTGTAGACAAGGTCTTATAGACTTACAAGAAATTATCCGTGCAGTATGTGATATGGCGGGCGACGGTCCTATCGTTGACTACTCTTCATACGGCGCTGTTCCTTGTTTCTACGTTGAAGATAAACAAGGCGTAAGATACTTACACCTTGCCAACGTGACTGGAACAATGCACGAAAACAGTTTTATGATTGATAAGATTGCTCCACTTTTTGATATTCCGTTTAAGGTTAAAGAAGATAAGCCTATAACGAGCGTAAAAACGGTTTACTCAAATATTGAATTACCGTTTACTAAAAAAGACGGCTACGTTTACTTTACTTTACCAAAACTTGAGATTTACGAAACTATTGAAATTAAATAAAAGTAAAAAAAGGAACTTTTTAGTTCCTTTTTTTATTGTTCGTTATTCGTTATTTTCATAGTATCGTTTGGGCTAAAACCAAATTTTAATTTATATGCACGGTAAAAAGTTGGGTAATTACTAAAACCGCAGTCAAAGTAAACTTTAGTTGGCTTGCCGCCCTTTTCTATTAAACTTTTTGCTAGATTTAAACGCTTATCTATTATAAATTTCATTGGGCTTACTTTTACAATGTCACAAAACAAGCGATAAAATTGCCTTTTAGATATGAATATATTGTTGCAAATATCGTCTATTGACGTTATTGTCGTTAAATTTTCGTTTATGTACGTAAGCGACTTTTCTATAAACGGGTTTTGAGTAGTTGGGTACGTTCCACCTTTATCAGACGTTTTAAGTAGAATTAAATAGAATAATTCTACCGCCAAACTAACGTATAGATGCTTAAGGTCGTGAGCGTCAAAATTTTTATAAAACTCGTCAAATCGCATAAAGGTTTTATAAATATCGTCGTCTATTGCTTGAAATGCAAAAAACTCTTTAGGTAGCCTATTTAACAAACTTTGCGGTAAAACCTTTTCTTTTACGTGTAGACTGTATCTTTCGTAAGGCTCGTCCTTTTCTATTTTTAAATAATGTTCGTCATAAGGTCTAACGATAATAAGGTCGTGTGGTTTTAGTTTGTATTCTTTATTATTTAAAACACAAGTGACGTTGCCCTTTAAAAAATACAAAATTTCAATATAATCGTGTTGGTGTTTTAAAAAATTTAATTCCTTAGGCTTACTGTTTACCGTGTGATTATATACAATTTTATTACTATTAAATTTAGAAATAACAGTATGTTTCATAATTAGTATTATATCACTACAATAAAAAATTCGCAATAAGTTTTATTATTTTTACTATAAATAGTTTTTTTAATAAAGCCTATTGCAATCGCATAAGTTTCGTGGTAAAATATTTATAAATAAAGGAGATTTTACCATGTATAAATTAAAGCCAAGTATGTCGGTTAGTTGTTTTACTTTTAAATGGATTGACCAAGCAAACCATAAATATGAAATTATAAAAAAGTATGATTTTGTAGAAAACAAATTAAAAGAAATGTCTGAAAACGGTTTTGAAGCAATTGAACTAGGAACTGCAGGTCCGTGGAACTTAGAAGAAGAGAAACAAAATTATCCGTTTATTAAAGACTTTATTAAAATGGTTAACGATTATGGTATTATATATCACGGTGACCACTTACCTTTCTCATTACCATGGTGGCAATTTGCTTCGCCTATTGAAGAAAGGCGTAAACAAGCGGTTGACGCCTTTAAGCGTGCTGTTGATATGCACGGCGAATATCTTCCTAACTTGTTTGTTATCCACCCAGACGATATGCCTGAAAATGATGAAATTCGCCCATTTATGCTTGAACAATTAACAAAATCAATGCTTGCAGTTTGCGATTATTCGCCACGCCCAGTTTGCGTTGAAAATTTAGTTAGCACAAGGCTTTTAAATAAAGTTAGCGAAGCAAAGGAATTACTTAATAACGTTCCTAAACTCTTTATGACTATTGACGTAAACCACTCGCTTTTACAAAAACCTGAAGACTATATTTTAGAAATTGGCGATAGAGTTAAAAACTTACATATTTCTGACAATAACGGCGAAAAAGAGTGCCATTGGCTACCAGGCGAAGGCGTAATTGACTTTAATGCAGTTCTTACCAACCTTGAAAAAATTGGGTACGACGGCACGTTTAACTACGAAGTTGGCGCAGAACCTAAAAAAATTAAAGAAAACTACGACAAACTCTTTAGCGAATACAACAGTAAAAAATAAAACTTGATTTTAATTAACGTAAAAAAGAACTTTCCAACGAAAGTTCTTTTTTGTTTTTGTATGGGTATATTTATAAAAAATAGATATTAAAAACGGCGGATTTTTTACAATCTGCCGTTTTGCGCGTTTTGAAATTAGTTTACCTTTAAGATAATCATATAAACATTTAAGATTTTTTATTTTATTTTTTATACCAATAATAATTATAGTAAGTTGATTTGAAATTACTTGCGTTAGTCATAGGGTTTGTAACGTCAGTTTGTGTTCCGCCTGTTTTATTTTGCCAATCCGAGTAAGAATACGTTCTATACCAAGTGCTTGTATCCGCAAAGGTAATACTTGTTAATGAACTGCAATTATAGAACGCATAAGAATGTATACTTGTTACGCTGTTTGGTATTTCTATACTTGTTAATGAACTGCAATTATAGAACGCTCTATCACCTATACTTGTCCCGCCAGTTATAATTACTTCTTTTAATGAAGTTGGAACGTAATTACTATTATAACTACAAGAACTTGCTCCAAAAATGTAACCAAAATGAGTATTACTTGTTCCGTCTTTTGTTGCACCAACAAATGGCAATGTTATACTTGTAAGTGAACTGCAATTATAGAACGCATAAGTATCTATACTTGTTACGCTAGATGGTATTTCTATACTTGTTAATGAACCG
>JAZRNF010000026.1:0-29587 GCA_045648085.1 Christensenellaceae bacterium | reverse complement strand
TTTCCCTTCGGGCTACCCTTGGCAGGGCGCTATCCCCTCGTCAACTTTGTTGACACTCCCCTTTGTAAGGGGAATCACCCCTTCTCTCTGCCAAATAAAAAGGCTATCGTTTGATAGCCCTTTTATACTAAGTTTAAAAGAGATTTGAACGTGAAAACTCCATAAAGGTTATATATCAATATAAATTTTAAAACTATTGTTTTTATTTTTATTTTGTGATATAATGAATAGGTTGAAAAAAGGGGTAAATTTTGTTATACGTTATATCAATGATTGTTCTTCTTGTCTTTTACGTTTTGGGCATAATATACCTAAATCGTTTGAAGAACATTAAACTACTCAACTACATATTTCCTACCGTAATATTTTTATGTTATATATCGGTAGTTATAAGAACTTTTTTAGTAGACGGAATTAACGATTGGAACTTTAGAAACACTCTACCTGTTGCAAACGTAAGTCCCTTTATGTTCACGCTAGTTGCCTTTATACATTTATTCCCTACAAAAGTTAAGAAGCACTTATACCTTTTAATATCTTTATTATCGGTAGGTATGCTATTTTCTTTTGTTTTAGGCTCACTACGTAACGCTATAATCAATTATAAATTCCACCTGCATTTTCTTTTAGACTATTTTGCGCACGTTATGCTTTCACTTTGGGGCGTTTACTTTATAAAAACTAACCAAGTAAATCTAACTAAACGAAACACTATAATAAGTTCTAGTATAATAATAGGCGTTGCAGTTATAATGCTAATTTTAAATGCTATATTTAACACCGCATTTTTTGGCTTATCAGTATACGGAAATCACAGCATTTACAACAACGTTTTAACAAGCAACTCTTATTTATCTGCCGCTATATACTTTATAGGGCTTATACTAATTCTCGCATTAGGGTATGCTTACTCTTATCTATTAGAGCGAAAAACTCTAAAAAGATAGACTGCCAAATTTTAAAACTAATAGTACAATATAGCAATAAACTTTTAGGAGGATATTATGTTAAAAATTACTAACGTAAGGGCAATTTCGGGCGATAGCGCATTTTTAATTGACGATGGCAAAACTGCAATTTTATACGACTCTGGCTTTGCTTTTACGGGAAACAAAGTTGCCGAAAATATCAAAAAAGTTTTAGGTGATAGAGAACTAGACTTTATTTTTTTAACCCACTCACACTACGACCATGCTTTAGGCTCGGTTTACGTTAAAAAGTTATACCCTAACGCTAAAATAGTTGCGGGCGAATACGCAACAAAAATCTTTTTAAAAGATACCGCTAAAGCCGTAATGCGCGACTTAGACAAAAAGTTTGCCGTAAAGTGCGGAATAAGCGATTACGAAGATTTAATTGACGACTTAAAAATAGATATAGCAGTCGTTGACGGCGACAAAATAGTTGCGGGCGATATGACCTTTACTGCAATAGCACTCCCTGGTCACACAAAATGCTCTATCGGTTATTATTTAGAGAGTGAAAAACTTCTTTTAGGCTCTGAAACCTTAGGCGTTTACACAGGCGACGACGTTTTACCGTCATACCTTGTAGGATATCAAATGGCGCTTGACTCAATTGCAAAAGTAAAAAGTCTTAACGTTGAAAAAATACTTGCACCGCACTACGGAATTTTAACAAGTGAAGAAACTAAAAACTATTTAGCAAACTGCAGGAAAAACGCTACCGAAACGGCAAACGAAATTGTTAAAATTATTTCAAACGGTGGTACAGACCAAGATGCTATAAATTTCTTTATGGATAAATATTATAAGGGCTACGCTAAAGAAATTTACCCTATTGACGCCATCACTTTAAACACAACGATAATGGTAAACTTAATTAAAAAAGAACTTTTACAAATTGTATAAACAAAAATACTCGGCTTAGTTGCCGAGTATTTTTTAATTTAGTCTAATTTCTTTATTATTTTTGCAGGAACGCCACCAATTAAAACGTTGTCTTTAAAACTTTTTGTGACAACCGCTCCCGATGCCACTACTACGTTATTGCCTAGCGTGACACCTGGGTTAATAATAGCCCCGCCACCTATCCAACAGTTATCACCTATCGTTATAGGAAGACCTAACTCTACGCCGTTATAGCGTTCTTCTGCCCTAACTGGGTGGGTTGCCGAAAATATGCAAACGTTTGGCGCAAGCATACAGTTTTTACCAATAGTCACTTTATTAACGTCTAAAATAATGCAACCGTAGTTTGCAAAAAAGTTTTCGCCTACTGAAATATTTACACCGTAATCACAATAAAATGGTGGTTGAATATGCACCTTTTCGCCCGTACTGCCAAGAATTTTTTTAATTAGTTTATCTTGTTTTTTCTCATTAGACGGGTCTAATTTATTGTATTTGCCAAAAAGTTTTTTAACGTGCAAATGCATTTTTCTAAGTTCTGGGTCTGATGGCGAATAAAGTTCGCCATTTAACATTTTTTCTCTTTCAGTCATATTCTCCCTACTATTAAAGTGATAAAATTTCTTTAAATTCCGCTTTAGCATTAAGCCTTATTAAATGCGATTTTTTACCAACGGCAATTTCGCCACGGTCAATAGCGTTTATAGCCTTACTAGCGTTAGTCGCAGTCATTTTTGCTATTTGCACAATAGAATAACCCGCATTAAACAAATTACGTGCAACCCTATCCATAGTAAGTTTACTACCACTAAGTTCGCCTTTTATTACGTTTATATCTCTACCGTCGTCTTCCCCGCCACGATAACAGTCGGTAATGCAAACAACTCTATCAATACCAACTGTCTTTATTAAAAGCGCTAACTTTTCTTTTCTAACGTGTACCCACTCGCTATCACAAATAACTTCGTAGTACATATCGTCCATTAACATACACGCTTCATCAAAACTAACGTCTTGAGTGCCAACGTATGAATTTATATCAACAGTTGTTCCCGTTGCGTCAAAGGTATGAGTTTCAATTTTTGCGCCTTTATCGTAAGCATTTTTAACGTCATTAAAACTTCCTTCGCTATGACCTAATGAAACGACAATACCGTTTTTAGTTGCGTCTTCAATAAAAGTTAAAATACCGTCAACTTCAGGTGCACAAGTTATTTGGCGTACTACACCCGTATCAAAATATTCTTGATAATCTTCTTTTTTAGGCGACGTTTGCTTTGCAGTTTTTAAACCCGTACCATATTTACTACTTAAGTACGGACCTTCTAAATGAGCACCGTATAGGTTTTTATTTTTAGCCATAGCCCCTTTAATAGCATATAACGTTTGAACAATCTTGTCGTGCGGAATATCTCTATAAAGAGTTGCTAGCATAGTAGTCGTACCTTTTGACAAGTGAAAACTAGCCATTTCGTCAACGTTTTCAGTAGCCATATTTTTCAAACTAGAATGGCAATGTATATCAATAAACCCCGGCATTATATAATCATTTTTAACGTCTACAACACTTTCTACGTTAGGTTTTTCTAGACCAACGTATTCAATTATTCCATTATTTATAACTACGTAGCCACCTTTTAGCACGGTATCGTTTAAAACTACGTTTCCTTTAAATGCTTTAGTCATTTTATACCTTTTTATCGTATTATACCCGCCGATTTTTCGACGGGTATGCAAAATTTATTTATATTTGCTATGTCACAATTAGTGCCTGAGCCTTAATAACCAACTTTTTCCCAACATTCAAACGGAGCGGCGATTGCTTCAGAAATAAACACGTCGGTTTTCATAAGTTGTAAAATTGAAGACGGAACAAGTGGAGTCACTTCACCTTGTAAGATAAGGCGTGAAACCATTCTTTGCCAAGATGAGAAACTGCCACCAGTTGTCAATGCGTGGCATTCCATTCTTGCTTTAGCACGCTTAACGTCAAGTGGGCCGATAGTTGCGGCTCTTGGTGGAACTGCTGCTATATCGCCACTTTGACCGAATACGCCGTGTAATGAGTTTTGCATAATAGTCATAGGGTTAAGAGTGACAACTCTTGCACCTTGATTTAAAAACTCATCTAAATTCTCACTAAATTCAGGAACACAAGGGTCTATAAATGCAATATGACCTGCCCAACCTGGACCGCTATAACAAATATCTGCATCGCCTTCGTCGTGAAGCATTTGAGAATAGTCTTTTATATTTTGAGTTGTAGGATAATGTATGTTTTCAAGTGGCATTCTTAAATCTTTATCAATCTTGCCATAAAAATATTTAAGTTGTGAGTGTCCAAAACCCGCCTTATAGTCAATAGGAGCAATATTGCCCTTTTCGTCCGCCCACTCGTCCATAGTGTACACGTGAACGTTGCGACAGTTTATCCTATGAAGATTGATTGCTTCGGCAACAGATTCGTAAATTACTGGGCATGGATTAGGCAATATCATTACGCACTTTTCGTTCATAATGTCAGAGCGAACTATCCTTGCTATCATATCAGAAACCCAAATAAAAGATGGGTCTGAAACTATTTTAATTTTAAAATCAGGGTTTGAGTGTTTAGTTAACTCTTCCCCACTCATTTTTCTTACTTTTTCAAGTATTTCTTTATTTTTATAAGGAACAAAATCTGCTATTTTAAACTCAAACATTTTTAAAAATCTCCTTTACATTTTCTATTAAGACTTTGTCAGCACCTAATTCAAAAGTGCTTGTTCCTACTTCATAACCACCTTCAATACCTGCTTTTTCAGTATAGATATAACCTGGCAAATATCCGTTAGAAACTTCGTAAACAAAGGTCTTTTTATATGGTGAAAGTTCTTTAATTTTAAGACCAATTTCAACAAAAATTTCGCCTTGCAACATAACAATAAGAGTATCGTCAATTTTAACAAGCGCTATTTCTAAAGGAAGTTCAGGACTCTTATAACCTTGCATTTTGCTAAAATAATAGTTATTTTGTGCGCCAAACATAGCAAGTTCGGCATTTCTTGCAGTTATATAGTCTTTATCTTTAACGCTTTCGTAATACGCTTCCGCTTCAATTTTTGCCTTTTCAGTCACTTCAACAGGTGGGTAGGTTTTTAGTGGTAAATTATCAAACTGATAAGAACTAAAACTTAAATCAACGTCGCTTTTATACTCGGCATTTTTAATACACCTATCAACTTCTACGGCTAAAATAGTACCTGCCCTGCACGCCTCTTCAAAGTTTTGACCTACTCTATGATATCTAGAACTTTGGTCACCCGAAGTTCCTTGCATAAACGAAACTATTGCATTAGGCTCGGCAAAGTGAAAATATCTTCTTATATAGCAAGGATAATCTGCCGTGACAAGAGTATTTTCAGCGTGTAAATACGTTGGGTGTAAAGCGTAGTTTACTACTATTGACTTAACGTCGCCACCCTTTTCACGTACCGCTATGACGTTAACGCTTGTATCTTGCAAGCCGTTCTTTTCACGCCTATTACCGCCTACGCCTTGCTTTATACCGCAAGTTCCAATGCAAGTTGCAATTTCGGCGTCAAATACGTTATTTTCTGCTTCTAAAATAAGCCCTTTTAAGTCTTCTTTTAATTTAGAAAGATATTCTTCGTTGCAATTAATACCTTCTTCTTTTTCAGATGCAAGTGGTTCACTAGCCCACGGTGCACAATGTGTATGAGTGCAAGTAAAAGTGACAGGGTGATTTACAACTTTTCTAAGTTCTTGTACTGTAATTTTACCTATACTTAACAAGTCAAGTGAAACTATCGTCACCTTTTCTTTGCCGTTATCTAAAAATAAAGCCGTTGCATAAATAGGGTCGTGAATACCTGTATTTTCTCTTGGACAATGCGGATAACCCGCAAGTTGAACGCCTAACTTTGGCGAAATATCTTTAATAGCCGTACCTGCTTTTAACATTATTGCTCCTTATTATTAATACAAATTTCTATACACTTGTTAGCACCTGAAAGTGCCGTTTCTACGTTTGTAGGAACAGTTATTTTTGAGTTTGTGATTTTTGCTATAATATCTTGTAAAATTTGACTATTCGCTCCGCCACCATATAAAATTATTTCGTTTACACTGCTTGGCAAAACTCCGCCTATCTTTTTTGCTATTCCTTCATAGAGTGCGTAGACAATATTCCCCCTTGACGTATCAAGAGTTATATTAGATATAATTGCACCGCTAATAAAGTCAATATCAAAACTTAAGCCGTTGCTACTACCCGCCTTAACCGCACAATTATCCATTTCGCTATAACTACTAAAACCAAACGTGTTTTTAAGCCATTTAATTGCAGCACCAGTCACGCTAATAGCGTGTTCATAGATAAGCGCATTTTCGTTAAATGCAAATATTGCACACTTAGAAAAAGGCTCAAAGGAACAAATTGCCGTTGACGTACCTATTGAAACACAGGCAACGTTAGGCTTTACCCCGCAATAAAGAGCGCTCATTTTTTGGTCTTGACCACCCATTACCACGTCTATACCTATCGGTAAAGAAAATTCTTCCGCACCGCTTTTATTAACCTTGCCTATAAGCGTACCCATTGGTACGGGCGTTGCAAGTTGCTCACTAGATATACCGCAAAAATCTAAAAGTTCTTTTTTATACTCTTTTTTATTTATGTCAAAGAGCATAGTTCCACTAGCCATAGTATAATCGGTATAATACTCACCACATAGCAAGAAATATATATAGTCTGACGGCATTAAATATTTATATGCCTTTACCCCATTATCAACGAACCTTTTAATTTTAGGTGCGGAATAACAAGGCAAACATTCTTTGCCCGTTATAGAATATATATCTTCACTAGTAAATTTATTGCAAAATTCTTCAAGTTCCTTTTCGGCGGAAACGTCAAGCCAAGTTTCGGCAAACGCTAAAGGTTGTCCATTTTCGTCAACTGGAAAAATAGTAATACCCTGTGAACTTATTGAAACCCCTTTAACGTCACTATTATCGCCAAAACTCTTTATGCCTTCGGCTATAATTTTACGCCAACTTAGAGAGTCTTGCTTAGAACTTTTACCGTCTGTATATAGTGAATATTCTTTTTTGAACAACTTTACAATATTGCCGTCGTTAAAAAGCGCGCATTTAATCGTAGTTGTTCCAATATCTATGGCTATGGTTTTCATTTAATTATTTTTTCCATTGAAGGTCAAAGTGTACGTCGTATGCTTTTTCTTCTTCAGTATATTTTCTTAAAGTGTTAACAACTTTACCGTCGTTATATTTTCTATCGTTGATAGTTTCTTGAGTAGTACCCATTACAGTCACGTTAAGTTGACGTCTTCTTGCTCTAACTTGGTCCCAGTCAATAAAATATACGTGAGCAAATTCACCGCCGTCTAATACGCCGTCTTTAATTGTCATTGCTTCGCTTCTGCCAAAGAATACTGAACGAAGGTGTCCGTCAGTGTTAAGAGAAGTAAAGTCGCCTGGTTCGTTTACATATCTACCAAATTGAGTATGTATTGGACCTGGGTGCATATATTCGTTGTTCTCGTCAAAGTCTGGTACGAGTTTTTGCATGATTTTTAAAATATCGTGTTGTAAATATTCTAAATCATATTTGTCAATATCGTGTGAACATTCTTGAACCATTACTGAACAAGTAGTGTGGTGCGATGCAATTGTCACAGTACCGTTTTTAATACCTGATTCTTCAACGATTTTTAAAATATCGCTTGTCACGTCGTGGAAAGTTGGTCTCCAACCCCTTGATTGTAATTCAATTTCTTTTTGAAAAACTTTAAATTCCATAATTTTATCTCCTTAAAAAATTATTTGTTTTTATTTTAAATTTTTTGTTCTTTCGTCGTATGCTTTACGTACTGCCGAAATCATTTCTTCGGCTAAAGCAAGTGGATTTTCTGCCTTTGCTATTGCTGACGAACAACCCGAAGCAGACGAGCCTGCTTTTATAATGTTATAGCAGTCTTGACCTTTACTGATACCCGCCGATGGGAAAGGCTTGATATTAGGGTTGATTTCTTTAATAACTTTAATAACTTCGTCAACGTACTCTTTATCGGCAGGCTTGCCAGTACCTATAAGTTCAGTAGGCTCGGCAACTAAAATGTTAGGGCCAAGTTTTGCTATTGCTTTTACCTCTTCAATAGAGTCGGCACAAACCATTGTAGCAAGGCCAACTTCGTCAGCCCTTTTGATTGCAAGAGCAATTTCGTCAAGAGTGAGTTTATGTTCGGCGTGGTTGAGCATTACTCCAACTGCACCTGCCTCCTTTAAGGCTTCAGGTAAACTTCTACCCATGCCCCTACCAACAGGAATACTGTCCATATGTTGAGAATATACGTGCACCCTTTCAACGTGTTTAGCAACGTTATAAATTTCAGTATCAGGGATATCCAAAACAACGTCAACGTCGTATTTTTTTGCTAAAGCGTCTAAACCGATTGCCATATCAAGAAGAGTTTTTCCGTACATATAGCACTTAGGTCCGTATTCAAAAAAAGGTTCGCTAATTTTATAATCTTTTAACATTTAATTTCTCCTTACAAACTATTAAAATAACGATTTTTCGTTAAGCCTTTCGCCAACCGCACCGCCTGGGTGAGTCACGGCAAATTGCTCAATTTGAAAATTACTTTCTTCAATGAGCGCAGTTTGTAAAGCGTGGAATATCATACAAAGTGCAGTTGAACTAGTAGTTCCTTGAGCGTTAAATTTATCACACTCTCTATTGACGTATTGTTTAATAACTACGTCTGCCCCGATAGCAAGTGGAGATTCTAAATTTTCAGTGACTGAAATTACTTTTACACCCTTTTTCTTACAAATGTCTAAGATAGGTAAAAGTTCTTTAGTCTTACCGCCACGTGATGCAAAAACCATAACGTCACCACTTTGTAAATAACCCGTACCACCATGCACGGCTTCGGCTGGTGATATGAATTTACAAGGCTGGTCAATACAACAAAGCAAGTGTGAAAAGTGTTGACATATAATGCCTGAGTGACCACAGCCACAAGTCGCTATTCTAGGCGCTTTAAGCATAAGTTCAACCGCATCTGAAAAAGCCTTTTCGTCAAAATAATCAAGCATTTTAGTTATACATTCGCTTTCTATCTTATAGGCTTCTTTTACTGCCAAAACCGTTTCTTTTTTCATATTCCCTCCAAGTATGGTACGAAACTTTATAACTATTATCATATAGTTATACTAAGTATATCACACGCTTTTTTTTAAGTCAATATATTGTTTAACAAAAAATATAAAAGAGTAAAAATATAGCCGAATCAATAAACAATTCGGCTATAAAAATATATTAAATTTTAAAATTCAATTTTCAATAAACCCTTATCGCTAGTGGTAAATAAAAGTTTATTATTATTAAATTTATATTGAACGCCAACACCGTTAAAATATACTTTTTTAGGCTCTTTAGCAAGTACTAAGCACACGTCGTCGCCATACTCTAAATTAGCGCTTATTGTCTTTTTATTGACTTTTACTTCTGTAAGTTTTACGTTAGAGTCGTATATCGCAACCTTTTGAACTTTTGATAAAGTTAAAAGTTGACTTTCACGCGCTTTTAAAGTTATGGTGTACGACTTTTTATTAAAGTCGTATTGCTTAGCCGTCCAAACGTCGGTTAATACGTATTTATCTTCACTCAGTCCAAAGTCCTTAGCAGTTATAGTAATAGTTGTTTCTTCGTCGTACGGGTTAAATAAGCCTATTGTTTTTATTGGTAAACAATCACATATTTCGTCTACTGTAAATAAAGGAGTATCAATGTAAATTATATTAGGCATTACCATACCTTTTTGCCTATAATCGTACTTAGCGTAATGAACGTCTTGACCGTTATTTAAACAGTTTACCGCTTTTTTAATTACTTTAAAACGTTCGCTAGTACCATCTTCTTCACTGTACTTACCTGCAAGTTCAACAAGTGAACGAGTTATTATAACAAAGTTAGTCCAGTGCATAAACTCTTCGTTTGAAAGTGCTTTTAAATATGCTATACCGTCACTATTAGGAACAAACACGTCGCCTAAATGAAGTGAAAAACAACCTACGCCCCAGAACATACTCGTCTTCATATTTTCCCATATACCCTTGCC
Organism: Christensenellaceae bacterium; assembly: GCA_045648085.1. Lineage (GTDB taxonomy): Bacteria > Bacillota > Clostridia > Christensenellales > Borkfalkiaceae > HGM11412. Next base: position 19,566 of record JAZRNF010000026.1, on the reverse strand, counting down.
GATATCTATACAATAACGGTAGTTAGTATAGAACTGAGATAAGAAAGGATTACCCATAACCAAGTCGCCAACGGCTTCAAAATGAGCGTCTTGCGGTAAGCGTTTTCTTATTTCACCAAGCCACCATTTACGCATTTGATAACCGCAAACGTTTTTGTTTTTATATAGGTCCATACTATCTTCGTATGGGAAACTCCAAAAGTCTTGCTTTACTCCGTCAAAACCATATTCTAAAACTAATTTATCAAGTGCTTTTGACATATAAGCCCTAACTTCTTCTTGGCTTGGGTCTAGCGGACTTTGATTAGTTAGCCTTATACTATAATCGCAAAACCACTCTGGGTGCTCTTTATAAATTAAGGTATCGTGAGAGCATAATCCACCTATCCAAACTGCAGGGCGAAGACCTACTTTTCTAATCTCGTCTGCACAATGCTTTAGCCCGTTTGGAAATCTTTCGTAGTTAAACTCTTTATCACCTGCGTAAGGCATACACATAGCGTTTGCTATATCGTAAGTAGAATACCCGTCGTCAATTTGAAACCATTTTACCGTAGGTAAAAGTTTTTTAATAGCCTTTGCTTCGTTTATGAGCATTTCTTCGGATATAGAGCGTGAAATACCATCGTTCCAAGAGCCCCAAACGGCGTTATCTTTATTTACTTTTGAACCGTATGAAGGTGGCATTTTTGTGCGTAAAACTTTTATGTATTCGGTAAAAATTTCTTCTATGTTTTCGGCGTTATTACACTTGCCAAAATACCACTCGTCGTAAATAGATTGACCTTTTTCAATTTCTAAATATTCAACGCCTTTAAAGGAAGAAAATATGTCTAACGTAAGCCCCATATCGTTATGAGAAACTAAGTAATTATGGAAAAACACTTCTTGTGACAACGTACCGTGAACTAAGCCGTCTTTAATATTATAGTTGCTTAAAAGTATTGCGGGAAAAGGTTGATATGGGCTAGCGTTTATTCTATCGCTAACAACACCTGGGTCCGCCCAACGATTATTTGCCTGAACGTCAAACTCCATATTCATAGCGTCGTCATAAGAGCGTTTATAGTCAATAGGAAAAGTCATATTGCCGTAAATTCTAGAGTTTTCAGCACTGTAAAAATAATCGTCAGTTTTCTTGCTAGAAAAGTCTATGCCTGAAAATTTAAAGGCCAATTCTACTAATTTTAAAGTATCGCCTTTATTTGTAAAAACTCGCTTTGCGGTGAAATAACCGTCGTGTTTATAAATGTAAATATCGTCGCTAAAAGTAGTATTTTCGTATGATAAATGAAGATAATTTTGAGTTTCAGCCTCGCTATATTTAGGAGCATTTACACCATCTTTTAAAACGATAGACGGCTCAATTTTAATATCGCCAAAGTTAAAAGAGTTTTTAATAAAATTAGTTTTTTGCATACAGTACCTACCTGTTTTTATTGAAAATAATTATACAACATACTTTTAAGTTTTTCAATAGTATAATTAAATAATTTTATATTTTAGCAATAATATACAAAAAATAACGCCCTATTCTAAGAATAGGGCGAATAAATTATTTTTCAATTTTTTCTAAAAGTTTAAGGTCAACGCCTTTGTCTGAAATTTTAATAATTTCAACTTTTACAGTGTCGCCGATAGATAACACTTCTTCAACGCTTTCAATTCTCTTTGAACTCATTTTAGAAATGTGAATCATACCGTCTTTAAGTGGAGAAAGTTCACAAAAAGCACCAACTTTTGGAAGAATTCTAACAACGGTTGAAATGAACATATCACCAACTTCAAGTTCTTTAACAATGCTCATAATGATTGCTTTTGCTTGGTTGGCTCTTTCAACGTCTTCATCAAACGTTGCAATATGAACCTTACCGTCGTCGTCAATATCAATCTTAACGCCAGTTTCTGCGATAATCTTATTGATTGTTTTACCGCCTGAACCAATAACGTCTTTAATCTTTTCAGGGTCAATATTGAAAGATATAATCTTTGGAGCATATTTAGAAAGTGTTGGGCTAACTTCAGGGATACATTCAAGCATTTTACCTAAAATATAGTGTCTACCTTCGTTTGCTTGAGATATTGCTTGTCTTAAAATAGTCTCGTCAATACCTTTGATTTTAATATCCATTTGGATAGCAGTAATACCTTTAACAGTACCTGCAACCTTAAAGTCCATATCACCAAGGAAGTCTTCTAAACCTTGAATATCGCTCATTACTGAAACTTTACCGCTCTCAACGTCTTTAATAAGACCCATAGCGATACCTGCAACAGGGCGTTTAATTGGAACGCCTGCGTCCATAAGTGCCATTGTAGAGCCACAAACTGAACCTTGAGAAGTTGAGCCGTTTGAAGATAAAACTTCAGATACAAGCCTTATAGCGTATGGGAACTCTTCTTCACTTGGAATAACAGGCTCTAAAGACCTTTCAGCAAGTGCACCGTGACCGATTTCACGACGACCAGGACTCTTAAGCGCTTTTGCTTCACCAGACGCATAACCAGGCATATTGTAGTGGTGGATATAACGCTTTTGAACTTCGTCATCAAGACCTTCAAGTTTTTGAACTTCAGAAATTGTACCTAAAGTACAAGTTGTTAATACTTGAGTTTGTCCACGAGTGAATACTGCTGAACCGTGTACTCTTGGTAATACACCGTGTTCACACCAAATTTGTCTAATTTCAGTAAGTTTTCTACCGTCAGGTCTAATACCTAAATTAGTGATTTTAGCACGAACTTTTTCTTTAGTAATGTAGTAAAGAGAATCTTTAATTTCTCTAGCCATATCAGGGAAAATTTCACTAAAATGCTCTAAACAATCTTTTTCAACTTCGTCTTGACGTTCTTGGCGAACTTCTCTATCAAAAGTATCTAAAGCGTAGTCAAGTTTTTCACCTGCATATGCTCTAACGGCGTTATCAAGGTCTTCAGGAATATGGTATAAATCCATTTCAACTTTCTTTTTACCGCATTCAGCAACAATACCTTCAATGAACGCACATTGTCTTTTAATTTCTTCGTGACCAAATAAGATAGCCTTAATCATTTGCTCGTCTTCAATTTCGTTAGCACCTGCTTCAACCATCATAATTGCGTCCTTAGTACCTGAAAGGTATAAACTAAGGTCACTCTTTTCTCTTTCTTCGCTAGATGGGTTGATAACGTATTTACCGTCAACCATACCAACTAAAACTGAGCCCGTTGGGCCTTGCCAAGGAATATCAGAAATGCTAAGAGCAATAGAACTACCAAGCATTGCAAGTGGTTCTGGCATAATATTCGTATCAACAGACAATGCAGTTGCAATAACAGTCACGTCGTTAAAAATACCCTTAGGGAATAACGGTCTAATTGGTCTATCAATTAAACGTGAAACTAATATAGCCTTATCGCTTGCTCTACCTTCTCTCTTTTTAAAACCGCCTGGAATTTTACCAACGGCATACATTTTTTCTTCGTAGTCAACGCTAAGTGGGAAGAAATCCATTCCTTCTCTAGCAACGGGAGCCATAGTGACGTTTACCATAACTACGGTTTCACCACATCTTATAAGACATGAACCATTTGCTTGTTGAGCGTATTTACCTACTTCTACTTTGACCTCACGGCCACCGATTTCGGTTGTAAACACTTTAAAATTTTCTAACATTATAATCTCCTTATTTCTTTATATATAGCGACAATGACGACTGCCATTTCGCCGAAAAAATACAGTTTTATAAAATAGAAAATAAGGGGAGTAGTTCATACACCCCTTATTAGTCTTATTTTCTTAATCCAAGTTTAGCAATAAGAGCCCTATACGCTTCAATATCTTTATTCTTAAGATAATCTAAAAGACCCTTTCTACGACCAACCATTTTCATAAGACCACGTCTTGAGTGGTTGTCTTTGTGGTTAGACTTAAGATGCTCGTTAAGATGGTTAATTCTTTGTGTTAAAAGAGCGATTTGCACTTCTGCAGAACCAGTGTCTCCATCGTGTGTTTTGTAATCTTCAATAATACTTGTTTTTAATTCTTTATCCATTTTTTTATCCTCCAGCATGGAAATTATTTGCTTAAAACCGAGAAAAGCGTTGAGTATTCGCATAACCCCAGTTAAAAGTACGCTTATATACTAACATATTATTAACTAAAAAGCAAACGTTTTTACCCTTTCTATAAAAAAAGTTCGTTTTTACTTTTAATTATTTCATCTATTTTATTTATATAGGTATAAACGTCTTTAGGCGCACCATACCTTTCTATTAAATTTTTAGTCGGAAAAACCCTTTTAGATACGGCGTTTGCCCCGCACGCTATATTAGAAGAAGTTTCTTCCATAACGTCAATATTATAAATACACTCTTTTCCTTTTTTTGAATACCCAGTATTTTCTAAATTGTCTACGGCGTATTTTTGCCTATATAAGTAGTACGGATTATATCCGTTTTCTTTTGCCGTATTATAGGCGTAATCGGTCATTTTAACAATCTCGTTAGAGTTTAACCTATTAACTTCGGTTTTTAGTTTAGAGCCCTTTTTTAAGCATAGAGTATGCACCGTAAAATTGTCAGGCTCTAATTTTATAACGGTATCAACGGTGTTTTTAAAGTCTTCAAAAGTCTCGCCAATAAGTCCTGCAATAACGTCCATATTTATAGAAAAACCAAACTCTTTTGCTAGGTTGTACTTTTCTATAACACTAGCGCTATCGTGATTTCTACCTATGCTTTTTAGCGTTTTATTTGAAAAGGTTTGCGGATTAACGCAAATTCTATTAACTTTAAAATCTTTTAGAATTTTTAATTTTTCTTTGGTTATAACGTCGGGGCGACCTGCTTCAACGGTAAACTCTTTTACCGTATTAGTTAAAGGCTTTAGCGCCGATAGTATTTTAATTAACAAGTCGTCGTCTAAACAAATTGGCGTTCCGCCACCGATATAAATGCTCCTACAATTTTTTGCTAAACAAATAGAATTTTCAATTTCTTTAACTAAAGTATCTACGTAATTAAAAAGGTGTTTACTTTTACCAACTTCTTCTGAGATAAAAGAGCAATAAGCGCACCTTGACGGACAAAACGGAATACCAACGAAAAAGTCGGAATACTCTCCTTTTGTATCTATTATTCCCTTTTGAGTATTTAAAATATCCTCAACTAAACTAATCTTTTTATCGCTTACTAAAAATACGTTTTTAAACTCGCCCTTATAATTTTCGCCAATAGAATACGCCATTTTAGTAGGTCTAATACCCGTTAACGCACCCCAAGCGTAATTTATGCCGTAATACTCTTTTAATATTTTATAAAGACCTAGTTTAGAAAAACGCTTTTCATACCTTTTAAGTTCTAAGTCGCCGTCTACCAATTTTTGGTTTTCAAAAAGGTATTTTTTACCATTAAAAGAAAAGACGTTTTTAAAATTAAAACCGTCGTTTTCTTCATTATGTATAATATCTATATCTTCGCCTGAGGAAAACATATATATTACTTCTTCTAAATCTTTTTGGTAATCTTTTCTATTAGTAGTTATCATAAATAAGTATTGGATTAGTTTGCTTTTCCGTATCCGTTAAAGTTTTTTCGCCGTGACCGGAATACAAAGTTATTCCCTTTAATTCAAATATTTTTTTAGCCGTTCTTATAAGAGTTTTAGTATCGCCAGTTGGAAAATCAACCCTACCAAAACTGCCTTTAAATACAGTATCGCCACAAAATAAACTATCTTCAACAAGGTAAGAAATACTGCCTTTAGTGTGACCTGGGGTCTCTATTACCTTTATAGTTATATCGTTTATAACAAGCGTATCGCCATCTTTTACGCCTTGCGCTTCAAAACTTTTAATAGGACTACCAAAGTAGGACGATAAGTTTAAATCACCGTTATTTATAAACTCTAGTTCCTTTTCGCCCATATACACCTTTACGCCCCTTTTATAAAAGTCATAAACCCCACCAATATGGTCAAAATGACCGTGAGTTAAAAGTATATCGGTAATTTTAAAGCCGTGTTTTAACTCTTCAAGCATTAAAAATTTAGCGTCGCCACCAACGTCTATGGCTATTGCACGGTTTGTTGTTTCATTTACTAAAACATAGCAGTTTACACCTAAACTGCCTAAAACGTAAGTTAATAGTTTCATTAGTTATTATTCCTAAACACTTCGCGAATAGTAGAGTCAAGTTTCAGTTCTTTAACAAGATTGTCTATATCTTCTTTATTGTTAATTTTTACAGTTATATCAAGTATTGCAATATGGTTTTTGTTGTCAATTCTACCATTTATAGCCAATATAAACAAGTTGTGTTTTTTACAACCGTTAGATACGGTAGAGAGTAAAGAACTATTCTCGTCGGCATGAATTCTAAGGTTAACAGTATAACCCTCTTCACCCTTTTTGCCCGTCCAATTAGCCTCTAAAAGCCTGTTAGGGTCCTCATTTTTCATATTAGGACAATCGGCACGGTGTACCATAGCGCCCCTACCCCTAGAAACAAAGCCGACTATCTTATCGCCCGGTACAGGGTTGCAACACCTAGCAAACCTTATAAGCAATCCGTCAACGCCTTTAATGGCTACGTCACCCGTTGAGTGTACGACTTTTGACGTTATGCTAGTTGGATAGTGTATAACCTTTTGCGGAGTTTCTCTCTTATGATAATCTATAAGTTTAAGTAAAACTTGGTTTACAGTCACCGCACCGCAACCAATAGCGGCAAACATTTCTTCTTCAGTCGTAAACGATAGTTTAGAAGACAGTCTTTCAAATGTGGTCTTCGTTAAAATTTCGTTTAAGCCATAGCCCCTATTTTTTGCCTCGCTCTCAAGCATTTGTTTGCCGAGTTTTTCCATATCTTCAGCCATTTGCTTTTTATAAAAGGCTTTAATTTTGGCTTTAGCACCGCTAGTCTTTGCTATTTTAAGCCAGTCCCAAGACGGACCTTTACTGTTGTTTGACGTAATAATTTCAACGATATCGCCAACGTTTAAAACAGTTGAAATAGGCATGATTTTGCCGTTGATTTTTACTCCTACGCACTTGTGTCCTACTTCGGTGTGAATTCTATAAGCAAAGTCAATAGGAGTACTGCCACTTGCTAAACTTATAACCTTACCCTTAGGGGTAAAGACTAGAAGTTCAGAGTTGTATATATCGTCTTTTATAGACTCTAGAAACTCTTTACTGTCGTTAAGACCACCTTGCCACTCCATTGCTTCCCTTATCCAAGAAAGACGTTTATCAAAAGAGTCAGCAGACGCTTTTTTTTCTTTATATTGCCAATGCGCAGCGATACCGTACTCAGCAACGCTGTTCATTTCGTAAGTTCTTATTTGAATTTCAAAAATTTGACCGAAAGTAGTGACTACCGTTGTATGCAAACTTTGATATGCGTTTTCTTTAGGCATAGCGATATAGTCTTTTATACGACCAGGCATAGGGTTCCATCTCTTATGAATTTTACCTAAAAGTTCGTAGCACTCGTCAACGCTATTTACTAAAACTCTTACCGCAGTAATATCGTAAATTTGGTCAAGTGGTTTTTGCCTAGTTTTCATTTTTTTGTAAATACTATAAAAATGCTTTGAACGGCCAAAAACTTCACCTTTTATATTGCTTTCGTTTAAAATATCTTTAAGTTCGTCTACGACCTTAGCAACAAACGCCTTTCTTTCACTAAGTTTTAAATTTATATTGACAATTAAATATTCAAAGGCTTCTGGGTCTATATATTTTAAACATAAATCTTCAAGTTCGCATTTTACGTTAGAGATACCAAGCCTGCCTGCAAGTGGAGCGAAAACGTCTAAAGTTTCGTGAGCCATACGAAGTTGACGCTCTTTAGATAAGAAGTTTAAAGAACGCATATTGTGTAATCTGTCGGCAAGTTTGATAATTATAACTCTAAGGTCTTTAGCCATTGAAACGAAAATCTTTTTAAAATTTTCGGCCTGCTCTTCTTCTTGTGACTTAAACTCAATTTTTTCAAGTTTCGTAACGCCTTCAACAAGTTCTAAAACTTCGCTATTAAAGTTAGTTTCAATGTCGCTAGCAGATACCGGCGTATCTTCCAAAACGTCGTGTAAAAACGCCGCTGCAATAGTGTTAGAGTCCATTCTAAGACCAATTAAAATTTCAGCAACGGAAAGAGGGTGAGTAAAATAATCTTCCCCCGAAGCACGTTTTTGGTTTTTATGAGCATCTTTGCTAAAGTAATACGCACGCTCTAACATTTCGTATTCTTCGCTAGTGTATATGCTTTTTATCTTTTCTAAAATGTTTGTATCTATCATAATTTATTTTTTTAAACTTTCAAGTTCTCTATAAATTTTTGAATTTGTCAATTGATTTTTTACAGTTTTATTTATATAAACATTTTCATTTACAACTATAAAACCTAATTCTTTAAATACTTCTATACTAAAAACAAACTGTTCTAAAGTAAAGTCGCTATGATGTTTTAGATATATATCTATCGGTCTTACGTTGCCATTTTTTACTTCTTCAACTAAAACGGTATAAACCTTACCAACTTCTAATCTATCAACGTTTATTTTGTTAACGTCAAACGACGACGGTTTTTTATTTAAAAAATTTATCAGGTTTTGCGTAACCGATTTTATATCGTCATATAAACTGTCGCTACTTAAATTTTCATTTACGTCGGCTATATTTTTTACGTAGCCTTTTAAATACTCTCTACCGTTATATACGGATAAATTAGGCTCGTATATCAACGTTTTTTCTGTATTAGAGTTTAAAAGTTCTAAATTTTTAATACTGTTAAAATATATGTAGTCAAAACCGTTATAGGTAAACGATAAGTGAGTGTTTTTTATAACGTTTAAATTTAATTTTTTTGCTTTGACTGCAAATATAGGCTTTTTGTTCGCTATACCACAAGGCTCTAATCTTGCAAGTTCTTTTGCAGTTTTAAAAGATATACCGTTATCTAAAGTACCGTCAACAACTAGCGTTCTTTCAAATACGCTTTCATCGTAATTATTAGATATATACTCGCTAAGTTTATTGGCAAAATTTTCAACGTTATCTTTTAAAATCGTAACGCCCGCAGCCTGTGAATGACCGCCGAAGTTAACTATATAATCTTCGCAACTAGATATGGCGTTATAGATATTTATTCCTTCAATAGTTCTTGCAGAGCCGTGATACCCGTCGCCACTTTTAGCAAATAAGATTGTGGGCATATAGTATTCATCGGCAATTTTAGATGCAACTATACCAACTAAACCCGACATCCAATCTTCACCAACAAGCACTATTACGTTTTTATAAATGCCTTTTGTTTTAAGCCTTTCTTTAACTTCTTCATAAAGTTTTTCACACTCGGCTTGCCTATTTACGTTATACGATAATAGTTTATTTGAAAGATTTTCAATCTCGTTATCGTCGCTACTTAAAAAGAGTTTTAAGCAAGAATAAGCATCGCCCATTCTTCCTGCGGCGTTTATTCTAGGAGCAACGGAATAGCCTAGCGACGTAGCAGTTATTTCCTTAATAGACGATAAATTAAGCAAGGTCTTTAAAGGCTTGTCTGACTCTCCGTTTTTAATAATATCTAAGCCGACTTTTACAATATCTCTATTCTCGCCAATAAGTGGCATACTGTCGGCAACGGTTGCTATACTAACTAAATCTAAAAACTTATTAGCGTCTTCCCCAATTAGCGCATAACTTAGTTTATATGCAACGCCTGCGCCACAAAGCCCTTCAAAAGAATATTCTTGATTTTTTAGTTTACAGTTTATAACCGTACAATCAGGGAGTTCTTCAGGCACTTCGTGGTGGTCGGTGACAATAACGTCTACCCCCAAATCTTTAAGGTATTCAACTTCGTTTTTAGCACTTATACCACAGTCAACCGTTATGATTAAATCGGGAAAATAACTATCTATAACTTCGTTAATTACACTTTCAGAAAGACCGTAGCCGTTTTCCCTTTCAGGTATGACGGTATACGCTTCAATACCAAAAATCTTTAACGCTTTACATAATATGGTAGTAGCGCAAATACCGTCGGCATCATAGTCGCCGTAAACAACTACCGTTTCATTATTATCTCTAGCATAAGTTATTCTCTTTACCGCCTCAGTCATTCCACTTAACGAGTATGGAGAAATAAAGTTATCTTTACTAGGATTTAAAAACCTTTCAATACTTTCTTTATCAGTATAGCCCCTACTGTATAAAATCTTAAGGGTAAGTTCGGTTATACCAAACTTTTTAGATAAGTCGTTTATAATATTAAGTTGTTCATTTGTAAAAACTTTTTCAACAATTTTCATATTATCAATTTTAGGCTATAACGCAACTATGACCAATTACTATAAGCACGTCTACGTTTTAAACCTAACTTTATTAAACGCAAAAAGACGGGAAACCCCGTCTTTTAAAAAATTTTATGCTTTTTTACCTTTTTTAATTTTTTTACCTAACTTATTAAGTAATACCCAAGATGACGGAGCAAGGAGTATTGATGAATAAGTTCCCGCAATTAAACCAAATACGATAGGAAGAGCAAACTCTTGCATAGCCGTAATACCTAAAATAGCACAAATAACTGAAAGAACAACTATTGCGGCAAGTGTTGTAATAGTAGTAAGTATACTTCTACTTAAAGTATCGCCGACAGCCTTATTTGCAATTTCTTCGTTGGTTTTATCTTTCATAGAAGCAAGTTTCTTAACTTCTCTTACCCTATCAAAAAGAACGATTGTAGCGTTGATAGAATAACCTACGATTGTTATTACCGCAGCAATAAACGTAGTGTTAATTTGAATTCTAAATATAGTTGTTAACGCTATCATTATAAGCACGTCGTGTAATAAACAAATTACAGCAGATAAACCTGAAGATAAGGTAAATCTAATAATAATGTAAATGAGCATTACTATTACCGCAACTACCGTAGCCCATATAGCGTTTTTCAAAAGTTTAGAAGCAGATGCACCAACAAAGTTGAATTCCATTGTCACTTCTTCAATTTGAGCGTTATATGCTAAAACTGCGTTCTCAATAGCGTTTTGTAAACCGCTGTTAGGATTTTCAGCCGAGCCTTCAATTCTCGTTCTAAATTCTTCTTGTTCTTCAACGTCGTTAACGTCAATCTTATTACCATCAAGTTCTAAAGATAAGCCAAGTTCTAATACGTTATTGTCGTCACCTGACCAACGTTCTTGAGAAACTTTAAAGCCCTTTGATTCAACTTCGTCAATAATAATATTTTTAACGTCTTCCTTTGCTTGTCCGTCTACTGTAATATAACCGCCAACGTCAAACTTAACGATTGCACCACCTGCAAAATCTATACCGATATTTGCACCTATTGTGAACAATAAGATTATTGCCGTCAATAAAATTGCTACTGGAACAATAACAAAATATTTAAACTTTTCAACAACTTTTAAGTTATTAAATTTTTTCATCTTCAGTAGCCTCCTTTTTAGTATTCAAAAATTCAGCATCATCGTCATCTACAACGTCTTTTTTAAGATTGAAAAATTTAGATTTGTTAGATGGAAGAGCAACCATAAGTCTTAATAACCCGTTTGTTATTGCTATTGCAGTAATCATTGATAACAATACACCGATAAATAACGTGATAGCAAAACCTTTAATTGAACCTGGACATAAAATCCAAAGAACGATTGCTGCAAATATAGTAGTCACGTTACTATCTAAAATAGTAATGAACGCTCTTTTGAAACCTGCTTTAATTGCCGATACAACAGTTTTACCAGACGCATATTCTTCCCTTATTCTTTCAAAGATAATAACGTTGCCGTCTACTGCCATACCTATTGATAAAATGATACCTGCAATACCTGGAAGAGTAAGTTGTACCCAAGGAACGATTGCTAAAAGTAAAATCATTATCAATGTATAAATTAAAAGTGATAAAGCCGCTACGATACCTAAGCCACGATATCTTAAAAGTAATATTCCCATAATGATTATTATGGCAATAGCACCTGCGATAACGCTAGCCTTTAATGCGTTTTCACCAAGCGTTGCACTAATTCTATTTGCTTCGCCAACTTCAAACTCAAGTGGTAATCTGCCCGCTTTGATAACTGCAGCAATACTTTCTGCTTCTTCAAAAGAACTAAGACCTGTAATTTGTGCAGACGTGTTAGTAATTTGTTCGTTAACAGTTGGTTGAGAAATAATCTCTCCACCAAGTTTAATGTACATTACTTGACCTGTAAGTTTTAAGGTAGCGTTAGAGAATTTTGTGACACCTTCTGGAGTAAACTCAAGGTGAACGATAGGATTACCGTCGTTATCATAACCGCCTTGACAATCCTTAATGTCAGAACCCGTCAAATATTTAGTACCAGACTCATCTTCAAAAGTAAGTTCACCAGATGAACCTATAATCTTTAAAACTTCTTCAGGATTATCAATTTCAGGAACTTCTACTCTAATTTCTCTATCATCGCCTACGCCTTGGATAGTAATAGTTGCTTCAGTAAAGCCTTTATTGTCAAGACGTGTTCTTAAAATATCAACAGCGCTATCAAATAAATCTTCACCATCTTCTTCATCATAGCCTTCAGCAGCCTTAGGTGTTAATACTGCGTAATAACCGCCCTCAAGGTCAATACCTAAACCAATAGTGCTTGCAATAGAATTGTATCTTTTAGTTCCGTTTGCAATGCCAGGAATTTTAAAAGACGCAAAATCTAATACGGCAAGTATAGCCGTAAAGAACACTATTATTGCAAGTATAATACTGGATTTTTTCTTGCTCATTATTGCCTCCTGTTTATATGGTAATGCACATATTAAATACTATGCGCCCAATTATACCATTACACTTAATTATTATAAATGTAAACTTGATTTTAGTCAATAAAAAATAGCATTTTTCCTATTATTTTTTATAATAATTATAAAAATGAGCAAATTTAAAGGCATTTTAAGACAACTTATTTTTTGTTTACTTTAGTTATACCTGCAATAGCGCCTATTGCTCCGCCTAATAATATTTCCCATATTAAAAAAACGTTAAACTTTATAGTTGAAGAAATTAATGCAAAAACTAAAAAAGTTATAATAACTATTACAACGCCTGCAATAAAACCCTTTATTATCCCTTTATTTTTATTTACCGACAAAAACGCACCTAAAAACACGGCTATTGACTTTATTAAATAGTTTACAGGCTTAACAACTCCGTCACCAAGCGAAAACACTTTTAATACAAGCGCAAACAATAGTATTGCAGTCATTGTAAAGATAAGAGAAAACAATATACCTTTTAGTAAATTTACAAAATAATTACCGCTTTTGAACATAAAAAACCCCCACACTATCTTATGCGGGGGAATTTGATTTAATAACGAAATTAAACGTCTTTTTCTTCTTTAACTTCTTCAACCTTTTCTTCTGTTTCAGGTTTAGCAGTCTTTTTAGTAGCAGTCTTTTTTTGAGTTGGTTTTTTAGCGGTAGTTTTAACTTCTTCAGTTTGTGGAGCGTCAACTACATGAGCAACTTCTTCTACCGGCTCCTTATCAACCTTTTTAACACTTTCAGGTAATTCCATTTGGTAAATTGCCCTTTTATCAAAGTTGATTTTAGTGCCCTCAGTTTCTAAAACGAAAGTGCTTTTCTTATTATCAACTTTAACGACTTTACCAACGATACCACCGATAGTGATAACTTTAGTACCAACGCACAAACTATCTTTCTTTTTTTGCTCTTCTGCCATTTGTTTTTTACGTTGTTTATTATTTACAACACCCATAACAACAAACATTGCTACAATGATAAGTACAAATATCAACATTGTGTTGTCGCCAGAACCTGCCAATAAATTTATTAACATTTTTTAATCTCCTTAATATACATTTTATACTATTTATATTTTAACAATTTTATCACTAATTGTCAACACTATTATATTTTAACTTTTGTACTTTTCATAAAACTCTTTACAAAAATCGTCAAAATAATCGCCAATAATTGCATCTCTCATATTAGACATTAAGTTAGTTAAGAAAGTAATATTATGTAAACTTAAAAGCATACCGCCCATCATTTCGTTAACGTTTATCATATGCCTTAAATACGCCTTTGAATAGTTTTTACAACAATAACAATTACACTCACTATCAAGCGGAGTAAAGTCGTCTTTATACTTTCCGTTTCTAACTACTACCTTGCCTTGACTAGTCATAGCAGTGCCGTTTCTAGCAATTCTAGTTGCTAACACGCAGTCAAACATATCTATACCACGCTTAACGCCTTCAACTAAGCAATCTGGGCTTCCAACGCCCATTAAATACCTTGGAATATTAGTTGGATAATGTGGATACATAGCGTCTAACATTTCGTACATTACAGGCTTAGGCTCTCCTACGGAGAGACCGCCTATTCCTATACCGTATTTAGCGTATGGAATAGTCTCTTTTAAACTTGTAATTCTAAGGTCTTTAAACATATTACCTTGAACGATTGGAAATAAGGCTTGGTCTTCTTTTTTATGATAATTATAGCACCTGTCTAACCAATCTAAAGTTCTTGTCATAGCCTTTTTGGCTTCATTAAATGTGACGTTTGGCGGAGTGCATTGGTCAAAAGCCATTATGATATCAGCACCTAAATTATTTTCTATTTCTATCGCCTTTTCAGGTGTTATAAAATGCTTAGAGCCGTCAACGTTTGACTGGAAAGTGACGCCGTCGTCTTTAATATCGTTAAGTTTTGCAAGCGAAAAAACTTGAAACCCACCACTATCAGTTAGTATTGGTTTATGATAATTCATAAACTTGTGAAGCCCACCTGCTCTTTTTACAATGTCGTCACCTGGGCGCATGTATAAGTGGTAGGTGTTTGCTAAAATTATTTGAGCACCCGCATCGTCAAGGTCTTTAGGATATACACCCTTTACCGTTGCTTGAGTGCCAACTGGCATATATACGGGCGTTTTAATATCGCCGTGCGGAGTATGTAAAATACCGGCACGCGCTCCCGTCTTTTTATCTTGTTTTATAACTTCATAGTAAAACTTTTCCATAAATCTCCTGTTTCACGATAACGTCGTGTGTCTTCATAAATTGGAAGTTTTTAATTGTTAGAAATTGTTTAATTGTAGAAACGCTAGTATTAGAAGCGAGCAGGTCAAGGCTCAATAAGTTTAGCGGACGAGATAGACCTTTTTAGTCATTGAAGTCAAAAGCCGAAGCAGTAACGCAGAGATGCAAAGGTTATAAGATTAGCATTGCGTCGCCAAAGGAAAAAAACCTATACTTATTATCTACAGCGTACTTGTATACTTCTAAGATTTTTTCACGAGACGCTAAGCAAGACACTAACATTATCAGGGTTGACTCTGGCAAGTGAAAATTGGTAATTAAACCGTCTATACACTTAAACTTATAAGGTGGGTAAAGGAAAATACTAGTATCGCCACTTTGTGGTTTTACAAAGCCGTTTTCATCAGCAACAGTTTCTAACGTTCTAACTGATGTCGTACCTACGGCAATTATTCTTCTACCTTCTTTTTTTGCTGAGTTTATAAGGTCGGCATTTTCTTTAGTAATTTCATACCACTCAGAGTGCATTTGGTGTTCTTCTAAATTATCAACTTTAACAGGCCTAAACGTGCCTAGACCCACTTTTAATTCAACGGTTGCAAATTGTACACCCTTTTCTTTTAAAGCCGTAATAAGTTCGTTTGTAAAGTGTAAGCCCGCTGTTGGAGCGGCTGAACTACCTAAATTTTTAGCGTATACAGTTTGATACCTGTCTTGGTCTTTTAATTTTTCACGTATATATGGTGGGAGTGGCATTTCGCCTACTCTTGAAATTATATCTTCAAAAATTCCTTCAAAATGAAACCTTACTATCCTTCCGCCACTTTCAGTTCTTGATAAAACGGTTAAACTAAGTTCGCTATTTATAGTAAGCAAAATGCCTTCTTTGGCTTTTTTACCCGGTTTTACCATTACTTCCCAATCGGTTAAGTTGATACGTTTTAAAAGTAAAATTTCTATTTTTCCACCATGCTCGGTATATGCAAACATACGTGCAGGCAAAACCTTAGTGTCGTTAATAACTAATAAATCGCCTTTATTAAATATGTTTAAAATATCTTTAAAGTGAGCATCGGTTAAACTGTCTTTTTCTCTATTAAAAATTAAAAGCCTTGAACTATCTCTTGGATAAACAGGTGTTTGCGCAATAAGTTCTTCGGGTAAATCATAATAAAAGTCACTAGTTTTTAGCATATTATTACTCTTCCTCGCTAAACATATTGAGTTGGGCTTCTTTTAGAGCGGGATATTTTATTCCCAAATGGTCGTAAGCCTTTTTTTGACAAACTCTACCACGAGTAGTTCTTGATATAAAACCTAATTGTAATAAATAAGGCTCGTAAACGTCTTCTAAAGTATTAGCATCTTCGTTTATAGTAGCGGCTAAAGTATCAAGACCGACAGGACCGCCGTTAAACTTTTCTATCATTGATAAAAGCAATGCTCTATCAATGCTATCAAGCCCAAGGTCGTCTATTTCTAACCTTGAAAGAGCAAGTTTTGCATCGCCTTCTAAAACAGTATCGTGGCCTAGTACCGCCGAGAAATCTCTTACCCTTTTTAAGAGCCTATTTACTATTCTTGGAGTACCTCTACTTCTCTTAGCAATTTCATCAGACGCACTTTTATCAATTTGAGTACCTAAAGTGTTTGCGGAGCGAGTTGCAATTTCAGATAGTTCGCTAGGAGAATAAAGTTCAAGCCTTAGCATTACGCCAAACCTATCACGAAGTGGTGACGAAAGCATACCTGCTTTTGTCGTAGCACCGATAAGCGTGAATTTTTTAAGTGGAATTTGAACGCTTCTTGCAGACGGACCTTTACCAATAATAAAGTCTAAAGAAAAATCTTCCATAGCAGGATATAATATTTCTTCAATGTTATGATTAAGCCTATGAATTTCGTCAATAAACAACACGTCGCCTTCATTTAGGTTGGTAAGTATTGCAGCAAGGTCACCTGCCTTTTCAATAGACGGGCCTGAAGTGACTTTAATTGAAGAGCCCATTTCGGCAGCAATAATGTGCGCTAACGTAGTTTTACCAAGACCCGGTGGGCCGTAAAGTAAAACGTGGTCTAACGCTTCGCCACGCATTTTAGCGGCTTTCATAAATACGGTTAAGTTATCTTTAACCTTTTCTTGACCAACGTAGCCTTCCATTGACTTTGGGCGAAGTATATTTTCAACTTCATCGTATTCAGTTCTAGAAGTGTCTAAAATTCTTTCTTCTTCGGCACCAAACTCTGTGCCAAATATATCTTGTTCGTCTATCATACTTCACCTTATTTTATGGATTGAAGGGCTACGGTTATAATACTTTCAATAGTATCTGCACCCTTTTCTTTAGCAAATTTAACGGCTTTTTCACTTTCAGCCCTAGAAAAACCTAAACTAAGTAGAGCAATAACTGCATCGTCAGTTTCAGGAGAAGATACGGTTTGCTGCTTTTTAGTAGCAGGCGTACCTTCAGGCAAGTCAAGAGAAGAAATGTTTTCCCTAAGTTCTAAAATAATACGCTCGGCAGTTTTTTTGCCAACGCCCTTAACTTTAGAAAGGGCCTTACTATCACTAGACGCAATTATGAACGCTAGGTCGGTAAGTGGCATAGCCGAAAGAATTCCTATTGCCATTTTTGGACCTACGCCCGATACGGTTATAAGTTTTAAAAACATACTCTTTTCTTCTAAAGAAATAAAGCCGTACAAATAAAAACCGTCTTCACGTACGTTAAGGTAGGTATAAATTGCACCTTTGCCTTGCATTACTAAAACTTCAAATGCGGAAGCAGAGCAAGTGACTTCATAACCAACTCCACCCGTTTCTAATAGTACGGTACCATCGCCGTGTGATAAAACTTTACCTTGTAAATAACCTATCATAATACACCTTGTTAACGAATTTTAAACGCACCGCTTAATCTATTAGTGTGTGCGTGAGTGAGCGCTACTGCCAACGCATCGGCAGCATCGTCTGGCTTAGGAATTTTTGGTAAATTAAGAAAAGTTCTAGTCATTTCTTGAATTTGCCTTTTTTCCGCCCTGCCATAACCGGTAAGCGCTTGCTTTATTTGTAGCGGAGTATATTCATACATTTTACCGCATTCTTTTTTACAGGTTAAAAGTATAACACCCCTTGCTTGAGCAACGTTTATTGCCGTTTTTTGGTTATTGTTGAAGAATAATTCTTCTAAAGCAATCTCGTCAGGCTCAAACTTGGCTATAAGGCTCTTTAAGTCGTTTTCTATCATAAGTAGTCTATCGGGTAATTTATCTTCCTTTGGCGTTAAAATTACGCCAAACGCTACGGGTTTTTGTTTTCCGTTTATATCGTCAATTATCCCCCAACCTACCGTTGCCAAACCTGGGTCTATTCCTAAAATTCGCATACTTTACCTTATAAAAATTCTTTATTATATATTTTAATATATAACTGCAATTAAGTCAAGGCTTGAAAGGAAAAATAAAAAAGGTTGAGAAATCTCAACCTTTTAAATTTGTTTTTTACTAGAATTATTTAATAATGCTAGATACAACGCCTGAACCAACAGTTCTACCACCTTCACGGATAGCGAAACGGAGACCGTCTTCCATAGCAACTGGAGTGATGAGTGTAACGACAATAGTTACGTGGACGCCTGGCATAACCATTTCAACGCCTACTGGGAGTTTAATAGTTCCAGTAACGTCAGTTGTTCTGAAATAGAATTGTGGACGATAGTTGTTGAAGAATGGAGTATGTCTACCACCTTCTTCTTTAGTTAATACGTAAACTTGACCGCTGAATTCAGTGTGTGGTTGAATTGAACCTGGTTTACAAATAACTTGACCTCTTTCAATTTGAGTTCTATCAATACCTCTTAAAAGTGCACCAACGTTGTCACCAGCGTATGCTTCATCAAGAGATTTTCTGAACATTTCAAGACCAGTAATAACTGAAGTCATTTTTTCTTTCTTAATACCAACGATATCAACAGGGTCACCAACTTTAGCGATACCTCTTTCTACTCTACCAGTAGCAACTGTACCACGACCAGAGATAGTGAATACGTCTTCTACAGGAAGAAGGAATGGTTTGCTTGATTCACGTTCTGGAGTTGGGATGTAGCTGTCAACAGCGTCCATAAGTTCGAAAATACATTTACATTCAGGTGCAGCAGCAACAGCAGCAGCGTCATCAGTGTTAGATGCAAATTCAAGAGCTTTAAGAGCAGAACCTTTAACGATAGGAGTATCGTCGCCAGGGAAGCCGTATTCAGAAAGAAGTTCTCTAACTTCCATTTCTACGAGTTCAAGAAGTTCTTCGTCGTGTACTTGGTCGCATTTGTTTAAGAATACTACGATGTAAGGAACGCCTACTTGTCTACCAAGAAGGATGTGTTCTCTAGTTTGAGGCATTGGGCCGTCTGTAGCAGCACAAACAAGGATTGCACCGTCCATTTGAGCAGCGCCGGTAATCATGTTTTTAACGTAGTCGGCGTGACCTGGGCAGTCAACGTGTGCGTAGTGACGAGTTG
>JAZRNF010000025.1:0-44805 GCA_045648085.1 Christensenellaceae bacterium | reverse complement strand
GGCAAAGGCGGGTATCGCCTTTTTTATCATATTAAAACTTGGTTTTTTAAATATTCCTAACGCTACGCCAAGAATTGGCAAGAAGAAGGCATACCAGTGGTTAAACCAAAAGACGGTAGTTCCCGCAGTCGTAAAAGCGCTTTCAGTATTTGGTAAAATTATTGCAAAGAACGCGCCCGGTACGTTTACAAAGTAAGTAAAGTAGAAAGCACTTTCTATATTAAATACGTAAACGAATAGCATTATAACTATTGCGGTATTACATAGGTGGAGTGGCCAAGAACCTAAACCCGACCTATGCGTATGATACACGAAGTATTGCATAAAGCCGCTAAGTGAAAGCATTATTAAAAAGTGACGTTTTTCTTCTTTTGTTTTATTTTTTAAGCAAATATACGCTAACGCAGGAATAATAAACGCCGCATACACGTATACTCTATGAATTACGCTAAAACTTTTCGTCACCATTTCCCTTTCGCCAAAAAGTACTTGTAAAAAGTAAACTGGCATAAAGGCAAAAAGGTAAGTTAAAAAGTATCCGTAGCCCTTTAAAATTTTAATATATAACTTAAAAAAGTCTTTTTCGCAAATAAAGTCAATAATTCTATCAATGCTAATAACGCCTATAACTAACATATTAAGTGCGTAAATGATAATTTGTTTTGTTATTATCGTTTCGCCTGTTATAGTCATAACTATTTGCTCAAAGAATACCGCGTTTAAAATTACTGCTATTGGAGTTATGAATATAGAATAGTAAACGGGCTCTTTTTTGCCGAAAAACGGGGTCATTATAGATACTGCCGTTGTCAAATATATAAGCCATTTTAAAATCATTAGCCATATAATTTGATTAGGAGCAAAAAACCAATCTTGTAAACCTACTTTATGTGAAATAACTTCGTTAGAGAATAAGTGTGGTAGGTATAAGAAAAAAAGTAGTATTGATAAGCCTTGTAAAAGAAGAGTTTTAGCATTTTTCTCTTTACCTTTAAAAGATACCGTCTTTTTAGATATTAGCCTTGATATTAAATTGAACGCTATACCGACTAAAACGGTTAGCCCTAATAGTATATAACCCGTCATACTTCCTTCTTCTGTAAAATTATTTACAGCCAACTCCTATAATAATAAAAAAGATATTAACAATAATAGAGTGTTAATATCGGCATAAAAATATCCCTATCAAAAAAATAACGCCAAAACGCATATACTACTAGTATACACAAAAAAGCCTATTATACTTATAGGGACAATTAAAAATATTTAATTTAAAAATTGAACTTTTGACTTATAGCAAACAACGCCGTCGTAATTAACGATGGCGAAACCATTATTCTCAATATTTTCTTTACTGTTTACAAAACCGTATACGAAAAATTTAACTAATAAAATTAAAACCTTAGCACATACGAAAATAAAGCAAAGTTTTAAGGTAAACTTTACAAGCACGTGCGATAAAAAAGCATATACTAATGCTTCTTGTGGCGCAAAACTTAAAAGTTGTGTTTCCGCAAAAAGATTTGACTTTAATAAAAATGGAGCAATAAAATTAAGTAAAGCATTACCTATAATTAAAAAGAGAGCAAAGACAAAAAAGTCAAGCACCTTTTTAAGTACCGACATCATACACTTTATGAATTTTACAATTTTTTCTGAATTACATTTAGATAAAAACATATCCGTACTATATTTATTGCAAAACATAAAACGCTCCTTCTAACTAAATTTAACATAATTGAAATAAAATGTCAACAATTTTAATAAAAAAGTATGATATTATACGTAGTATAACCGCATATTATGCCCTTTTTTATCAATTTAAGGGGACAAATAGTTAAAATAGTAGACAAAACCATTTGCGAAGTGTATATTATTATTCAGTTTAATAATTATTTAAGCAGGTTTTACTATGGAATTATTGAGAAGTTTAAAAGGTTATAAGTCAAAATACTTAATTAACGATTTACTAAGCGGTTTATTAGTTGCTATAATCGCTATGCCACTATCTATCGCACTTGGTATGCAGTCTGTACCAGACGGTGTTGGCAGCGGTATTCAAATGGGCATAATAACTGCAATAGTAGCAGGATTTTTCGTATCCTTTTTCGGTGGTAGTAGATTTCAAATTGGCGGACCTACTGCTGCGTTTGTAGTAATTATTTACGGGTATTTAAACGACCCGTCTATCGGGCTTATCGGTCTACAAATTGCAACTATAATAGCAGGTTTATTGCTTTTAGTTTTAGGCTTTTTAAAGTGTGGTAGTTTAGTTAAATTTATACCTTACCCAATAGTAGTTGGCTTTACAACTGGTATAGGAATAACCTTACTTGTTTCTCAGTTTAAAGACTTTTTTGGATTTAGCGCTACGGGTGTTGACTTTGTTGAAAAAATAATAGCCTACGTAGGTGCTATTTCTTCATTTAACTTAGCGACTTTCTTAATTGGTCTTGGAACTTTAGCAGCAATCTATTTAATTCCGCTTATCAGTAAAAAATTACCGTCACAATTTTTAGCAATAGTTTTATTCACCTTTGTAAATATACTTGTCGGTGGGCAAAATTTTGGCGTAAAAACTATTGGCGATATAAGTGGCAATATAACTGCAACTTTTAACCTTATTAACTTTTCAAACGTTAAAAACGTAAAAGTTTTAAGTTTAATAGTACCTAGTATCGTAATAGCCTTTTTAGGCGCTTTAGAAAGTTTGCTTTCCGCAACCGTTGCAGACGGTATGAGCAAGCAAAAAAGTAATTTTAATCAAGAACTTTTAGGTCAAGGCGTGGCTAACGTAGCATCGTCGCTTTTGGGCGGCTTACCTGCAACTGGTGCTATTGCAAGAACGTCGGCAAATATTAAAAGTGGCGCTAAGTCATCACTTGCAGGAATATTCCACGCACTTTTTATGCTTATAATGTATTTTGTTATAATGGACGTTATTAAGTATATTCCACTTTGTGCTTTAGCGGCAGTTTTAATAAACGTTTCTATCAATATTTGCAATCCTAAACTCTTTATTAAAATGAGTAAGTTTGGAGTTAGAGACGTTTTGATTTTATACGTGACAATGCTTTTAACTGTATTTTTTGACCTTACATACGGCGTTATAGGTGGTTTAGTATTAACTCTTATAATAAACGCTTTAAATATAAAAATTGGTTTAAAAATAAATAAAGTACACGATAACGAAAGTATAAAATACGAACTTGACGGCTCACTTTACTTTATAACTGTTAACAAATTAATAACTACAATGCTAAAAGACTTATCTACCGACGAAATTATAGTTGACTTTACTAACGTTAGTAGAGTTGACTGCTCTGCAATAGAAAAACTTTCTTCATTTAACAAAGAGTTAACTGCACTAAACAAAACTCTTACCCTAGCAAATTATAACAACTCTATTAAACGTAGAATCAACCTATACTATAATAGCAATTTAGGACATTAAAAAATTAAGCCCCACGGCAGTTGCCGTGGGGTGTTTTTTATTCAACTATTAACTCTTTAACTCTGCCGTGGCCACCGAAAATTAGCCATTTGCCTTTTGATAGCATTTTGAGCATTGTTTGGCGTTCTAATTTTGCTAGCGGTGGAATAGTATCAACTGACGACATAAATATTTGAGCGTACTTATTATATTCGCCTTGCTCAAAGGTGTAGTCTTTTAAGTTAACAAAAATATCGCCTGGAAATATTATTTTGTTTTTATTGTCTACTATCATTATTTCGCCCTTTAGGTGTCCACCTTGACCGCAGTATATATCAAAATAAGTATCTTTAAACATAAAATTAGCCGAATAATAAAGTACCGCATCTTGGTTATCGTCATAGTGCGCAATTTCTATTATTTTGTCTGGATTTGGGGATACGTATCTAGTTAAAATTTTTGCCGTTCTAATATACGGTAAGTGCATAGGGTTTTGCTCTCTAAAACCTTTTTTATTTTGCCACTCTAACGTAAAACACTCTTTAGTTTTGTCGCTAGCGTAAATTTCGTCAAAAAGGTAAAGTAGCCCTGCGTGGTCAAAGTCGGCATGAGTTATTATTGCCCTTTTTTTAATGTTTTCAAAGTCTATATCTAAACTTTTAAAAATTTTTAACATTTCGTTTTTGTATAGCGAATAGCCCGTATCTATAAACAAATAGTCGCCCTTATATTTTATAACGTAGGTATTACTGCCACTTGGCGGTTCTATTGAGATTATTTCGTAATCGGTGTTTATTAAATAGGTAGAAATTCTAGGGTTAAAATTTTCGCCTTTATAGTTCGCTATATGCGAAGCGCACTTAGCCATACTTTCAAAGGTGGTTTTTGCTGGTAAATTCCTATCTTCTAGTAGTTGCATTACCCTATTTAAATTAACGGCAAGTTTTGACTTTAATTCCATAGGCAAACTTAAATTTTTAGCAAGTTCGTCTACGTAGTTGCTATAAAAGGCTTCGTTATCATAAGAAACTTCAGTACTGTCATACTTTATAATTTCAACGGGGCAAATTTCTTTTGCACTCACTAAGAATTTAAAGAAGTTATTTTCATTATCAACGAATATCCCTATTTTTAATGGTTTATAATCGCCGTTTGTGTCTAGGGTAATATACGAAATGCTAAAATTATACTCTTTTATTAAATTTAAAACAATGCTTAATTGACCTGGCTTATTTTCTAATCTAAACTCTAATAAAATCACCTTTTTGCTATTATTGGTGTCGGCAATATAGCCTATTTTATTAAGTTCGCTTTCAAGTTTAATAAGTTTTTCTTCTTCGCCTTCTACTTGAATAAACGCCGTATGCACGTCAATAGACTTATTATAACTAACCCTTGTCACGTTAAGATTTAGTTCCGCCGCTATTTCCGCCGCCCTTAAAAACGCACCAACGCTATCAGGTAAAGTCGTCACAAAAGTTTTTTTCATATTGTCACCTTAATTTAATTATGTCTAATTTAAAGCAATTATATAATTTCTTTAAAATAATGTCAACTTACAAATAAACGCCTACGATATGAGTAGGCGTTTATTTTACGTTTTTTAGTTTGATTTTTTAGAAAAATTTATTTCCTTACCTTGTTTTTTCCACTCTCTAAACTCCGCACTAGCAGCAAACAATACGTCTCCTGAAGAATTGAGCGCAGTTTCTAAAGAGTCTTGAATAACGCCTATGATAAACCCAACGCCTACCATTTGCATAGCAACGTCTTGCGATACGCCTAAGAGTGAACAAGCAAGTGGTATTAAGAGTAATGAGCCACCCGCAACGCCTGACGCGCCACACGCCGCTACGGTTGCTAAGAGCGATAAAATTATCGCTTGGGCTAAACTAACTTCTACACCGCTAGAGAAAGCACCCACTAACGACAAGATAGCAATAGTTATTGCGGCACCGTCCATATTTATAGTTGCACCAAGCGGTATAGATACCGAATACATATCTTTATTAAGTCCTAAACTTTCGCAAAGTTTCATATTTACAGGAATATTGGCAGCAGAACTTCTTGTAAAGAAAGCGGTGATACCACTGTCTTTTAAACATCTAAATAAAAGTGGATATGCGTTTTGACCAATAGTGATTGACGCGATAATTGGGTTTACTATGAGCGACACGAAAAGCATACAGCCCACTAAAAGTAATACTAATAAACCATAGTCTACAAAAATTGTTAAACCGAACTCACCAACAACCGTATAAACTAAACCAAGCACGCCGAACGGAGCAAACGAAATTACCCATTTAACGCAAGTAGATACGGCGTTTGATACGTCTTGCAAGAAATTTTTAGTGTTTTCACTAGCAACTCTAAAAGCAATACCAAGTAAAACAGCCCAAAATAATATGCCTAAATAGTTAGCGTTAGCAAGTGCAGATATAGGGTTAGAAACTATATTAGTTAATAAATTTTTTAATACTTCTACAACTGAACTTGGTGCAGAGTTTGTAATTTTATCTACGTTTTCTAAACGTATTTGAAGTTTAAATATAAACGAAGCAAATACCGATATCATTGATGCAAGTAATGTTGTTAATAAATATAAAACTATAACAACTATAAAGTTTTTGCCTACTGAATTTTTAGCATTTGATATTGAACTTAATACTAAAACGAATACGAGAACAGGGGCTAACGCTTTTAATGCACCTGTAAACAACGTACCAAATATTCCTATCCAATTAGTATACTTTGTAATATCGCAAAGCCTAGCGATTAGGGCGATTATAGTACCTAAAATAATACCGCCTAATATTCTAAAAATTAGGCTTATGCTATTCCATTTTTCTAAAATCTTCTTCATTTTTATTTCCTTTTAAATTAATTTTCTTTGTCATTTTATTATACTTTAAATATTAACAACAAAATTTAAAGCATTATACCTAAAATCACTATCAAATACCAAATGATTTTACGTGTTTTATAAACTGTTTTATTGTTGGCGAGCTCTTTTTGCTTGTTTTATACGCCACGCCTATCGTTCTAGAAATTTCAGGCTCTAACTTTAAAGTTTTTACACCTTTAGGCGGTTTTTTTACAAGCATAGACGGTAATACCGTTATGCCTA
Source organism: Christensenellaceae bacterium (assembly GCA_045648085.1). Lineage (GTDB taxonomy): Bacteria > Bacillota > Clostridia > Christensenellales > Borkfalkiaceae > HGM11412. The sequence goes on along the minus strand of JAZRNF010000025.1, from coordinate 38,245 downwards.
TTCCTTCTTTCACCATTGAGATTACAGAGTTTTCGTCAACTGAATCATAACTCAAAATTTCTTTAAACTTGCTTTCGTCAAAATATTTTTTTAACCTTCCTTCGTTGATTGAAACGTAAGTGTTTTTATAAAGTTCTTCTTTATTTATTGTTTTTTTGTTTACGTACGCAGTACTTGGCAACACTGCAACGTAATCGTCTTTTATAAAGGGTACCCACTCTGTTTTTCCTTGTGGCGCTTCGTCACAAAAAACTATATCGGCGACGTCTTCTTCAAGCCACAACTTTAAATTGTTGCCTACCTTTATGGTGACTTTTGTTTGCGGATAGTCTTTTTTAAAACTTTTAAGTAGTTCAGGTAAAACGTACTGAGCAATACTAGAATACGTTCCTATACGTATTTCAACTTCGTCGTTTAACGACAAGTTAGATATTGTAGAAAAAAGTTCCTTTTCAGCAAGAATTACGTTTTCTAATTTTTCGCAAACTATTTGCCCTTCTTTTGTCAATTCTACGCCCATTGGCGTTCTTTTTAATATGGTCACACCCAACTCTTCTTCTAAAGAGTCGGCAATATGTGAAAGGGCTGACGGAGTATACCCAAACTCTTCCGCCGCCTTTGATAAACTTTTATTTTTAATTGCCGATAATAATGCTTTAATTTTTGAAGTCTCCATAACTCCTACCGTTGTGAAAAAAATTCACATCCTCATTATAAACCTTCGCTACCCAAATGTCAACAAGTGTGATATTATTTTATAGAATAATTTATATAGGGTGTTTTATGAAAGAAAGAACAGAAAAACAAAACGTTATTATCGCTTACGTATATTTAATTTTAGTCGTGTTTATTTGGGGTATAGGACCTTTATTTTCAAAATATTTACTTACTCATTTTTCGCCATCAATGTATTCTGCAATAGGCTGCACCATTTCGGCGATATCACTTTTAATAATATGTATACCGTACCTTAAAAAATTAAACGCAAAGTATTTTTTAACTGCACTACCGTTTGGTTTTTTTGTTGGCTTTGCATCGTTATTACAAAAAATAGGTCTACAATACACCACTCCTGCAAAGTATTCGTTTTTAGAAAATCTTTCTTGCGTTAGCGTTCCTATTTTGCTTTTCATTTTTACTAAGAAAAAACCTAGCCTGTTAACTATTACAGCGAGTTTATTATGCCTTTTGGCTACGTTTTTATTAAGTGGCATTTCGTTATCTGGTGGCGAAACGTCGTTTAAAATGGGTGAAATACTCTGTGCATTATCAGGAATATTTTACGGTGTAAACATAGCGGGAACAGGCGTATACGCTAAAGGCTTAAACGCTCCGTTATATATAATGCTACAAATGTGGGTGCAAGTTGTTTTCCACTTTGCAACGGCTTTTATAACAAACGCAATAATTATAAACGGTGCACCTATGCAAACGCTAAGATATACTTTAGACTTTAAAATTATTTTAGCACTTGCCCTTTTAGTTTTATTTTCAAATACGCTTTGCTGGATATTAAGAACAAGTTGTATGAAATATATTGACGCATCAGTCGTTGCAGTAATTACCCCTGTTTCGGCAGTTGTGACTACGGTATTTTCTGTTTTATTTAGTTATGATACACTTTCTCCAACACTAATTATTTCGGCAATAGTATTCGTAAGTGCATCAATACTTTCAGGCGTTGCTGATAATAAAGATAGAAAAAAACTTTTAAATAATATAAAAAAATAATTCCTACCCCCCAATATATATAAAGAAGGCGAGAATTCGTTCTCGCCTTCTTTATTATAAAAATTTTATTTTGTCATTTTTTCTTGTTTAACTTTATGGTCTATAACGTGACGTGAAGAAAGTTCTTTTCTAACGTCGTCAACAGTAATTCCCATTTCTACCATAAGCACCATTACGTGATACGCAAGGTCTGCAATTTCGTAAATAGTTTCCTTTTTGTCGCTATTTTTAGCACCTATTATAACTTCGGTACACTCTTCGCCTACTTTTTTAAGAATTTTATCTAATCCCTTTTGAAAAAGGTAAGTAGTGTAAGAGCCTTCAGGTAAATTAGTTTTTCTGCCTTGTAAAAGTTCGTATAAGCCGTCAAAAGAAAACTCGTTTTTATCTTCGGCGATATAGAGTTTATCGTTAAAGCAAGAGTCCGTTCCAAGGTGGCAAGCAGGACCTTCTTTTTCTACTAATACAACTAAAGCGTCTTTATCGCAGTCGGCAGTAATTGAAACTACGTTTTGATAGTTGCCACTAGTTTCGCCTTTAAGCCACAATTCTTGTCTACTTCTACTCCAAAAACAAGTTTTTCCCTTTTCTAAAGTAATTTGTAAACTTTCTTTATTCATATACGCCAAAGTTAAAACTTTTTTACTATAAGCATCTACTACGATTGCTGGAATTAAACCGTCTTTATCAAATTTTAAATCTTTAATTTCTACCATAATTACTCCTTAACGAACTAATATGCCGTTTCTTTTAAGTTCATTTTTTAAGTCTTTAATCTTAACTTCTCCAAAATGGAAAATAGATGCTGCTAAGCCTGCGTCAATATCAGGTATTTCTTTAAACAAGTCTATAAAGTGCTCTACTGAGCCCGCTCCGCCTGACGCTATAACGGGAACGTTTACTGCACTACAAACTTCCTTTAACAGTTCTATATCAAAGCCTTTTTTAACACCATCGGTATCAATAGAGTTAACGACTACTTCGCCTGCTCCTAAAGATACACAACGCTTTATCCAAGAAATTGCTTCTAATCCCGTGTTTTCTCTACCACCTTTAGCAAAGACGGTAAACTTGCCGTCTACCCTTTTTATATCGGCAGAAATAACTACGCATTGGTCGCCGTATTTAAGTGCCGCTTCTTTTATAAGCGAAGGGTTTTTAATAGCACCTGAATTAACGCTAACCTTGTCTGCACCGCACTTTAAAACCCTATCAAAGTCGTCAACCGTGTTTATACCACCGCCTACCGTTAACGGAATAAATACGTTTTTAGCAACCTCGGTTAAAATCTCGGTAAATAGTTTTCTTCCGTCGCTACTTGCAGTTATGTCGTAAAAGACAAGTTCGTCAGCACCACACTCGCTATAATACTTACCTAAAGTTATAGGAGAAGACACGTCGCTGACGCCTAAAAAGTTAACGCCTTTAACTACTCTTCCGTCCTTTACGTCAAGGCAGGGAATTATTCTTTTTGTTATCATTTTGCAACCTCCAACGCCTCGCCTAAGTTTATTGCTCCAATATAATACGCCTTTCCTATAATTGCACCGTAAAGACCTAAATCTTTAAGCGCCTTTATATCGTCAAGAGTTGAAACCCCACCCGACGCTACTATATCAATATTAAATTTATTAGATAGTTCTTGGTAGAGTTTTCTGTTCGTGCCTTGCATTGCACCGTCTTTACTTATGTCGGTACAAATTATAGTTTTTACACCTATCTCTTGCATTTCTTTTAAGAACTCAAAACAGTTTATATTAGTTTTTTCTATCCAGCCTTTTATTGCTACAAAGCCGTTATAAACGTCAACGCCAACTGCAATTTTGTCGCCAAAAGTTTTTACTGCATTTTTTAAAAACTCTTTATCGTTAACCGCCGCCGTTCCTAAAATAACGCGATTAACGCCAATATCTAAATATTTTTTTACTGTATCTATTGAGCGAATTCCTCCGCCTATTTCAGTAAAAAGGTGGGTGTTTTTTACAATGCTTTCAACTACTTTTATATTTGGCGTAGTGCCGTCTTTTGCACCTTCTAAATCTACAAGGTGTATATTTGATGCACCTAAGTTTTCAAATTCTTTAGCAACGGATAACGGATTGTCGCTATATACCGTCATTTGAGCGTAGTCGCCTTTATATAATCTTACGGCCTTTTCGCCATATAAATCTATTGCGGGGAAAAGTTGCATATTATTCTCCTATTTCACTAAAGGCTTTAAGTATTTTTAAGCCTACGTCACCACTCTTTTCAGGGTGGAATTGACAACCGAACACATTACCGCTTCCAACTATTGCGGTCACTTCCGTGCCGTATTCAGTAGTTGCTATAAGCGAACTTTCACAATTAATAGCGTGATAAGAGTGCACGAAATAAACGCAGTCGTTTTCGTTTATATATTTAAGTATTGGGCTTTTCTTTTTAAACTCTAAAGCGTTCCAACCAATGTGTGGAATTTTATAATTTTTAGGCAAGTCAAAAGCAACTACTTCGCCTTTTAATAAGCCTAAGCCTTCGTATTCACCATACTCATAACTTCTTTCAAAAAGCATTTGCATACCAAGACATACGCCAAGTAGCGGTTTACCAATGTTAACCATTTCTTTTACTACTTTATCAAGCCCGCTATCTTTAAGTTTTTTTGACGCGTCGCCAAAAGCACCAACACCGGGGAGTATAATTTTATCGGCTTTAGCAATAACTTTTTTATCGCTAGTGACTACGGCTTCAACGCCTATTGCGTTAAAAGACGATATTAGCGAAAATAAGTTGCCCACGCCATAATCTATTATCGCTATCATTATAAAACACCTTTTGTAGACGGAATTTCATTAGCGAAATCTTTATCAATTTTAACCGCGTCTTTAAGTGAGCGTGCAAAAGATTTAAAAGTTCCTTCAACGACGTGGTGAGAGTTAGTTCCCGCCATTTTTACAACGTGAAGTGTAAGACCTGCGTGGCGAACTAACGCTAAGAAAAACTCTTCAACTAATTCAACTGGAAAATCACCTATTTTAGACGCTCTAACAGGCAAGTCGTATTTTAAATAACTTCTACCAGAAATATCTATTGCAGTCATTATTAAAGATTCGTCCATTGGTAAAATAGTAGAGCCGTAACGGATAATACCTTTCATATCGCCAAGTGCTTTTTTAATTGCTTGACCTAAAACGATACCAACGTCTTCAACGGTGTGGTGATAGTCTACGTTTATATCTCCGTCACAATTAACTGTCATATCAAACCTAGCGTGACGAGTAAAAAGTTCTAACATATGGTCAAAAAAACCACAGCCCGTATTGATTTTTGCTTCACCCTTGCCGTCAAGGTTTAAAGTTAAACTAATTTCAGTTTCTTTAGTTTTACGGTTTATAGTCACTTCTCTCATTTTATTTCTCCTAAAATTTCTTTTACTTTTTCAATAAAAATTTGCATTTCTTCAATGCTGCCGATAGTAATTCTGTTAAAGTCTTTTATTCTATTTTGAGTAAAATGGCGAACTAAAACACCCTTGTCTTTAAGTTTTAAGTAAAGTTCTTCACCACTTATTTTTTCGTTTTTAGCGAACACGAAGTTGGCTTTAGAGTCTAATACCGTAAACCCAAGTTTACTTAATTCGCTAACGGTGTACTCACGGTTTTTAATTATTTTTTTTGCGTTAGACAAATAATAGTCGTTATCTTCAAGTGCGCATATACCCGCTATTTGAGTTAAACTGTTTACGTTATATGGGTTTGTAGAGTACTTGATTTTTTCAAGGTCTAAAATAATTTCTTCATTTGCTATTGCAAAGCCAAGCCTTGCACCCGCCATACTCCTTGACTTAGAATACGTTTGAACACAAAGTAAATTTTTATACTTTTTAGTAAGATTAACGCAACTTGTTCCGCCAAAATCTACGTATGCTTCGTCTATCAATACTATATTATTAGGGTTAGAAATTAAAATTCTTTCTACGTCGCTTAAAGGTATTTCTTTGCCCGTTGGAGCGTTAGGGTTTGCAATAACTATAAGTTTGTTTTTGCCAATAAACCCGTCTACGTCAAGCGAAAAATCTTCTTTTAGCGGAATAATTTCACTTTCTAAGCCGTAAAGTTTAGCAAATACCGAATAAAAGCCGTAGGTTATATCGGCATAAGCAACGCCTTTTTGACCGTATGCCATAAATGCAAAGTTTAAAATTTCATCAGAACCATTAGACACAAAAACGTTCTTTTCGCTTGTGTTATACACGCTTGCAATTTTACTTTTAAGCCCTTTGCACTCTGGGTCGCAATATAGTCTTAAATCTTTTATTTTTAACTCGGTTATACCTTTAACAACACCGTCGCTAACAGGAAACGGCGATTCGTTAGTGTTTAGTTTTACGTATTTTTTATCCCTTGGTTGTTCTCCTGGGGTATACGCTATCATTTTGTTTATATTATCGTTATTTAAAAATCTACTCATTATTCTTTCTCAAAACGTACTGTAGCACTCTTTGCGTGTGCTTGTAGCCCTTCCTTATTTGCAAAATATTCAACGTCTTTATACACTTTTTCAAGTGCTTCTTTTGTATAGTAAACGTACTGTGTTTTCTTTATAAAATCATCAACGGAAAGTGGACTAGAAAATTTAGCCGTTCCGCTTGTTGGCAAGGTATGATTAGGACCTGCAAAGTAGTCGCCAAGTGCTTCTGGTGTGTATCTACCCATAAAAACGCTACCTGCATTTGTTATCTTTTCTAAATAGTCAAAAGGATTGTCTACCATAAGTTCCAAATGCTCTGGCGCTATTTTATTGCCAACGCTAACAACTTCTTCTAAATCTTTAGCGACTATAATCTTTCCGTTTTCGTCAATAGACGTTCGTGCTATATCTTTTCTTTCTAGTTTTTCAAGTTGAATTTCTATTTCGTTAGCAACGCTTCTAGCAAGGTCTAAACTATCAGTGACTAAAACTGCGCTAGCCATTTTATCGTGTTCGGCTTGAGATAATAAATCTGCCGCTACGTGTTTAGGATTGCTTTTTTTATCGGCTATAACTAAAATTTCACTAGGGCCCGCTATCATATCAATAGAGACTTTTCCGTATACTTGCCTTTTCGCTTCGGCAACAAAAGCGTTCCCCGGACCAACAATTTTATCAACGGGCTTTATTGTTTCAGTGCCGTAAGCAAGGGCGGCAATCGCTTGCGCTCCACCTACCTTATAAACTTTATCAACCCCCGCAATTTTTGCCGCAACTAAAATAACTGGGTTTATTTTGCCTTGAGCGTTTGGCGGAGTAGTTATACATACTTCTTTAACACCTGCAATTTTAGCGGGAATACTATCCATTAAAACTGTTGACGGATAGGCTGCCGTTCCACCTGGAACATATAACCCCGCCCTTTCTACCGCCGTTATTTTTTGACCTAAGATAGTACCGTCTTTTTCTTCTATTTTAAAGCCTTGCCTTACTTGTTTAGAGTGAAAAGTTTTTATGTTATCGCTTGCTTTTTCAAGTATTTTTATAAATTCAGGCTCTACTAAAGTTAAGGCTTCGTCAAATTCTTCTTTAGAGACTTCTAAAGAAGTAAGCGTCGCTTTATCAAACTTTAAAGCATAATCAAAAAGCGCCTTGTCTCCTTCAGTTTTTACCCTTTCAATTATTTCGGCAACGATTTTATCAACGTTTGTTTTTTGCTCTTGGCGCTCAAATATTTTTTCGCCAAGTGCTTTATAGTCTAAAATTTTAATCATTTTTTTCTACCTTGCTTAAAAGTCCGTTCCTAATGTTTCTAATTTTTTCCGATTTGAATTCAAAAGACGATTTGTTTGCTATAAGCCTTGCACTTATTGGAATTATCGTTTCAAAAGGTATTAAATCGTTTTCAAGTAGAGTTTTACCAGTTTCTACTATATCAACTATTACGTCTGACAACCCAAGTACGGGCGCTATTTCTATTGAGCCGTTAAGGTGAATAATATCTATATCACGGCATTTTTTGGCGTAATAGTCCTTTGCAATATTTGAAAATTTAGTGGCTACTCTTAACGTTTTGCTCTCATCGTCAACAAAACTTTTTTTAGACGCAACTGCCATACGGCATTTACCTAAGTTAAGGTCAAGAAGTTCGTAAACGTCAGGCGAATATTCAAGTAAAATATCTTTACCTGCAACGCCGATATCGGCACTACCACGCTCTACGTATATAGTCACGTCAGACGGTTTTACCCAGAAAAATCTAAGTTTTTTATCTTTGTTTTCAAAGATTAGTTTGCGGTTGTTTTCTTTTATAGCAGGGCAATCAAATCCTGCCTTTTCAAACATATCGTAAACCTTTTCACCAAGCCTACCTTTTGGAAGTGCTACGTTTATATACCCGTCGTCTTCACTATTGCTCTCTACTCTCTCAAGACCGTCAAGATAAACTGCAAAACCAATAGCACCTGCCTTTCTTCCCATTTTTTTAATAAGGTTATCGTATTGACCGCCCGATAAAACTCTTTGGGCAATGCCACTAATAAACCCTTTAAATGTTATCCCACTATAATATCCGTCTGGGCTAGTTATAGAAAAGTCTATGCGAATATATTTTTCATAACCTTGTTTTATAAGTTCGTTGCAAACGGCACTAAACTCTTTTAATATGTTTTTACTCTCACTAGATTTTGCTATGCTTTCAATGGCACTAATAGCATTTTCTATACCGCTATATTCTTCTATTAAAATTTTAAGAGCGGTAAACTGCTCGTTTGTAATTAAATTTTTAAGTTCGTCTTCGTTCTTTTCAGTAAGCGCGTTTATTACTTTTTGCTTTTCGCTACCGACAATGCCGTATTCTTCAAGTAATGCACTAGTTAATCCAACGTGAGAAATTGCAAGGACTGAAAATGGAGATACGACTTTTAAGCACTCTATCGCCAAAGCCGTCACTTCAGTCACTTCTTTAGTAGAGACAGAACCTATACACTCTAACCCCGTTTGCATTATCTCTTTATACAAACCCGTGCTTTCCGAAACCCTATAAACGTTTTCATTATAATAATATTTTTGAATTTCTTCTACGTCTTTAGAGTTTTTTATTATAGATAAAGTGACGTCTGGCTTTAATGCCAAAAGTTTTCCGTTAGTGTCGTTAAAAGTGATAACACCGTCGCTAACTAAAAAGTCTTTGTTCTTTGAGTATAAATCGTACTCTTCAAACTTGCTCATTTTAAATTGGCGATAACCTTTGTTTATAAAAAGATTACGCATTGAAAATACTGCACGCTCGTCAAACTTTAATATTCTTTCGTCAAACATTATTTTATCCTCTCTATAACAGTCTCATATCCTCCAGCGCCGTAGTTAAGATATTTGCTTACCCTTGATATAGTCGCAGTACTAGCACCGGTTTCTTTATTTATATCAATATAACTTTTGCCTTCTTTAAGTTTTAAGGCAACGTCCATTCTTTGCGCAAGCGCTTCAAGTTCTTGAATAGTACATACGTCGTTAAAAAATGCGGCGCACTCTTCTTGGTTTTTTAAAGAAAGTATCGCCTTGTATAAATTTGTAAAATCACATTGGTTTTGCTTTTTCATATCCTACCACCTATGGTTTTTGTTTTCGCTTAACTTAGTTAGCGTCTTCACTTTAGTATTTTAGCACACTAAAGTATTAAAGTCAACTAATTAAACTATCTTTTTACGGCTTTTAAAATTTATTTATCGCATAAAAAAGAGCGTGTAATCTACACGCTCAATAGTTTTTTATTTAACTATTTGTGAAATTGGAGTACCGTTTTTGATTTTAGCATAATATTCGTTAACGATGTTTGCAATCTTAGAATCTTTGCTAATTTCAGAGTATGTTTCTAAAGCGTGGAATACGCCGTTAGTTTTAGCGTCGGTAGAAACCTCAATAGAAGCATCGTCACCTGCAAAGTCAAAGAATAAACCTGCTGAAAGGCCTGCTAGGATATAAGTTGGGATAAAGCCTAACTTTTCGCATAAAAGGGCTGCGCCAACAAAACGGTCGTTAACTGAAAGTTTACGCTTAGTGTCTTTACCAACACGCTCAATAGTATCGCCTAAAAGTTTATTTTCAAAACGCTCTAATAAATTATCTGAAAAGGCTTTAAGTTCTTCCATAGGAACGCCGTACTCAAGGTTAAGCGCTTTAGAAGATTCTAAAAGTGCATTGCTTGCAAGTTCTTTAATTTCAGGGTCTAAAATAGCCTCCCAAATATAAGTGTAGCCTTTAAGTGCACCAAAATACGCTGTTAAAGCGTGACTCATATTGTGCATAAAAAGTTTACGGCGAATAAAAAAACTAAATGGGGCAAATGGAACCATATTTTTAATTTCAGGAATTTCGCCCTTGAACGCATCTTTATCAACAGGTAGTTCGCAATAAGGCTCTACGCAAACTGCAAGTGGATTTTTTTCGGCAATTTCCTTTGGAGTTGCAGGAACCATTCTGCCAATAGAAGGCTCTACTAAAGCGATATGGCTATCAAAATACTCTTTTTCTTCATCGTTTAAGTTTTCTTTTACTAAATTTGCAAAGTATTTATCTGCTTCTATCATATTTTCGCAGATAATAACGTTTAAAGGCTTATCAATGCCCAACTCTTTTCTACGGCGAACGCCTAAAGCAAACGGAGCGGCGATAAATTTTAAAATATTAACTCCTACTGCAGTAGCCATAATATCCGCTTCCGCCATAGCAGTAGCAATCGCTTCGTTATCACGACCGTTTACACCGTGAACGTTAGTGACTAAATATTCGCGATAATCGTCACCGTCAGTTATATATATTGGATATTGATTTTCAGTATTGAGTTTATCAATAACCGCCATATTTACGTCAATAAAAGAAATTTCATAACCCGACATATGAAATAATTGACCGATAAATCCACGACCAATATTTCCTGCGCCGTACATAAGTGCTTTTTTCATAATTAACACTCCTTAAGATAATAATTTAGTAAAAATATTATATCACAAGCAAAAAATAAACGCAATAATTTACCGCTCAATTTAGCCTTTTTAAATAATATATTTAAAATAATGAAATATTAAAGGTTTTCAGTTTGACTTTTATAAAAATTGTGATATAATCAATATAGTAAATAACTATAAAGTAGCGATATCAAACGCTTACTAAAAAGGAGATAAAACTATGAAAACTAAAGCAGTTCGTATATATGGTGCAAACGATATACGTCTTGAAGAGTTTGACTTACCAGAAATGAAAGAAGACGAAATTCTTGCGAAAGTAATTTCTGATAGCGTATGTATGTCATCACATAAAGCAGCAATACAAGGTGCGGCTCACGCTCGTGTTCCTAACGACGTTGCTGAAAACCCAACTATTATCGGCCACGAATTCTGTGGTGAAATTCTTGCAGTTGGTAAAAAATGGCAAGATAAGTTTAAGGCTGGCGATAAATTTGCTATTCAACCTGCAATAGGTTATCAAGGTAAACTTGACGCTCCAGGATACTCTTACCGCTATATTGGTGGAAACTCTCAATACGTTATTATTCCTAACGAAGTAATGGAGTGCAACTGCTTACTTCCATACAATAACGATACATATTTCTACGGTTCTCTTGCTGAGCCTGTTTCTTGTATTATTGCAGGTTATCACACAAACTACCACACCAACAACTCTACTCACCTTCACACTATGGATATAGTAGAAGGCGGTAATACAATTTTAATGGCAGCAGCAGGTCCTATGGGTCTTGGCGCAATTGACTATGCTATTCACTCTAATAGAAAACCTGGCTTATTAGTAGTCACTGATATTGATAACGCTCGTCTTGACCGTGCGGCATCTATTATGACTGTTGAAGAAGCAGCAAAGAACGGCGTTAAACTTGTATACGTTAACACTAACGAAGTTGAAAACGCTCACGACTATCTTATGGAACTTTCAGGCGGAAAGGGTTATGACGATGCTTTCGTTTACGCTCCTGTAAAACCTGTTATTGAACTTGCAGATAGCGTTCTTGGTTTTGACGGTTGCTTAAACTTCTTTGCAGGTCCTACTAACCCACAATTCTCTGCAATGTTTAACTTCTATCACGTTCACTATAGTTTCACTCACATTTGTGGTAATACAGGCGGTAATACTGCAGATATGATTGAAGCAATTGAAATGATGAACGACGGTAGACTTAATCCTACTGCTATGATTACTCACGTTGGTGGTCTTGACGCCGTAGTTGATACAGTTATGAACCTTGATAAAATTCCTGGTGGTAAAAAACTTATTTATAACTTCATTTCTATGCCACTCGTTGCTCTTGCCGACCTTAAAGAACTTGGCAAAGATAACGAACTTTACCGTGAACTTGGTAAAATCGTAGAAAATAACAACGGTTTATGGTGTCCTGAAGCAGAGAAATATCTCTTAGCAAACGCTAAACCATTATAATAAAAAGCCAAACAAAAAAGGGTGCTACGTAAAGTTGCACCCTTATTTATTTAGTTTTTATAACTCTATTTTTTCGCCGACTTCTAAATAAATTAGTTCGCCTGCCGCTACCGTATTTTCAACCATAGCCCAAAGCCCAACTTCGTCGTCAGTTTTAAGTGGCATATGAACAAGTAGCACTTTTTTTGCACCCGTTTCTTTTACTTGTCGCCAAGCGGAATTAGTTATTACGTATGCAAAAGGTAAGATAAGTAAGTCGGGCTTATCTATATCCGTCATACTCTTTAATGAAATAGGCGTAGCATCGCCCATAAACCAAACGGTACTGCTACCCTTTATAACGAAACTTACGTGCAATACGTCCGTTTTACCTATATGGCGAGTACTAACGCTTTTTAACTCAACCCCATTCCCAAGTTTATAAAAATTTAAACTCTCAGGCCCAATTATGGACCTAAGAGTTTTTTCTTTATAAAGTTTGGCGTATGCCGAATCGTAATGGTCTAAATGTTCGTGAGTAAACGCTAAAACGTCTGGCAAATTTTCACTTAATTCGTTTTTTAAGTTCGTAGGCGTACCTTGATAAGGTGGATATGGCTTGCATATACCGTCAATAAGTATACGCTTACCATCCATTTCAAGTAAAACGCCCGCGTTTGCCGTTCTAGTTACCGAAAGACCAAGCATAACTAATTATTATACGCCTTTCTTAGCACGGCGAAGCGCTTCTGCTTCAGTACAACCGTCTTTTACAACGTGTCCTGCAAGTGGAACGAGTTTTTCGTGGATAGCGTCTAAAATCCAAGATGCTTGTGGGAAGAAGAACTCATCAAATTCAAATGGAGGAGTAATCCAGTTACGAGCGCCAACAACTACTGGAGGAGCATCTAAATAGTCAAAGCAAAGTTCAGTAATGTTCTTAGCAACGTCGTTCATAAATGAACCCCTAGTACAAGCGTCAGAAACGAGTACTACACGACCTGTCTTCTTAACTGACTCAATAATCTTAGTATAGTCAAGTGGAACAAGTGAGTGAATATTGATAATATCTGCTTCTAAACCATATTTTTCAGAAAGTTGTTTAGCAGCGTCAACTGCACGATATAAAGCAGCGCCGATAGTAAGGATAGTGACGTCTTTACCATCGCGAACTTTGTTAGTATCGCCAAATTCAATTTCATAACGTTCTTCTGGAACGCCACCTTCGTGGAATTGTTCGCCAACGTCGTAAATTCTTTGGCTTTCAAAGAATACAACAGGGTCAGTACCTTTAAGTGCTGCTTCCATAAGACCTTTTGCTTCCCAAGGAGTTGCAGGGAAACATACCTTAAGACCAGGGATATGCGCGCAAAGTGCAGTCCAGTCTTGGCTGTGTTGAGCACCGTACTTAGAACCTACCGATACACGAAGAACGATAGGCATTTTTAATATACCAGCGCTCATCGCTTGCCATTTTGACATTTGGTTGAAAATTTCGTCTCCGGCACAACCGATAAAGTCGGCGTACATAAGTTCTACGAGTGCACGACCACCAGAAACTGCGTAACCTACTGCTGTACCAACGATTGCTGCTTCAGCGATTGGTGAGTTGAATAAACGGCAGTGTGGGAAGGCGTCCATCATACCACGATAAACTGCAAATGCACCACCCCAGTCACGACAGTCTTCACCGTACGCAACGAGTGTTGGGTCTTCGTAAAATCTATCGTAGATAACTTCTGATAATGCATCACGAAGATTGTAGAGTTTCATTTTAGAAACAGGCTTGCCATCAACGATTGGTGAACGGAATTTTTCTTTAATTTTCTTATATGCAGGAACTTCTGCAAGTGGCATATTAACTTCAGGCTCACGGTCGTCAAACTTTTCAACTTTTTCGTTAGAATACATTAAACGTTCAACAACTTGTGGGTCAACACGGAAGTCAACGTATGGGCTGATTTGTGGGTCAGAAGCCGCTTTACAAATAATAGTCATACGTTCTTGAGTTTCTTTAAGGATATCTTCAAGGTTAGTGTCAGTAGCAACCCCAGCATCAACAAGACCTTTACGGTATGTGATGATTGGGTCAATCTCACGCCATGCATCAATTTCTTCCTTAGTACGATAAGCGTTTTGGTCAGAAGTAGAGTGACCAGAGAAACGATAAGTAAGAGTATCAAGAAGAACTGGGCCTTCACCGTTACGAAGAATTTTGAGTTTTCTTTCCATAGCGTCAATAACTGCAAGTGGGTTAAAGCCGTTAATACGTTCAGCATGGAATTGAGTTGGACTTACACCTGAGCCGATACGAGCGAGCATATCATAACCCATAGTTTCACCACGAGTTTGGTCACCCATACCGTAAGAGTTGTTAAATACGTTGTAAAGTATTGGCATACCACCCTTATGGCTTTCCCAAAGAGTATTAAATTGGTCCATAGCGGCAAAGTTCATTGCTTCCCAAACTGGACCACGAGCCATAGAACCGTCACCAGAGTTGCAAACTACGATACCTTGTTTGCCGTTGATTTTCTTAAATAATGCAGCACCAGTTGCGATAGCGGCAGAACCACCAACGATAGCGTTGTTAGGGTAAATACCAAATGGAAGGAAGAACGCGTGCATTGAACCACCCATACCTTTATGGAAACCAGTATCACGAGCAAAAATCTCTGATAAAGTTCCGTAAAGAATAAAGCGGATAGCAAGTTCCTTAACGTCGCTAACAGGGCCAATCTTTTCAGTTGCACGAAGTGCTGAACCACCAAGGAAGCCTTCCATAATAGTCATAAGTTCTTGTTCGCTAAGTTTATGAATACAAGAAAGTGCTTTAGCAAGAATTTCAGAGTGGCTACGGTGTGAACCGAAAGAGAAGTCGTTTTGGTCAAGAAGATATGCTTGACCTACTGCCGCTGCTTCTTGACCTATTGAAAGGTGAGCAGGACCTGGGTAAGTTGTTTCAATACCGTTATAAAGACCTTGAGTCTTAATTTGATTAAGCATTGACTCAAATTCGCGAAGAACGGTAATATCGCGATAAATACGGGTAAGGTCAGCATCGCTATAACGACCTCTTTCTTCCGCAATAGTTTTGTTATAAGCGTTTACTGGTATGCTTTTAAAAGAAATTTTACCAGCCGCTAACGTTTCCTTAGGGTCTACAAATAAACTCTTTGGCATAATTTATTTCTCCTTATTATAGATTATATATACTTTTGTTAATTACACGTGGAAGATGGCTTCACGAATAATCTCTGCTACGGTTGGGTGTGGGAATACTAACTTTTTAAGACGAGTTGGAGTAAGTTCCGTATCAATCATCATAGTTGCAGTCATAATAATTTCAGAAGCATAAGAGCCAACCATATGGCAACCAACTAAACGGTTTTTATCTACGTCAACTACAAGTTTGATAAAGCCTTTACCACCATCGTTTTCTGCAAGATAACGACCTGCGTATGACATAGGAAGTTTAACTTCTTTAACTTTCATACCGTTTTGTTCAGCACTTTCTTTACTATAACCAATGCTTGCAACTTCAGGGTCTGTATAAATAACTGATGGAATAACGTCATAACGCATTTCGTCTTTTATACCAAGCATGTGGTTTACTGCAACTTCTGCTTCTCTATAAGCAGTGTGAGCAAGCATTAATTTACCATTACAGTCACCTACTGCATAAACGCCTGATACGTTAGTGCATAAGTGTCTATCAGTTTTAATAGCAGCCCTATCCATATCAAGTTGTAAAGTTTCTAAGCCTATGCCTTGAGTAGATGGCTTACGACCTGCAGAAAGAAGAACTTTATCACAAGCAATTTCTTTCTTTTCGCCGTTTTCTTCATATACAACGCTATTTGCTTTAACTTCTAATACTTTGCAAGAAAGTTTGAAAGTCATACCACGTTTAACGAAAGCGTCGGTAAGAACTTTACAAATTTCAGGGTCAGTAGCACCTGCAATCTTAGGCATCATTTCAATAACAGTCACGTCAACGCCTACGCTTGCAAAATAGTAAGCCATTTCAAGACCGATAACGCCACCGCCGATAGCAACGAGAGTTTTAGGTAAAGTCTTTTCGTCTAAAACTTCACGGTTTGTTAAAACGAAACCTGATGCAATACCTTCTTTAAGACCTGGTACTGGTGGAACAACAGTTTCAGAACCTGATGCGATAGTTAAACGTTTACCTTCGTAAACTTCGCCGTTTGCTTCAACTTTAAAACCGTTTTCAGATTTGCCTTTAATTACAGCGTTTCCACTAATAACGGTCACCTTATTACCTTTCATAGTAGCGCCAACGCCAGCAACTAATGCTTTAACAACGCCGTTCTTTCTTTCAACAACTTTAGCGTGGTCGTAAGTGACACCTGTTGTCGTAACGCCGAAAGATTCGCTTTCTTTTGCATGTCTATACATCTTAGAAGAATTAAGTAAAGTCTTAGTAGGAATACAACCTTCGTTAAGACAAGTACCGCCAAGTGATTTCTTTTCAAAGAGAGCAACTTTCATACCGCCTTGTGCAGCACGTTCAGCGCAAAGGTATCCACCTGGACCGCCACCGATAACTAATAAATCAAAAATTTCCATATTATTATCTCCTTATTTTGCTAAAAGAGCAGTAAAGTTTTCAAGGTTCTTAGCAAGTTCCTTTTGGAAACGAGCGGCAGGAGTACCGTCAACTGCACGGTGGTCGTAAGTTAAACTAAGGCCCATTGCTGTGTAAACTTGGATAGAACCGTCAGCACCTTTCTTAACGCGGTCAGTAGTACAACATACACCTAAAATACCTGTTTGTGGTGGGTTGATAACTGGAGTGAAAGACTCAACGCCCATACTACCAAGGTTAGAAACTGTAAACGTTGCGCCTGAAAGTTTGTCAGGGCTAATATTCCCTTCACGGCATTTTGCTGCAAGTTCTTTAACTTCTTTAGAAATTTCAAGAAGACTCTTTTCATCAGCACGGAAGATAGTTGGAACCATAAGTCCCCTAGGAGTATCAACCGCTACACCAAGGTTAACGTGCTTGAATAAACGAATATTATTATCGTCAAGCATATTAGCGTTAAGGTCAGGGTGGTTAAGAAGTGTTCTTGATACTGCATAAAGAACTATATCGCCAATAGTGATACCAGCGTATTCGCCTTCAGCAGCCTTTAAAGTTTTACGATAATTTAAAATTTGAGTAGCGTCAAAAGACGTAGTGTGCGTAAGTTGTGCAATAGTTGAAAGTGAAGTGTGCATAGATTTGCTAATTGCACGACGAATACCGCTAAACTTAACGTCTGTGTATTCAACTTCTTGAACTGCAGGTTTTGTATCAGCAGCAGGTGCGCTAGCAACTTCTTCAACTGTTTTAGCCACAGGATTTTCCATAAGCGTTCTAACGTCACGCTCAATAATTCTACCGTTTGGACCAGTAGGTGTAGCGAGTGACGCATCAACGCCTGCACGCTCAGCAAGATTTTTTGCTCTTGGAGAAATTGCAGAAATTTCACCTTCTACCTTAGTTGTTGCAACTGCGGTAGCAACTTCTTTCTTTTCTTCAACTTGAGGAGCAGCCGCCTCTTGACTAGGCGCAGCAGAGTCTGGACGAAGAGAAGAACAATCTTCACCAGGATTACCAATAGCACAAACGTTTACAAGACAAGGAACTTCGTCACCTTCGTTAAAAAAGACTTCTAAAAGAGTACCTTCTGCAGTAGATTCACACTCAAAACTTGCCTTATCTGTTTCATATGAAAAGAGAATATCTCCTATCTTAACAGTATCACCAACTTTCTTTTCCCAAGTGCCGATAATACAACTTTCAACAGTTATACCAGCCTTAGGCATAATTACAGCATTAGCCATAATATTTCCTCCTTAAAAATATTTATCATCTTATTATAACACAATATAACATATTATAACATTTATGTCAATCAATTTTATAACTTACGTTTAGTTATTTTAAACGGTTATAATATTTTAACACCGCTTTCTTCACTCTTTTTAACAAAGTCTTCAGGTAAGGCTTCGTCACTTATTATATAGTCAACGTCACTTATGCTTGCAAAGGTAAACGGCATTAAACGTCTAAACTTGTCGGCACCGCAAATAATAACGCTTGTTCTAGCCTTTTTTATAACTAGCCTTTTAATCAACATGTCCGCTTCAGTACCGCAAGTAAAACCCGCTTCAGCCGAACAACCCGATACACCTATAAAGGCAACGTCTATATTCATATTTTCTAGTAATGCCATAGTGTTTGCACCCGAAACAGATAACGTTCTAGGGTTCATAGTTCCACCGCATAAATTAA
This sequence comes from Christensenellaceae bacterium, assembly GCA_045648085.1. Taxonomy (GTDB): domain Bacteria; phylum Bacillota; class Clostridia; order Christensenellales; family Borkfalkiaceae; genus HGM11412. The sequence continues at coordinate 19,830 of JAZRNF010000025.1, read as the reverse complement.
CGGTTGAATTCTTTAAACGGCATAGTTCTAGGGCAATATTTGGGCTAATTGTCGTAATATTTAAGTCCATATCAGGTAAATTACGGGCAAGAAGTAAGTTTGACGTGCCTGCATCTAAGAAGATTGAACTCTTTGGATGCAATAACTTCATAGCCTTTTTTACCATAGACATTTTACCCGCATTATTTTCTTTCATACGGATATTAAACTCAACATCGTCAAGTTGGTGAACTGAGCGCACTCCACCACGATATTTGGTCACTACCCCCATTTCTTCAAGGGCATTTAAATCTCTATGCAAAGTCATTAGTGAAACGTCAGGAAAAAGGTCTTTAAGTTCCTTTATTGTAGCGAAGTTTCTACTTTCTATAAACTTCTTCATTTGTTCTTGTCTAATGCGATTCATAACATCTCCTGTTTAAAAGTTATAAGTTTATAACATTTTATAACATTATTATATCACCATTTTAACAATTTGTCTATTGACTTTACGTGGTTTTTTTGTTAAAATATAAATATTATTTTAAAAAAAGGTCTTTTATGATTAAAAATTTATTATTCTACGTTAGCGATAGTTATAATCCTTATATAAATTTAGCAAAAGAAAAATTTCTTTTTGATAGCGCCAGCAATAATGATTTAATTTTATATTTATGGCAAAACCAAAACACCGTTGTCATTGGTAAAAACCAAAACGCCTTTTCAGAGTGCCGTACCGAACTACTTAAAGAAGAAAACGGATTTCTTGCTAGGCGCTTATCGGGTGGCGGTGCGGTTTTTCACGACCTTGGAAACTTAAATTTTACTTTTATTTGCTCTTGCGACAATTTAAACGTTGCTAATCATATTAAAGTATTACAACTTGCGTGTGAAAAGGCAGGAATACAAACTGAAATTTCAGGTCGCAACGATATTTTGGCAAGCGGTAGAAAATTTTCAGGCAACGCCTTTTATAATAGTAAAGGGACTTCTTATCACCACGGAACTATTTTAATAAACGCTAATATTGAAAAACTAGGTCGCTACTTAACTCCACCAAAGGCTAAACTTGAAGCAAAAGGCGTTAAGTCGGTAAAGTCAAGGGTTATAAACCTTTTAGAACTCTCACCTACTTTAACAATTGATAAAATGAAAAATTTTATAATATCTTCTGCTGAAGAGTTTTATAATTTAAAGGCTCAACCCTTTACTAAAGTTGACGACGATATAATAAAACCGTTAAGTCAAGAATATAGTAGTTGGGAATATTTATACGGCGTTCCTTTGCCGTTTAACCTAACCTTACAAGATAGGCTAAGTTTTGGTAGCGTAGACATATATTTATATATAGATAAGGGAATAATTACGTCTATTAAATTTTATACCGACGCTCTTGATAGCGAACTTTCTACTAAAGTTGAAACCGCCCTTATATCAAAACCGTTTGACCTTAACGCTATTAAAAAGGAATTATTATTTTCTCTTGCCGAAGAAGAAGCAAACGAAATTATTTCACTATTTGAAAAGCAAGCATTTTAATAAAGACAAAAAGCACCGAAAAGCGATTGTTTATAGCATTTTAAAAGAGTAGCAAATTTTGCTACTCTTTAATTTTTATGGTTTTAGAAAATACGCAATTACGTGTAATGTATAGTGGGCTATGTTTTAAAAACGTTTCTTAAAAAACGCAACAACTATACAAATTAAAATTTGTGTTTACCAAATAAAGGGTATTAAGCGGTATTTAACTTTTTGCTTGTATTCAGTGTACCCTTGAAGTTCTTTTTCAAGAAAATTCTCTTCCCCTTTAATTCTTTTTGCAATAATAAACGGATATGCAAGAAATATTATAAACGAATAAACTGAACCAAGAACAATCGGCATAGATAAAAACAATAATAAAGTGACACTATACATAGGGTGCCTTACAATAGCATACAAGCCCGTATCAATAACTTTTTGATTTTCCTGCACCTTGATAGTACGGCTAAGATAAGTATTCTCACGAAGAACTTCGGCATAAAGAACGTATGCGATAAGAAAGACTAGCGAAGCACCAATAGACACGCCCTTTGGCAAGATAAACCAACCAAAGCGAAATCCTAGCCCTGCAACAATAAACCCTGCTAAAAACATAAGACCACTAAGTTTTATCACAAGTTCTTGGTCTTTTTGCTTTTCCTTTGCATCTAATCGTGATTTTAACAAATTAGGGTTTTTTATCAACATAACTATACCGGCAATAAACATTGGTATAAATAATATGCCCATAAGCAACCAACCACCAAAAAAGGCAAGGCTTCCGGCAGGCAGGAATATCAGCACCCCAACCAAAAGTACACCCAATAAAAATTTTAGTATTGCTTGAATAAATAATTTTACCGTCATACCACACCTTATCAAACCTTATTTATCGGTAAATTAATTATATCAAAAAAGTAAAATATATTCAAGTTGTTTTGCGTGGTAAAGAAAACTCGGCTTATAAAAAGCCGAGTTTTATAAATTATAACGATAATAAATCAAGTGGCTCAATAGGTCTTGCCATATCTTCACTTACGTAAATAGTACCTTTAGTTAATTGATAAATAGAAGCAGGTACGTCCATAGTCACAGGTCCGTAAAGTTGAAGCCTTGAAATCATACGCTCCCAAGAAGCATAACCGCCTGTATTTTGCAAGTCGTGTCTTTCTAAGTGGTCACGAGCGTTTATAACGTCCCAAGGACCGATTGATACAGAGTATCTTGGAGTATGCCATAACGAAGAATATCCACCTGCATTTTGTTGTATAGTTAAACGGTGATTATCTACAAAACCTGCTTTTATTTTAAGGAAGTCTTCTAAATTATCAGCCTTAAACGCTTTGGTTTTTGGGTCTATAAACGCCGTATGACCTATCCAACCAGTAGCCGAAATAATAAGGTCCGCACCACCGTTTCCTTCTTCTGCAATCATATCGGAATAGTTTTTAACGTTTTCGTTAGTGTAATAGTGCATTTGTTTGAGTGGTGGACGCAAATCTTCTCTAAAACTCATATAGAATTCACTCATAAAGTGACCGCCTAAAGAACGATACCAAGAAATAGGTGCTACGTTTCCATTTTCGTCGGCATATTCGTCCATACAGAAAGCGTGAATATTTCTTCCAGAAACGTTAAATTTATTACACATTTCTACTGCTGTTGTATAAATATTCTTCCAAGAGTTAGGGAATACTATAACGGTCTTTTTATCTTCAACGTCTGACTTATATATCCAGTTAAAGAGTTCACACGCAACGGCACTTGACGGATGTGGAACTACCCTTATGCTATAACCGTTAGCGTTAGTTGTTTCCATTTCTTCTCTTTTTATATTTCTACAATATTCTAAAACTGCCTTGTCTTGAGTTGGTATCCAACTTGCAGGCTTAAAATCAAATAAACTACGATTCATATTCTATCTCCTTATTTCTCTTCTTTTTTACGAATTTCTTCTAACTTAGGAATTAAATCGTAATCAGGTAAAGTGTTTGCAGGAGTTGCAACTGTTGGGCACACGTAGCAAGTTCCTTTATGAAGCCTCATAATAGAGCCAGGGTTAGTTGGACAAATAGGTCCAAATAACGCAAGTTGTAATGGGAATTTTTGATGAGCAGGCGTGCCACCACAACCAACTAAATATTCAACGTCTATCCACTCTTTAGCGTCCATTAAATCTTTTGGACCAACAGTCACCGCTTTTGGTGGAACGTTTGAAATATCACCCGCACAACCAAACATGCCGCGAAGTGAATCGTGGGCAATCATTTCTGGCATTGGAGTCACTAAACGAGAAGTCATACCTAAAAATTCTTCTAAAGATTTTGCAGGGAAACTATCAGGGTCAATAGCACCGATACCGCTAGATTGACTAAGCGCTGTATAAACGACGTCAGCACCGCCAAGGTCGGCAAGTTCTTTAGAATAAGTGTCAACGTTTTCTTCCGTCCAGAAGTGAATTTGACTCATTGGCATACGAAGTTCTGCGTCTAACTTTTCATAAAAATATCTCATGAAATGACCAGAACGGCTGTATGGGCTTTGCCATGGCGCAACTTTTCCGTCTTCATTAGCGTATTCGTAAAGGAAAAATACGTGAACGTTGCGGCAACTTATTTTATATTTGTTAAGTGCTTCCGTCACGCTTATAAATACAGCGTTTTCAGGGCTTGGTAAAATTATTACCAATTTTTCGTTTTTAACGTCTGACAAACGAATTCTTTGGAATAAATCAACTGCAAAATAATTGTGAACGTCTGCAACTACTTTGAGTTCAAATTCTGGGTTTTCAAAACCGTTGCCTTGATGCTCCCTTATATCTACATTAACAACTTCATCTAAAACCTTACGGTCTTGGAAAGGAAGCCACTCTGCAGGAGCAAACTTAAAGGTGTTTATAAATGACATTTTATATCTCCTTGTACTAAAAAAAATTTTTGAAAATATCTTTCTATTTTTTAATTATAACAAATAATAAATACTTTTTCTATATACAAAAACAACTTCTATTAGTACAATCGTGCTTTTTTATGGACTATTTATTCAATTTTAGCACTAATAATTGACTTTTACAATTTTTTTACCTATACTTTAATTATGATACGTTATCAACCGTCTACAAAACATTTTTCTAAAAATTCCGCTTTTACCGTTATGAAATGTTCTACTGGGTCAGAATTACATTGGCACAATGCAGTGGAACTCATTTACTTTGTTAGCGGTGGGTTAGAAGTGTCGTTAAGCGGCAACACCTTTCGTCCAAAAGCAAAAGACGTTATCGTTATAAATTCTTCGGTAGTGCATTCTTTTACAATTACTAATGCTCCTGTTAATTATTACATAATAATAGCAAACGACGATTTTTTTGAAGCAAACAACCTTTATTCTAAAAATAATTTTTTTAAGCAACATATTAAAAGCGAAGAACTTTCTAATCTTTTTGAAAAAATTATAAAAGAGTACGATAAAAACGACGAATTTTCTAACGTTTCTATACTATCCTTACTTATGTCTATTTTCGTTAACTTGCGCAGGAATTTCGTTTTAGAAAATAATAGCCCGTTGCCACTAGAAAACAATAAGGTTAAAATGATAAGGGACACGATAGAATATATAAGAGAAAACTATGCTAAAAAAATAACTGTTGACGAAATTGCCAAAAGTTTACATTTTAGCAAAGGTTATTTAAGCCACACCTTTAAAAACGTGACAGGCTATTCAATTATAGAATTTTTAAACTTAGTTAGGTGCCAAAATGCCAGAATGCTATTGCTTGAAAAATATTCGGTATCACAAGCAGCGCTAAATTCAGGGTTTACTGAGTTTTCTTATTTTACTCGCGTTTTCAAAAAAACAATGGGCATTTTGCCGTCAGATGCAAACAAAGAAGTATTTACAATATACAACCATAGCGAATTAAACTAAAAAGCCGTGTTTCCACGGCTTTTTTTATTTGTTTGTAATAAAACGCTTTTTATTCTTATTTAATTAAGTCTTTTAACATTTTTTGACCTTCTTCTATTATACGCTCACCAGTACCACGTTGCCATCTAGAAGTTTTACCTTCATAACCACCTTCATCATAAGAGTCTTTCATTGGGAAGTACCCATCATAACCATTAACCAAACAACAAGGAAGAACTAAATCAAAACCTTCGGTTTGTTTAAGTCCTCTACCAATATCCGTAAAAGGCTCGCCAGGAATTCCAAAGAGCGCAATTTTGCCAATAGATATTGCCGTAAAGGTCATTGGCATTTTTTCAGGAGCGTTTTCTAGCATCAGCATTCTCTTAGATTCGGCAAGAACAGTAATTAACATCATCGCCTTATAAGGAATTTCTTCATCTCTACCAGCATCGTGGAGCGCTACATATTTACGTGCGATAACAAGTTGTTCTTCTGTACCTTTATTGGTGTAAAATTCAATGTTTTTGCAACAGTAGTTTAAACTGTCAACAGGTACGTAGTTAACTTTCTCATAAACTTGCATTACTGCGCCGGCTACTACCCTTGCCATATGTTTTGCGTGGGAGTATCCCCTTGCCACGTCGTCAAAATCAATAAACATTCCGTTTAAATCGCCACCTTGTGGGAAAACGTTAACGTGGTTAACGTCTCCTTCCGCTCCGTTTAGGAATATACATCTAGTGTTGTCTATCGCCTTTTCAACAAAGTTTCTTGTAAGTGACGGCCAATCACCTGAAATTTTATTTCCGCCAATAGTGTCAGGGTGAGTACCAAAGTTTGCTAAAACAATAGTCTCTGCACCATCTCTATCAAATCTAATAACGTTAACGTTTTCGTCAACTTCGCCTTTTGAGCCCACTATATCAGGATTGTTGACGCCAGGATTGGTTTTGGTAGTACCATCTTTCATTTTATATCTTCTTATAAAACTAATATTAGGTGCTTTGCCTATTCCATAACCCATTTTTGCAGGCTTTTGGTCTTGAAGTGATAATATAACGCTATCAACTATTTTATCTATTAAAATTTCGGCATTGTTTTTAACAAGTTCGTCACCTACTTTTACGTTGAGTTCAGGGCCTGTATGCGTATGAGTACCGTGAATTAAAATAGCATCTTTAGAAATGCCTGTTTTAGCATAGATTAACTCTTTGCATTTTTCAGCAATTTCTTTATACACAACTAAACAGTCAATAGAAATTATAGCCGTGGTTTTATCGCATAAACTTAAAGTCAACGCTATTGCGTAAAGATTGTCAAGCACGCCATCGGCTTTTCTTGTTTTGAAATATCCAGCAATATCAATGCCAAGTTTAGGAGTAATATCTACCTTAGAATAACCAACTTTTAGTATATTTTCCATAAATTTCACCATAAATTTATCTAATTATTGTTTATGTTGTTAATTATACATCTTTTGAATTAACTCGTCAAGACAAAAAAATTAAAGCGAATAAAACAACCAATAAGGCACCCTTAACTTCTTGCAAATTTAACGTAAAAAGAAAAACCTAAAACGATGTATTCGTTTTAGGTTTTGATTTTGTTAAGCCAATTTGAGCGTAAAACGAACAATTTTTACGCATTTTTTATTATAAAAACTTATTAAAAACTCTAATAAAGTCTAAAATATACGGATAAATCTCTACAACCATTTTATCAATAGATTTATTTATATAAAACCTTTTTTGTATACGCCTTACCGACGAACTTATTTTACCACTTGTTATCCATTCTACCTTATACCCTAATTCCTTTTCTATTTCTTCCTTTTTTTCATACAAATAATTAAACAGTTCTTCGTTTTTATTTATATATACTTGAACTAATATTGTTTGTTCTAAATATTTATATTCACAGCAAATAGTTTGCATTGCCATTGGCGATATATTGTTGATATTTCCTGCTGCTTGATTAACCCCATTTTTTTTGTGTGTAACAAAAAACTTATTACCTAACTTTTCTACATACTTATCGAAAACTCTCCAAAAATAATCTCTTTCTAATTGTGCTGACATACTTATAAATCTCCTTTGTAAAAATTTCTCTTAATAATTATATACGATAAAAATATTTAAAAACCCTTTTTTATATTTTAAAAAATATACTAACACGCCCTTTATTAATATAAAAAATTCACTTTCGCCCTCTTGCAAATATTTAGACAAAGGAATTCTATATAATCTCTTTTTATAAGGATATTTTTCCACTCTTGAGGAATAAAATCATACCCATAAAGCGCTCCCGCCAAACCTCCAGCAATTGCAGCAATGGTATCTGTGTCTTGACCTAAATTAACAGCCTTTAACACGCATTCTTTATAATTTGAGGTGGTAAGCAAACACCAAATAGACGCTTCTAATGAATCTACTACATACCCGCCACTTTTAATATCTTCTTGCTTTGTTTCATTAAAAGTTTGACTAAATAAACGGTTATAGTAATTTAACTCTTCACAATTTTTATAAAAGTCTTTTGCTTTGTTTAACCCTATTAAAACTGATTTTTTATCAGGTTTTTTTAATAACTCCCAAAGAATAAAAGCATATATACCACACGCCATTTTAGACCTTTTATGAGCATGAGTAAGCCCAGACGCCATTTCTATTATATGAATTTTTCTTTCTGTATCCGTATGCAATTTATATGTATAAAGAACAAAAGGATTTATTCTCATAAGTGAACCATTTCCATTAGAATCTTCGCGCACGATTCCGCATTCGGCCCACCCGTCATTTCTTCTAAAGTAATTATCTATGGCTATACTACAAGTATTTCCAACGTCAAACACTTTATCTGTTGGAGTGTATAGACCTTTATAATACCAACGCCCAAAATTTAGCATTACCCTATCAAAGTTTAATTTTTTGCCATTCATAGCGTCTAAAGCACATAAAGACATACTCGTGTCGTCAGACCATGCACCCATAGGCACAGGATACGTTCCAAAACCTTGCATATCTACTACAGGTTTTTCTTTTAACTCTTCTCGCGACATAAACTCCACAGGAACACCTAAAGCATCTCCTATGGCGTGCCCTACTATTACTGCCTTTACTTGTGATAAAAAATCCACAACCTAACCTCCTAAGTTTATTTACTTTATAATGAATTATATTGCCCTAAAACGACCATGTTTTCTTTTCTCATTCGGGTTTAACCGTAGCCTCTATTTCCTCCTTCCAATCATCTCGCACTTTGCCTGTTTTGCGATAATCAGATATATTTTCGCTCATCATGCAATACATACGCCTTGTACCATGTCTAACGTCATAGTTTGCTGCACGCTCTCTACGAATTCCGATATGTTCAGCAGTTTCTACAGCATCAATATTTGCTGCAACAAAGAAAAACTCCCAACCATATTTTTCTTCTTGTCTTTTTATCATTTCTTTTACGCGTTTGCTAGAGTATTCTATACTCGCATTTTCCATACCGTCAGTCGTAATTAAGAAAATGGTTTTGCTTGGAACGTCTTCTTTACGAGCGTATTTATGAACGTTACCTATATGATGAATAGCGCCACCTATTGCGTCTAATAAAGCAGTGCAACCACCAACTTGATAATCGTTTTCCGTCATTAATTCAATTTCTTTAATATCAACTCTATCATGTAAAACCTCTGAAGTATTAGAGAAAAGCACAGTAGAAACATAAACCGTTCCTTCTTCTTTTTTCTGCTTTTCAATCATTGAATTAAACCCGCCAATAGTATCTTTTTCCATACCTGACATTGAACCGCTACTATCTAAAATAAATACAAGTTCTGTAATGCCGTTGCCTTTGTTTTCTACCATTTTGTTGTTTTTGTTTTCCATAAGAAAACCTCCTAAAAAATATAACTGCTTGGTTTTGCAACCTCGTAACCATATTATATCAAATTAAAACATTAAATAGGTCGAACGCTGTGCGACAAATAATTTTACTAAATACTTCCAAGTAATACTTGGTCAAACTCAAACAATGCTTCGTTTATTTCGAATATATTATAATTGCCTGATTTAATAAAATATCTAATTATATTATCAAACACTTGACTGCGAGATAACGTTAATCCTGCAGTAGAAAGTAGGTGTTGGGTTTCATCAAAATTAAGTTTAAGCGCAATAGCAAAAGCAACGGCGGTTTGTTTGCTCGGTTTCTGTTTTGGGTTGTTCTTTAACTTATTAAAGGTTTTTCTATCAACGTTCGCTTTTTTATAACATTCCACGTCAGTCATCTTCTTTGCGTCTATATAATCAAAAAGTGTTTCCATAAAAGGCTTATCCATATCTTTTAGGTAAGATGAAAGGGATTTTTTTTCGCCGTTTTCTTCAAAAATAGAAGACACGTCGCACAATTCTATTAACGACAAACTTTTCGGCATGATAGGTGAGCGGGAATAATCCCGACCCATTTTTCTACTTAATTGAGGGCGATTTAAATTATAAGAACTGTCTTCTTTGAATGTAGTAAAGTCTTCTACGCCGTCTGTACCTTGTTCTATGTAATCCTTAATATCTTTAAAAAGGGATTTACTAAACTCGTATGAAGTTTTATCATAAACGCAAAGATAAACTGTCATTTCATTTCTATATAAATATTTTGAAATAACTTCTATAGCAAACTTCAAAACTTGGTCCTTAGGATAACCATATACTCCCGAAGATATTAACGGAAAGGCAACAGACTCACACCCATATTTAGTAGCCAATTTTAAACTTTCAATATAACAAGACTTAAGTAAAATTTTTTCTCCCCTGTATCCTCCTTTCCATATAGGACCAGACGTGTGAATTATATATTTTGACGATAAATTATATGCTTTAGTAATTTTAGCACAACCTAAACCAAGTGGTTGTAATTTTTTGCAAGCCTCGTCAAGTAAAGGTCCTGCGGCAGTATGAATTGCTAAATCAACACCACTATACCCCACCATTTCCTCATTAGTTGTATTTACGATAGCATCGCATTTAACTTTTGTGATATCTTGCCTTATTATATGTAATGGCATAATTTCTCCCCCTTGTTTTTCTAAACTCAACTTTATTTTAGGTTGATTTTTTGAGATAATTCTGATACGTCATAAATATACCCTTATAATAAATTGAGTTTGTTTGTTCTTACATAATATATACTACAAAAATTCAAAAAATCCTTTTTTTTACAAAGAACATAGAAAAAACCTAAAACGACGTGTTCGTTTTAGGTTTTGGTTAGGCGTTTTACCTAAGTTTTCTCGTGTTAAGCGTTTACTAGTTTTAACCCGACATTGACCACTTTGTTCTAAAGCATAATTATAAGCGTCGTTGTTTAAGTTTTTAGTCAAAACCAAAGTATCGTCTAAATCTACAACGTAAACCAATTATAGTTCCCCAATTTCTTTTGGCGATACAATCTTTTCGCCCTGCAAAACGTAGTCCTTATTTAAGCCAAATATTAAATCGTTAGAGTCGCTTTCTCTAAACATAACTAGTCGTTTTTTGCCGTATTGTTTTGCCTTTTCAAAAGCGTGGCGAGAACCACTATCGCCTTCGCCTTTCCTAAAACTTGCAATTAAAACAACCGCTTTAGAGTAAAGTGCTTGCAACCTATCACGTTCAATAAATCGCTTAACACTTTCGTACTTGTTTTTAGGCTCGCTTACGTATTCGCTCACAATAAGTCCGCCATTGTTTATAATTTCTTTTGCTAAGCCAATATTTTCTTTAGGATAAATGTTTTCTATTGTTGATGGAAGAAAAGCAATCGTTTTTGCATTGTATTTAACGCTTTCGCTATGTGCAACCGTGTCGCAACCTTTGGCAAGTCCACTTACGATATTGAAACCTTTTTCTGTTAAATTTTTTACAACTTTTTTCTCTCTTTCTACTATTTCATTAGTTGGCGTTAAAACACCTATAACTGCTACGTTTTTATCTGCTTTATTAAGTAGCGTTATATTGCCTTTGTATGCGAAGAAAAACGGCTTTTCGCTATTTTTAAGTTTACCGTTTGCGCTAGGAAAGCTTTCATCAAAAATACAGATGACGTTTATATCTTTATCTTTAAGTTCTTGCTCTACGGCTTGTAAATCGCAAGGAAAAGTATTTATATAATCTTCATTATAAAACGATTTCCAAAATTGAGCGTTAGATTTTATAACACCCGTTTTTATTAAATTGTAAAGTTTTAATGAAATGTTTGAACTCATAACCTTTACCTTGTTTTTGCTGTTAATTATATATTTAATATTTCTACTCGCACACTTCTAAATCTTCTATTTTTATTCCTACGTCTATTTCCGTCGTTTTGTATACACCATCTGCATCTAGATACATGTCACCTTCAAAAACAACTAAAACATACCCATTTCTATTTTCACCCATAAGTATGCCTTCTTCGTTAATTTTCACTCCAGCCTTTAAATATTCTGCTCTTTCTTTAATCAATTTAACTCTATCATACATTTTCATATTACTTGCCTCCATAAGGTGTTGTTAATACTATTTCGCCATTCGGATAAACCATCCATCCTGACACAAAAGAAACTTCGCCCATTCCGTTCTTTTTAGGCAGAGTTATTATTATACTTATTCTTTGCCCATATGCGTCTAAATTACCTAAACTATATTCTCCACATTGATATTTCAGTTTTGCTTGTCTAGTAAATTCCCGAACTAAATTTTCAGAATCTATTATACTATATCCCCAAGATTCAAACAACTCTTTTTTACCCTTGCTTTTACTTCCATCGAAAATATATTTTGTAAATTTTTCAATAGGGCAAGTAATTTTCGGTGTAATTAACGATATATCTATTAATTTGCAATGGCATTTTTCATGTAAAGGTATTGCGGGTGATTTAGTTTTAACAAAACAGCATCCGTTCAAATTTAAACACCTTGCACAATGAATAGGCAATATTGTTCCTACTACAGCGTTTAACGTTCTCTCAAAATTATTGTTAGCTGGTTTTGTCCCTTCGTGCAGCCACTTAACCCAAGAACAATCAAACATTTTTGAAACCAAATTCTTTGTTTCTTCTAAATTCATAATAAACTATTCCTCCATATCAGTACATTACCACGCAAAAATCCTATAATCAAGATTTACTGACAAGTGAAAGGTTTTAAAAATAGCAAAACAGCAAGGAAAATCCTCACTGTTTTACATATTAAAAATTATTTTTTTAAGCTAAAAACAAAGGCGAACCCGTATCCTAAAGGAAACGGGTTCGTCTTTACTTTGTTTGGTGACCCCTACGAGATTCGAACTCGTGTTACCGCCGTGAAAGGGCGATGTCTTAACCGCTTGACCAAGGGGCCATCTTGCTAAACGGTGTAGATTTGGTAGCGGCGGTCAGATTCGAACCAACGACCTGCCGGGTATGAACCGGCCGCTCTAACCAGCTAAGCTACGCCGCCATAACTGCGTTTTAACGCTAAATGCCTTAGTATTATATATAATATTTTTAAACTTGTCAAACATATTTAGCCCATTTTCAAAAAAAATATTAAATTACTTTACTTGTTGCCTTTTTATAAGGTCAACACAGTAAAATCAAGAAAAAACCTAGGGATAGCGGTTAAACTCGCTATCCCTATAAACGCTTTACGCTACTAAAAATTTATATTATACAACGCTGCATAAAGGAACTAAAAGCAATAAAATAGGCACTTTTTTAACGTATGCTTGATATTTATGGTCGTTGCCGTAATTTTTGTTTTGGCGTAGTTCAAGTCTACTTGCCCCGTTAATTATTTGCTGTTTTTTAACTTTAAGGCTATATTGTAAGGAATTTGTAAATTGCCCATACCAACGCCCATTTGAATATGCGGTTTATTTTCGCCGTGGAAATCGCTCCCGCCACTTTGTAATAGAGAAAAATCTTTAGCGATACTTTGCGACAACGCTATTTCTTCTTCGCTATACTCTGAGTATAAAGTTTCTATACCAACTAAACCACACTCTTTTGCCTGTTCTAAAAAAACTTTGAGTTCTTTGCCACTAAGTTTAAGTAATGGGTGAGCAAGCACGGGAACTGCACCGACGGACTTTATAAACTTTATAACTTCAAACGAACTATACCTAATTGGAGCAACGTATAGCCCAAACTCTTCAGAAAGTATAGTTTTAAAGCCCTCTTGTACGCTAGAGATATATCCGTTTTTAATAAGTTCTTTTGCAAAGTGAACCCTATTTATTGAGCCTGCCGCCTCACGCTTAATAGCGTTGTAATCTATTTTATAACCATTTGCCAGTAAGTTTTTTGCAAGTAAATCATTACTTTCAGTCTTTCTCTTTATAGGAATATCAAGAAATTCTTTTACCGCTTTAAGTTTGGCTTGGTCTATAAATAGGGCTAGAATATGCAAGTCTTTACCCATATAGTCAGAAGAAATTTCTACGCCTGCAATCGCTTCAACGTCAAATTTTTCGCTTTCTTTTAAAAAAGTTTGAACGCCGTCTACTGTATTATGGTCAGTAAGCGCTATTGCCGATAGCCCACTATCGCTAGCAATTTTTAATAATTCTTTTGGCGAGCTTGTTCCGTCTGAAAAATTAGAGTGTACGTGTAAATCACAATATTTCATAACAACTTTATTATACCACTATTTTAACTAAAAAACAATTAAACTTTAAGGGTTAGAGCATAAATATAAAAGGCGAGAAAATTCTCGCCTTAATATTTTTATATTACTTTTAAAAGTTCGTCCGCTGCCCTTTCAGCATACTCTTCTAATTTGTTTATATCTCTAAGATAGAATAAAATAGTGTATCTATCACGCATTACTACCGCGCGTTTAACGCCTTTTATAATTCTATCTTTATCAGTAACGGTTGGTGGAATTTTCATTTTTTTGCAAAACTCTTCAACTGCGTTAAAGTAAGGAAGATATTTGTTTATAAGTTCTTTTAAATGCTCGTCGTTAGTTTCAAGTAAAAGCATTTTATACATTATGGCGATAAGCCTTGTCGCTTCGCAAACTTCTAAGCCGTGCAACTGTGGATTATTGCCGTCTTCTATATCAAAAAGTTCCCAAGCGTGCGCAACGATATGCTCTGAACCCGAAGCAGGGCGGGAATTGCCCGTAAACGCCATACCTAGCCCCGTCACTAAAAGCCCGTCCATAATATTTTTAATACACTCTTTACTGCGGTCTAAAAGTTTATAGCCGTTTTCTAAGCATTTATTAGTAGCGTCAATAACGTCACCACCTATTTTGTCGCAAAAATATTCGCCTGTATAATCTCTTGCAAGTTCCCAATCAAGCATGCCTGTATATTTACCGAACATATCGCCAATGCCTGCAAGCATCATTTTAAAAGGAGCGTCTTTTAACACGTCAAGGTCGGCTATTATGTATTTTGGAGTAGTGCCTTGAACGGTTGACTTAGTTCCGTCGTGCAAAATAGGAGAGCCTGCCGAAGCGTACCCGTCCATTGACGGAGCAGTCGCAACAACGCCGTAAGGAATGCCTAAGCGATAACTTGTTATACGACAAATATCGTTTATTGTTCCAGAACCTACTGCTAAAATAAAGTCTGGCTTAGTTGAGTACTCAAAAATATTAGATTTTTTATTTAAGTCTTCAAAATTAAGTAAAACTTTGCCTATACTTTCTGCGTTAGGAAGAACGGGAAAGTTCTTAAACACGTAAGAGTTATAGTGTATATTACTTTCTTTTAAAACGTTTTCTACTTGCTCTCCCGCAACTTCATAGGTATTAGCATCACAAACAACGTATATTTTTTTATAACTTGCTAATATGTTTGGTATTTTATTTATCGCACCTGAAGAAATTTCGTACTTTTCTAGTGGTGCACAATGCTTTTTTCTATCACAATTACAAGCAAATTCTATCATAGTTTTCTCCAATAAATTTTATGTTTAAACTCCGTATTTTGTAATAAAGTCAATAATAGGCGAATTGTCTTCTAGCCCGTGTGGGTGATGACCACAACCAACTTTACATATCGCTAAAAAGTTTCCACCTTTTTTTAATTATTATTATTTATTGTATTATACATTAAATTAAATTAATTTTCAATATTTTTACTAATATAAAATTTTATTTAATATAAATTTAAATGCACTGCATTTTAATTTGATTTTATGTTTTTATTGTGCTAAGATAAACAATAGTTAGAAAAGACTTAACAGTTCTTTTATGGTGGCAAAATGAAAAAAAATGAAGTAAATATGTTGTCTGGTTCAATAGCTAAAGGTCTTTTGACTATTGCGTTGCCAATTATGGCAATGAATGTTTTACAAAGTCTATTTAACATTATTGATATGACGCTTCTAGGTATGCTTGTAGGCGATAACCCTGTTGGCGCTGTAGGAACTTGCGGTAGTTTGATTTCTCTATTTACTGGACTTCTTATCGGTATATCGGCAGGCGCAAACGTCGTCGTTGCAAAATTCGTTGGCATAGGCGATGAAGAAAGAGTTCAACGCGCAATAGGTACGTCTTTGTTTTTTGCCATAATTTCAGGCATAGCACTTATGATTTTCGGCGTTGTGTTTGCTAAACCTTTGCTTATTTTAATTAACTGCCCTGATAGTCTACTTAGTAAAGCGACTATTTACTTTCAACTTTATTTCTTAGGAGTGCCATTATTACTTATTTATAACTTTAGCGCGTCTATACTCCGTTCAGTTGGTAGCACTAAACGACCAATGTATTATATGACGATTGGCGGTATATTAAAAGTATTTTTAAATTTTATAATCATTTACTTTTTAAAACTTGACGTTGAGGGCGTTGCCATTGCAACTATTATTTCTTGGACTTTTGCGAGCATTTTTTGTTTAAAAGATTTATTAAAAAACAAAGGTATTGCTCAATTTAAATTTAAACACTTTAGGTTTTACTGGAAGGAACTTTCTAACGTTTTATTTATAGGCATACCTGCTGGCTTAGAACAAGCAATGTATTCTATTGCTAACGTAGTTATTACTTCAACTGTAAACGCCGTTGGCCCTGAAGCAACTAAAGGTATTTCTATCGCCAACCAATATGACGGTATTATGTATCAAATAGCAATTGCTCCTTCGTATGCGATTATGGCTTATGTCAGCCAAAACATAGGCGCAAAAAATCCAAAACGAGCAGAAAAATCTGTATTAACTGCAATAGGCTTTACAACGGTAATCGGGCTTTCGTTTGGCCTTTTAATGGCGACGTGCTCTACTCCTCTTACTTGGATAATGTCTAAAAACCCAACGGTTATAAAATATTCTAGGCAAAAAATGTTGCTAATTTCACCAACGTACTTTATTTGTGGTATAAACGCAATATTAGCGGCAAGTTTGCGTGGTATGGAAAAACCTATAATACCTACCGTTTCTATAATGGTATTTATGTGCCTTATACGTTTCCCTTGGGTATGGTTCGTTTATCCAATACTTCCAAACTTAACTTTCTTATATTTAATTTGGCCAATAGGTTGGATACTTTCATCTTTAACTCTAACGGCGTTCTGCATTCCTGCTATTAAGAAAAAGAAAACCGAAGTTTCATCTATAAATTTACAAGTTCAATAGAGTAATTTAAAACAATGCGTCAGCGAATTATCGCTGACGCATTGTTTGTTTTATTAGCCAGCTTTTGTAAACTAATAGCCGTATCTTTAGTGTCGCCGCTAGCAACCTTTTTTTATTTTGATTATAGCATATAAAATTCTTGCTTTCAATAAAAGTTTTAAAAGGGCTATTATTTTTTATATTATAGTTTTTAAGTATTGACAAGCCACGTCGCTTATAGTAAAATAGCATAGAACAAATAAGGAGATTATATAATGGAACAATTAAAAATGTATTGGAAAAATAACGGAATTATAGTAGAGCCAAAATATAGTAGCGATTTTAAAATAGTCAACTTTAACGAACTTGACAACGCGTTAAATATTTGGCTTGATATTGTTCAGTTCGGCTTATCTGAAGGTTTACAAGGCGAAGATTTTTACGATACTTGCATGACTAAAATTCCTTCTTACGACCCTAACTATTGCTTCTTTATTTTATATAAAGGCGTTCCCGTTGCAACTGTGACTACTGTTTTTGACTTTGAAAGACCTAAGAACGGCTTAATACATATGGTTGCTTGTAAAGAAGGTTATCGTGGGCTTAATATAGGCAATATTATGGCAACGCTTTGCGACTATAACTTTAAACTTAAAGGTATGCAAACTGCACAACTTAAAACTGACGACTGGAGATTACCTGCAATTAAAACCTACCTTAATATAGGCTTTACTCCTGACCTTTCTACTGATGATTATAAAGAGCGTTGGGAAAAAATTTATGAAAACTTAAATAGTTATAAAAAGTAATTTAATTTTTTAGTAATAAAAAAGTCCTTTTTGAAAGGACTTTTTTGTTTTCATTTCATAATTTATTTACAGGTCATACTAATTGCTTGTTTATAAGTTTTCAAACATATCGGCAAGTTTGCGCGCTGATATCGCCAAATCTTTAATAGCATCAACGGGGTTTCCTTTATATTTTGCTATATAGGCGGTGGCTTCTAAAGTAAATTCGCCTTGATATCCAATTTCCTTAAGGGCCTTAACTATTGGTTCAAACTTAATATTCATAGAAAGCGGTATTTGGTGATTATCATATCTAAGGTCGTTATCGTGGATATGTAGAGATTGAACGTGTTTGCCAAGCGTTTTAATAGTTTCAACGCTTGAAGTCAAATCGCCAAACATTTCGCAATGCCCTATATCTACGCATGCAACGAAATATTCGTCGTTAACGGCGTTGATATGCGCCAAAAAGTTATCGTGAAGTGAACATGCAGCAGGTAAAGCCACGTTTTTTTCATAGTCCCAATTCCACATATTCTCAGTTGCAATTTTAACGCCGTGCTCTTTTGCAAACGGTAAGAGTTCTAAATAAATTTCAGCGTTTTCTTCGGGAGATTTATAGTTGTCTGGGTGAATAACGCAAATTTTACCACCCGCTATTGCAGTACACTCAATAGCGCGTTTCATATAATCTCTAACCTCTTGAACGTATAATGGAAACGGTGCGTGCGATTGATTACAGTAAATGCCGTTATCTTCGCCTATTTGCCTTAATTTTTTAGAATATGCAATATAATCGCCAACGCGAAGTGGATGGTTTAAAGTGTCGGGTAGAATTTTTTTAAGTCCGCCGTGCCATTGCGCCATCTTAAACATAGAAAAGTCCCAAGCGTCAAATCCGGCTTTCGCAACGAGTTCTACTGCTTTTTCTGCGCCAAAGTTTTTTGATATAGATTCAATTTCAGTAGAAATTTTCATATTAAAACTCCTTAATTCCATTTTGTATTTTTAAAAAAGCAAAGTTTATGGTTTTATAATAACACAATATATAGTGTATATCAAATAAAAACACTTAGTTTAGTGAAAAATGTTTTTTTGAGTACTTTTGGAAAAATCTTAAACATATTAAACGCGTCATTTGAAAAATTAATTGATAATATTTAATTTTTAGCAATAAAAAAGTCCTTATTAAAAGGACTTTTTTGTTTTAGCAATATTTTTTAATAATTTCATCAGTTAATAATGCAGCAGAATCACTATCAGCGTAAATTGTTGCGTCGCTATGTTTTTTAAGGAGCGTTGCAGGAACAAGTGGAGTCACGTCGTTAATTAACGTATTGTAAATTGCCTCTGCTTTAACTTTATAAGGAACAACGCTAATAATTGTTTTACATTTCATAATTTGTTTACAAGTCATACTAATTGCTTGTTTATAAGTTTCTTCAACGTTTTTAAACCAGCCTTCGCCAATTTGTTGTTGTAAACAACGCTCGTCAAGAGTCACTACTTTATAAGCGTTTTCGTCGTCAAAATCAGCAGGTGGGTCGTTAAACGCAATATGAGCGTTTTCGCCAATACCAATTAAACCTACGTCTACTGGGTATTCTTCTAATAATTTAGTAATTTCGGCAATAACTTCTTTTGGCTCTCTTTGACCGTCTATAAGGTAAGCGTTTTTAAGATTAACTTTGCTTATAAATCTATCAATTAAATATCTTTGGAAACTTGCAGGGTGGTCTTTACTAATTCCGACGTATTCGTCAAGATGGAACATTTCAACCTTGCTCCAATCAATAGGCATTTTTACAAATTCTTCAAAAAATGGGAATTGTGATGCGCCAGTAGATAATAAAATTCTTGCTCTACCGTTTTTAGCGATTGCTTCGTTTATTTTTTCACAAGCGTGAATTGCTGATTTTTTGCCAAGTTCAAATTTATCTTTACTTAAAACTAATTTCATAACTATTATCCTTATTATATATTTTATTTCATTTCTTCTAATAACTTAGTAAGTTCAATTCTTCCACCGTCTTTAATGCTACGGTTAGCACTAATACCGATAAGAGCAGATTTAATACCGTCATA
>JAZRNF010000024.1:0-35097 GCA_045648085.1 Christensenellaceae bacterium | reverse complement strand
AGAACGACATGGCTACGATCCGACTTGTTTCCAAATGTTCACGCCCTTTCTGCTCTTTGGGTAGGGGGGGAGTGTTTTATTCCCCTTGCCTTGCCCTTTAATATTTCACCCGTTTAAGGCTTGATTTTGGTGTTTAATCTGTATAGTGCATCAAAGTAGTTGTCCATAACTCTGCCAAAACTTGCAGGCTCACCGTCCTGTCCCACCCACGCCTTTACTAATTCAAGAGCGATGTGTTCGTTTCTCTTTTGTCTGTCGGCTTCCTGCTTGAACGCTTCACTTGCTTTGAGCATTTCTTCTGCTGTATCTTTGCAGGCTTTCCCCATTGCTCGTATTGTTTCAACCGCCTTTCTTACTGCCTTGACTGTTCTCTCTGCTTCTTCCTGTGTCTTGCCCTGCAAGCATTCAGGCAAAAGTGTAAGCCTGCTTGCGTGCCACCCGTTCGGTTCTTCTTCTTCATCAAACCGCACGTAATAATTATTTGACGCACTATAAATGCCGACTACTGTTCCAACCCTGAACCTGTCTTCTTCTTTTACAGGCTCTGTAATCATTACTTTCTGCCCGATTTTGAATTCGTCTTCCATTTCGTTTATTCCCCTTGCCTTGCCATTTATTTGCCTTTGCAGGCTCTTTATCGTCTTTTGCTGTGTGTTTGCTTGTCTTTTATTCTTTCGCCCGACACGGCTTGATTTTGGGCTTCATTTATGTGGATTATAAGCAAGCCGTCGCAGTCTTCTTCTTGGGTTGCCGTCAGGATTGCTTCGTCGTCTGCATATAACGTTGCCGTTTCCCGCTCTTGGTTCTGTCTGTCAATGTCTAACTCTTTAACCTTTCCCATTATAATTGCCTGCTCCTGTGTCGGTTCAATCCCTGCGTTTCGTATTCGATTATTTTATAATATTGCTTCATCAACCACTTGCTTTCCCTTATCAATGCCACTAAATAATCGACGGCGTATTGCTTCAATATCGCTTTGCAAAGCAGTTCCCTTTGCCTTTTTAATCTGCGATAGAACGTTCTTTCGTTTATGGCTTCCCGTTGTATTATGTCTTTGTAATGCTCCCCATCAATGTGAAGTGCTTTCAACTCTGCGTTCTTTCCTATCTTGTTTAATGCTTCGTCGATTATAACTTTTATATTGCAATAAGTAATCTTTTCGTCGGTCAATTTGCAAATCGTTTCTATGCTTTGATAAACGTCTTTATTCATCGACGCCAATGCTACACGCTCCACTTTGCAGTCCAAATTCTCGCACCGTTTTTCAAGGTCTTTATAGGCATAAAGCATTACTTCGCAGACGATATTCTCATTCATCTTGCCCCCTAATAAAAGCCTTGAACTTCTCTTGTGCTTTTAGTTTGTTTTTATTCTCTTTGCCCTTGACGCTGAATTCAAGGCTCTTTTCAAATAGTTTTGCGACGTCCCTTTGTGCATTGCTGTAACCTTGCTTTAAGCCGTCACGATAAGTCTTGCGTGGTTTTGTTTCTGCAATCTCAAACTTCCCGTCGCCCTGTCCGCCTGCTGTCTTGTTTCGCATTTGGTAGCCGTCATTCGCATAAGACTTGATGAATTCCTGCTCTGTTTCGTCGAGTTCCTTGTCGCTAAATGTGTTACACCTAACCGTTGTAATGTCCCAGCCTGTCGGGTTTTCTTCGGTCTTGAAGCCGTGCTTTTTAAGTGACAGGTCGATATGCTGGTAACCGCTTAAATGTTGAGCGAGTCTTGTCAATATGTGTTTAGCCTGTCCGACGTATGCGTATTTGAACCCGTTTTCTTCCCTTGTTAAGATATAAATTCCCCTATCTTCGGAAAGTGTCGGCATTACTTTTAGAAGCCTTTGTTTATTCGATTTTTCTATTGCCTTAATCTGTTTGAAGTTCATTTTTCCTTGCTCCGTTTCTTTTTCTGTATGTGGTGCGAAGTGGCAGGCTCGAACTGCCCGTTATGGTTTCATTTTTTATTTTACAAGGAGTTTTCGCCATAACGCCCCCTTACTTCGCAAAAAGAAAGGCGTTTTAATAGCCTTTCATTATTTCGTCAACGATTGCCTGTTGCTCGGTGCGTGCAATCTTCCCGCTTTCGCATTCCCTATGGTGTTTATCGCACACCGTTATAAGGTTGCTGTTTTCAAGTCTTAACGCTTCGCTTTCTTCGGCTGGGACGATATGATGAACCGACAAGTCTTTTGCGTTGAATATGTTCCTTTTAAGGCATATTTGGCACAAGTATTTGTCCCGTTCTTTTATTTCTTCCGCTTTTTTCCGCCACGCTTGGCTATTCCTGAATTTGCGAATTTCAGGGCTGTGTTGATAATAGTTGCGTGAATTCGAATAGCATTTTTTCCCGATTTCGTGTATCTGCCCGCACCTTGAACACGCTTTGAACATTGACTTATTCTTCATCGTCTTTTGTTTCGACTTCTTTTATTTCAATGCCGTACTTTTTCAACTGCTTGAATATTTGGTTGCACCCCGTCGCTGATAGTCCGCTACATATACCCACCACCAACGCAAGCCATACGTTTGAAACTAATATCAACTGCGGTGCTGTATAGAAAAATATCACGCCGAGAATTCCGCCTGCTATAAATGCAATTATCGGGATTACGTTCAGCCACTTCGCCCTATCTCTTGCAATCAACTTTTTGTACGCTTCCACCAAAACGTAAACAATCGCCACGATTATTGGCACGCATATAATTTCCATATCTTTCCCCCTTTGTTTTGATATATTTATTATACAATTTTAATCTGTTGTTTTTTGTGAAAGTTCGTTGCCCTTGCAAATATCAAACGCCCCGTCCTTTATCTCTCGCATAAACTTTCGTATTTGCCTTTTAACTTGCTTGTTTCTTTTCCCCATTTCGCAAGTCGGGCAGACTTGACGCCCTTCGGGTATTATTTCGCCACAGCACACGCACCTGTTATTGTTCATCGTCCTGCTCCCCCTTTATGTAATAGCGTTTAATGTGGCACTTTTCGCCGTATCTGTTTTTTACTGTTTCGGGCTTGTCTTCTATCTTGACGCCGTTCTTTCGGAGTTCGCTTATTCTTGCCCCAAGCCTTACGACCCCGAGTTCCGTGAATGCTTCCAGCGTCGTTATGCTCCCGAAGTCTTTTATGTATTGAATTACACGATCACATTGATTTGGTCTGCTGTTTCTCCTTTTTGCCCCCTTTATTCGTCTTTGTTGCCGATTATAATAGCAAATACCCCAAGCAATAAAACGCCCGTCACAGCCCCTAAAAATCCGCTAAAAAATGCCATTACTTTGTCCCCCTAAAAACTTTTTATATTTTTTATAAACCGTCGTGCGGTCGTAGTGCATTGCCCTTGCGATATAATTCCAACTCCGCAGGTCAATGAATTTTAACTTTAATATTAGCCTGATTTCTGCGTCGTCTATCCCGTGAATTATGGCTTCAAGTTCCGTCTTCTTTCGGAGCAGGTCTTCTTTCGTTTCGGTTAATAGTTCGGCATATACTTTTGAACAAAGCGAACCGCCCAACTCTTTTATAATTTTGTCCGCCCTTGATATTTCAAGTCGTAAAAACCTTAAATTCTGCAATTCCTTTTCTGTCATAAATTACCCCCTAAACTTTAACATATCCCCACGACTGCGGTGGTCTTTCAATAGGTTTTAATCCGCCAAAACCGCAATCGCTTTCGTCATATTCGTAGACCCTGCCGTCAATAAAGTATTTGCAATCTTCGCAGTTTCCGTCATAGTATTTATTGCAAAAAGTCTTGAACTCGTTTAATTTCTTCGGCTTGTCGTAAATTTTAAGGTTGTTTATATGCCAGCCGTAAAGTGTTTTGCCTTTGCCGTATTCCTGCAATTCTTTCCACGTTAAACAACTTCCTTTGCACTCGTCGTTATGGTAAACGTGATTATAATCTTCGTTGCAATTTCTAACCACCACCGATATATCGGTTATTTTGTCGCAGATAAATTCGCCGACCACTTCTTTACCCCACGAAAATGTTTTGCCTATGTCAACCACTTCTTTTGCTTTCGTGCAATATATATAACACTTGAACGGCGTTTCCAACTTTGGTCTTGTCTTTCTAACTTCTATTGTCTTTTTGCCACTTGCTATAAGTTCAACCCATTTGGGTTGAATACTAATTAAAACTGATTTCATTTTGTTGCTCCTATTGGTTTATATCAAATATGAGTTGATAATATTTTTTCGATATTCTTTTAACTAAAACGGGAACGTAATTTTCTGCTTCGCAATTTTTGCGTGCGTCTTGTATTGCTTCGAATTTGTTTTTTCCCTTAAATGTCCCCGCAGAATAACCGCCTTGCACCATTCCTAAAATTATATAATATTTCATTTTCATTTACTCCCTATAACCGTCGTATATTTCAATTTCAACTTCGGGCGTGTTTTTATCCGTCCCGTAAGGTCTTGTTATAACTAAATCTTCGAACGTGTCTTTTCTTAATTGTAAAAGGTCTGTCAAATCTTTTATTTCAATATAAAATCTGCCGTTTTGCATTTGTGGTTTATAGCGTTTTAATTTTGGATATTTTTCAATTATTTCTTCTTGCTCGCTCTTTCCTTTGTATCCCCAGCAGGTTGTACAACTTAATATGAATAGCATTTTTACTCCTTATAATTTGAAAAGGGCGGTTTTCAATGCACACAAAAATAATTTTTTTCTTTTAATAATTTTATTTACAATCGCACCGCCCTGCGTTTGTATCTCATTTATTCGCCTTGAAATGCTTCGTTAAATGCGTTGTAATCGTCCATTATTCCGCCCGCCTGCTCCTGCTTCGTGTTGAAGGTCTTTATCGGATAAAAGGCTTGCCAACCCCTGCAAATAACTTCTTTTAGGTAGTCCGCAACGGTCAGGTTGCTTTCCCTTGCGAGTTCGTCGAGTTTGTTAAGGTTTAACTCAATCGCTCTGTCGGTCATTGCGGAACGTTTCGCCTTTCTTACTTTTAGCCACTCCCCGAGCAATTCTCGAACGTCTTCGCCTGCTCCCGTTTCCGTTATGTATTTATCAATCAAAGCGTCGAACGTCTTTCTTTCTTTAATTTCTTTATTAATATTATTCTTTATAATTTCATTATTGGGTAAAGAATTTTGACTGCCCCCCTGTAAAGTTTCTTTACTACCCCCGTAAAGATTTTTTACTACCTGTAAATTAACTTTATAGCGGTTAAACTGCACCCCGTTTATAATTTCCGTCCTTTTTATTATGTAACCGCATTCGGTTAGTTCCTGCATGGCTTTGATTATTGTCGGGCGGGAAACGTCCAGCCACTCTGTTAAAAACTTAATACTTCCCTTGAACTCGCTTTCGCCGTCCTGTGAAAAGCCGTAAATAATGGCGTAAATGTCACGCTTGGTGCTTTTTAGGTTTAAGCGATTCTTCATCCACCCTTGAACCTGATAAAAGTTTTCGTCCTTGATTTCCACTTTTTGCTCCTTTGCGTCTATTCTTGACGCTTATGTGTAAATTTAAGTTAAAATTTTTTATAAGTCAATTCTTATAGGTAGCACGAGCGATTCTATGTCGCCGAGTTCGTTCTTGAAAGATTTAACAAATATCGGCTTTTTGTTGTCGTTTCGGTCAAATGTTATTTTAACAAGCCCGTCTTTGCCTTTTGCCATTGCCTTTAATATCTTACACAGCAAGCCTGCGTTAAACCCGATTGTAACGCTATCTGTGGAGCGGTTGTCCTGATATACCTTGTCAATATCTACAAACCCAACAGTTGTCTTTTTCATCCGCTTTTCAACTTGGTTGAGTTCTTTATCAAACCACTTGAAACTTATATAATCGCCGTCCTGCTCGATTGTGACGTTGGTCATTCCTGCTTGCTTTGCGTTATCCACCTTGAAAAGGTCAAACAGGAAACTGAACGGCTCGACGTCATCGCATTTATGCTCTATCGTTAAAACGGTTGCAACGAACCCGTTTAACGTTGTAAACTTGATTGTCTGCTCGTCCACTTCGCACTTGCATTTCGTTAATGCTGGACGGCTGTTATCTGTTGCCACCGCTCCCTGCATTGTCTTCATAATTTCGTTAAAACTCTTGCTGTCAATTTGTACTTTTTTCATAATAACTCCTTATTTATTTTTTATAATATAATTTTTCTTCGTTCCACTCCGCCCCGTATTTGCCTTGTAAATAGTTTTTTATATATTCAAGATAAACAGGTCGTTCCGCCGTGTTGTCGGTCTTATGGTGGCAATTTTGGCAAAGCGTGACGATATTCTGTTCTATACCCAGCCCGCCCTTGCTTCGTGGTATATAATGGGCGTTTGGCATTGCTTGTGGGTTTCCGCAAATAATGCACCGCTGTTCGTCCCGTTCCCACACTTTCCATTTTACTGCTTGCGTTATGTCACACGCCTTGCTTCTTTTCGTCTTCATATTTTCCCCCAATCAATAGCCTTTCGCCCGTCACAAGGCTTTTTACGGCTTCAGGAAGCGTTGCTCTGACTTTCGCTCGTTCTCTTATTTGCGGGAGTGCCTTTACGAACCGCCCCCGTTCAAACCCGAGTTTGTCCATATCATATAAAGCGATATCTGTCAAGCCCCCGACATTTTGGCAGTATTCCTTGAGTTCAGGCGATAGGCTGTTAAAGATTTCGTCGTTACGCTTTCGGGCTTTTTCTTCGTGTGCGTCGTACCTGCATAAAGAAACATTTTCGGCGACTTCCCATAAAACGCTTTGAAGTTCTGCCCACAGTTCGTTGTCGCTCTTTTGGCAGGCTTCTTGTATTCGCTCAACCTGATATTTAATGTCGCCGATTCTTGGGTGTCTGCCGTCCCTTGCGTTCCCGAGTGCGTTCATAACTGCTATGTCGCAGACTTCCTTCGGGTATTGTTCTAACTGCTTATACCACGAAACACAAAGCATTCGGTAAAGTTCCGCCCTTTCGGTTTCGTTCTTTGCCTGTATCGGGAAAGCGTTCGGGTATTCAATGCGGATTGTCGTAATGTATTTGTTTATATCTTGCAATGTTATTTTTTGCATTACGCTTCCACCGCCTTGCCGTTTTTAAGCGTGTAATATGTATCTTCTTTAATTTCCTTTCCGTCAACCTTTACCATTACAGCCCCAATTAATGGGTAGTTTTTGCCGTCAAAATCGCCCCATTCAGATAGCACTAAATACGACCCGACTTTTCCTTTGCACTTGTTATCTTTGCCCCATCCAATTGAGATATTTGCTTCGCCCATTCCTGCGTTGGTGCTGTCACTCCCTGTCGTCACGTTTGCCGACCCGTAACCCGTCGCTGAATTTGCCGACCCGTCACCCGTCGCTGAATTTGCCTTTTTTTCGGCTCTGCTGTGGTTTGATTTGGTCTTCACGGCTCTTTCCTTTATATACTCAATAGAAGCCTTGACAAGTCCTGCAATGTCTAATCTCGCCCCGATTTTAATCTTTGACGAAGCGACTTTCGTGTCTCCGCTGTCTTTGGATATTTCCCCGCTTTGCTCTACTTCGTGAAATACGCTTTTTGACGGCTCGTAGTAACCGAAGCAATCAAGCGGATATTCGCAGGCGTGAAAGCCTTTACTGCAAGCGACTATTTCGCCCCCCTGTTCGTATTCCTTGCCGACTTCGTATTGAAAGCCCCGACAAGTCATATCCTTGTTAAACCCTTTGTAACTTTTCATTTTTGCTCCTTTTCGGCTCATTTGTGAGTGTCCCGCAGGCGTGAAGTTTTTTATATATTTCTTTGACTTTCGGGTCGCAGTTCGGCTTGAACTTCGTTTCCGTTTCCCCTGTCAATAAAAACTTTGTAATGATCACGTTCTCGTTCTCGAATTGCTCCATTATCGGTTTGCCGTTTCGCCTGATTACTTTATACATTTTTAACTCCTTGCGGGGTATAACCGCCCCGCTCGGTTTAGTTTTTTAATTTGCGGTCTTTTCGATTTCAGTTTCGAGAATTGACATCAAAAAAAGTAAAGTATCAATTCTTTTGCGGGTTTGTTTAATTGCCCCGATATAATACCATTTATCGCTTTCAGTCATACTGTTACGCTTTTTGAAGTTTAACAATCCGCATTCACGCTTCGCTTCGTGTAACTCTTTTTCCATTTCCTGTAATACTCTTTTCATTTTTCTGCTCCTTTTTGTCGGGGTTTGTTTTCGTCCGTCCCCGAACCTTGCGAGCATATAATACCAAAATTTTACAATTGTGTCAACGGATTTTCTACAAATTTTTTACATTTTTTTAATTTTTTTATACTTTTATTCGGTCAAGGCTCTTTAATTCGGCGATTTGCGTCGGTGTAAGGGTTTGAATTCCGATTGCCTGTGCTTCCTGAATTACGCCGTCAATAAAGATTGCCATTTCCCTTGTGTCGAACTCTGAACTGCCTTTGTAGACTTTCCAATGCGTGAACTTCGTCCCGTTGACCGTTCCTGCTCCTGCTTCTTCGTAATACTTGAAAAAGCCCTTGACGTCTATATCTGCCCGCACCGACACGATTTGGCTTTGCCCGTAATCTCGGAGCATATTCAAATAAACGGCTTCTTTTGAAAGTCGCATATTATCTGCGATTTGTCCTATTAGTTCCCAGCAGTATGCGTTTTGATTGAGCGTTCGCTTTGGCTTGTATTCTTTAACTTCGAACTTCTTTTCAAGGTCTTTTTGCTGGAATAAGAATTGAATTATTTGTTGGCTATTTCCTATCATTTTAACTCCTGTTTTAAGTCTATGCGTAAAAACCGCACGTTCAGTCGGGTGTCCTTGTTTCCCCTGCAGATTGACGTGTTTATGCTTTCGGGCGTCCTGCGTGCGTATTTTCCGACTTCTGCCAAGTGGTCAAAAACCGCCAGCGGTAGTTCGTACACGTCGGCGGTTACGACCATATAAACGTAATCGTGTTTTTTAGAACGGCAGTTGATTGTCGTCGTCGTCAATGGGCGTCATTTCGGGGCGATTTTCGGGCTTCTCGCCGTCTTTCTTCGTGCTAATGAATTCTACTTCGTCCGCCACGATTTCCGTCACGTAACGCCTTGTGCCGTCCTGTGCTTCGTAGGTTCTAACCTGCAATGCTCCAACAACTGCGACCTTGTCCCCTTTGTGGCAGTATTTCGCCAAATTCTCGGCGGTGCTTCGCCACGCTACGCAGTTTATAAAGTCCGCTTCTCTTTGCCCGTCAGCGTTTGAATATCGCCTTTGAACGGCGATTGTGAACTTTGCGACACTCACTCCGCTCGGAGTGGTCGTCAATTCCACGTCTTTTGTTAAATTCCCTATGCCTTGCCACTTATTCATTGACTTGTTCCCCCTTTGCTGTTGGCGTCAATAGTTCGTTAAGCCTTGCATTTTCTTCTTTTAGATTTCGAATATCAAAATTTTTAATAATTATATCCGTTTCAAGGCTGTTGATTTTGTCGGTTAATATTTCAATAACCTTTTCGTATTGTTCTTTGCTCATTGTTTTTACTCCTGATAAAATTCTTTTAATAGTGATTTTGTTGCCTGTTCGTTTATCGGTAGCGGGTAAAACCTTCGGGTGTCTTCCCGTAGTTGCATAAACGAAAGGTGTTTGATTTGCTTTTGATATGATTGTTCGTACCCCATTTTATAAAGGTTGAGTTGGTATGCGATTTTGTCTTTGTTCGGGCTTGAAACTCTCTTGAAGTCGTTAATCCCGAGAATGCCTTCAATTTCGATAATTTGGTCGATTTGTCCTGCGAATAGAACCCTGCCTGCTTCTTCGTAAATGATTGGTATTTCGTTTGAAATGTTCTTGAACCTGATATGCTTTTTTAAGAATAGATAATTTTTGAATTCTTTCAAGTCGCTTTCTTGCCCTGTTTTTTCGTAGACTTCAATCGCTTTGTGAAGTTCTGTTCCTTTCGCACTCGCCCGCTCCAAAACGGAACGGCTCACGCTGGCGTAGTCGTTGAAGCGTGTTTTTAATATTTGCGTTACGCTTGGAACGATTACGCCGTCCGCAATATATATATGACTTTTGCTGTCAAACTCTACATAATGCCCATTTATTTCCCACGCTTCCATCAGTCCACCTTAATCCTGACGCTTGGCTTTACGTTCGAGAACTTGACGTATTCGTTGTAAAGGTCGGGCATATCCGCCTTGAATTGCTTGCTGTCGAATGTTTCTCTCATTGACCCTGCTATGTAATTTATTTTTAACCCGTCGCCTTCAATTTTAATAAAGCCGTTCTGCTCCATTGCTTGAAGCAGTTCGTCCTTGAATGCGTCGTATTGCTCTTTTAAGGCTTTCATTTGCGTTTCAACGGCGATTATATAATCGACCGCCTGCTGTGCGAGTTTCCCGTTTTTAAACTTAATTATGCCGTCCATATCTTAACCCCTTTTATAAAGTTCGCTTATTAGTTCGGACGCCTTTGCCATTGATATGTCTTCCAACCTTTCAACGCCATTTGCTTCAAGCAGTTTTGTTAGGTTCTCGCCCGTGTAGTTCTTTGCTAAAAGTTCGACCTGCTTCGGGCTTGCCTTTTTGCCGTCATTATTGCCCTTTGTGGCGGTGCTTCTTTCGGTCTTGCTGTTTCCCTTTGCTTCGGGGCTGTCGGCTTCAGGGTCGTCGCCTGTTGCCACCATAAACGTATCAGCAAGGAAATACTTCAACGCCCCCGTGTAAGCCTTGTAACCTGCTTTGTCGCCTTTGTCTATTGCTTCGCCCGTGATTGTGGTCTTTTCAAAGAAGCCCGTTTCTACGTCAAATAATGTAAATTCAATCTTTGGCAGTCTGCCGTTCGGTTGCTTCTCGCTCTGCGTTTCAAACATTCCGTATTCGATTTCGTCGAACTTTAATTCAAGCCCGTTTTTGCTGAATAACTCCGTGAATAGTTCCTTGTAACCTGCTTCGCTAAAATAATTATAATTATCAAAGCCGTTTGTCTTGTCCTTTTTAAGGACGCCCTTTTCTTTTAGGTCTTTACGCAATGCGTTTTTCTTCTGTTGCAATTTTGCGTTGAGTTCGAGCCATTTTTCAGCCCCTAAATTGTGTAAAATTTCAAACATAAATTCTTTTACTCCTTTTTCAAAAAAATATTTTTTTCGTTTGTTCTTTCCTGCTCTAATTCTTCATTAGTGTAGAAGCAGTCATCGTTCTTGAATATGCGATTGCACACGTCGAATAGGTTTTCCAGCGTGCTTGCTCTCGCTTCGCTCCTGATAACCATACCCTTTTAGTCCCCTTTTGCAAACAAATAATCAAGCGTTAATCGTTGGTTTGTCCCGTCGTTGACGAACTTTTGAACTTTTAACATATCGTTCAGCGTCCACTTCGTCTTGTTTGC
Source organism: Christensenellaceae bacterium (assembly GCA_045648085.1). Taxonomy (GTDB): domain Bacteria; phylum Bacillota; class Clostridia; order Christensenellales; family Borkfalkiaceae; genus HGM11412. The sequence continues at coordinate 23,811 of JAZRNF010000024.1, read as the reverse complement.
CAAGCGGTTATACATTACGCATTTAGCGAACCCGAGTTTGTTTGCGACTTCTTCAACCGACAAGCCCATTCTTGCGAATTCTGCTTCCAAGTTCTTAAATCTCATAACCCGTCTTTTACCCCCTTTATTTTTTCAAATGTGGCAAAATATTCTACATTTGTATAAATCTATTTTATAGAAAATTTTCGCAAATGTCAAACGATTTTTATACAGAATTTTATTTTTTTAACGCATTTGTTGAATTTTTTTATATTTATGTTAAAATGAATATACAAATTATTAAAAGAAGGTGTAAATTATGGAATTTCTCAAAAACCTTGAACGCCTTATGTATTTGCAGAATATGAACAGGAGCGAACTCGCCCGTGCGTGTGGTCTTTCCACTTCAACCGTCAATTCTTGGTGGAACAGGGGCTGTGACAATATTAGCCTGCAAACCCTTTTGAAGTTGTCAAAGGCTTTCAATTGCTCCCTTGAAGAACTCGTTCACGGAACGCCCGACGTGTCGTTCGTCTATACTTCAAACGAATTTACGGCTCGGGAACTAAAACTTATAAGCCTTTATGCTTCTTTTTTAAAGTCTATACGAAAGGACGGCGGTGCAAATGGTAATTAAAAAGGTTGCTTTGTATCTTCGTAAAAGCCGTAAGGACGAAGGGAACGAAAGCCGAGAAGAAACGCTGGCACGTCACGAGCGTATGCTTCGGGATTACTGCAGGAATAACGGGCTTGAAATTGTAAAGGTATATAAAGAAGTTGTTTCGGCTGAAAACTTGGAAGATAGACCGCAAGCCCTGCAAATGCTGGACGACGTTGCGGACGGTCTTTTTGACGGCGTGGTGGTTATTGAACTCGAACGTCTTTCTCGTGGTAATCAAATTGATCAGGTCGAAGTTTTAGAAACTTTCAAAGGGTCAAAAACTCTAATTTATACGCTTAACAAGGTTTACGACCTTTCAAGTGAAGACGAAATGGACGAAGAATTTTTCGAGTTCGGGCTGTATATGTCCCGCCGTGAATATAAAACGATTAAGCGTCGCCTTATTCGTGGCAAAAAGCAGGCACAAAAAGAAGGCTATTATATCGGGGCTTGTCTTCCGTATGGCTTCGGAAAGGTTCGGGGCGATAAGGGGTTCGTATTAGTCCCAAACGAAGAAACGCCAATCGTGCAAATGATTTTTAATAAATTCGTTTATGATAATTATTCGCTCGCCGACTTGCGTCATTACCTAAATAAAAACGGTATAAAACCGCAAAAAATAAACGAGTGGAACTCCGTTGTCTTGAAGCGTATGTTGTCAAATAAATGTTATCTTGGTTATATAAATTATAACTCCCGTAGCGTTAGAACGCAGGAGTGCTATGTCGGGAAACACGACGCCGTTATCGACCTTGAAACGTTCCAAAAGGCACAGGAAAAACTCGCCGTATCGTCGCACAAGTTGAAGCGTGATAGCGAATTAAAGAACCCGCTTGCTTCTCTTGTCAAGTGTTCCGTCTGTGGTGCGACAATGCAAAAAGTGAACGAATATTTCCGTTGCTTGAAGCCTAACTGCCCGACCGTGCTTTCGTATTTCGATTTGGTCGAGAAGCGTCTTATTGCTGAACTTAAAGCGGAATTAAAAAACTTTAATTATTTTCTTGAAAACTACGGGGAAGAAATAGAAAAACAAAACAAACTAAAAGAACGGGAACTTGCCCTGCTCCGTCGTGAAATTGAAAAAAAGGACGGTATGTTAAACAAGGCGTGCGAAATGCTGGAACTTGGCGTCTATACAAAAGAAAAATACCTTGACCGTGTAAATATCCTTGAAGCCGATAAAAAGGCGTTACAGGGTCAAATTTCGGCGATTGAAGCGTCTTTTAGCGACGAGCAAACAAAAATAAAGAAGGCAATTCCTATTCTTGAAAAATGCCTTGACGCTTATTGGTCTTTGAATACCCAAGAAAAAAACGACTTGCTGAAATCCTTTATTGAAAAAATCGAATATTCCAAGTCGAAACGGAATACCCGCTGGAATAAAAGCCTTGATGATATGCAGTTAAAAATTTACTTGAAAATATAAAAACTGTATGTTAATATATGAATATCAACGGTAATCATATAACTGCATATTCAATTGCGGTGCGTTGATTATCGTTGATTTTTTACCTATCAAAAACGCATTTGCGGTTGTTTCTTCCGCTTTTGTGCATATAGACGTAGGAGCGGGCGACAACTCCTTAAACTGTCGGGTGTTGGCGAGCCATTGCAGAAAGTCGTCACGGTTCAAGGGTGGCACTTCAAACGCCTTTAATCGTCAGGTCAGGGAACGGAACGGCTGACCTTAAAAAACGGGGACGGGTTGGCTTGGCTCGGTTATGGGCTGTCAAAGTGGGAATGGACGAGCGTTTCCCTATACTTTGGCAACTTGAAGTATGTTTTCGAAGCGATAACTCATTATACTGAATTATTCTTCTTTGCTCTGCTTCGGCAGGGCTTTTTATACCTAAAAAACATATAATCTCGCTTCTAATCTATTGCCTGAATTATTCGCTTTTGTTCTTCAGGTTTACTATACATTACAATTAATAAGTAAATTGTTTTTACTCAATTAAAAAAAGAACTTGAACTTATAGAAAAGCAAAAGAAAAAAGGGAAGCGTTCCTGCTCCCCCTTTTGATTATAGTATTAGCCCGATTAAAGCCCCAACTATTGCCCCGACAATGGTGCTAACGACTGCTGTTGCGATAGTCTTTTTTAGTGCCTTGTAATTGCTGGCTGGTTCTTGCTCTATGGCTTCAACCTTGATTTTTAATTCTTCGACGTTCTCGTTCGTGTACTTCGCCTGCTCTACCAACTGAACCATTGTATTGCTCATTTTGTGTATTGCGTCCGTCACTTTTTCGAGTTTGTCAAGTCGCTTTGTGTTGCTCTTGGCTCTGCCTTCAACCGCCGTCATTCTGTGTTCAATGCCTAACATGTCGATTTTGTCAAGTCGGCTTTCCGTCCTTTTGTTCTGTTGTTCGAGTTCGGTCAGTCTGTGTTCGTTCTCTTTTTCCATTTTGCTTCCCCTTATCACTTCCACTTGCCTATTGCGTGCCACGCTATTCGGCAGATTGTTCCTGTTGCTCTGCTGTATGCGTCAAGCCCTTTCAACGTTCCTTTTGTCAGCGGTGTTGAATTGTCGCTGGTAGAACCCCACGACGCACTCGTTCCCCACTTGAACATTGAACAGGTTAAAACGGGCGTTGCCGTAAATGCTACGGGGTAAGTAATTACTCTTGACCCGTCGTATAAACTGCCGTATGTTCCGTTGATTGCTTGGTCTGTAACTTCCATATAGTTCCAGCATATCATTGTGCCGTCAAAGAATTTAATATATTTCCCGTTTGAGTTGCTTCCGCTTTCTATTACTTTTGAACCGCCGACCGTAAGGCTTCCGTTAACGTTTGCGTTGCCGATAACTGTAAAATCTCTTTCCGTTGAAAGGCTTCCGCTAAACTGTCCCCCACCTGCGACTTCAAGGCTCTTGCTCATAGTGGGGAATTTACCAACCCCCACGCTTTGCTTTGTGGTGTCAATAAATAAAATCGGTTGTCCTTGCGGTAAGTCTTTTATTGCTTCTATCCACCCCGACAATTTGTCTTGAATTCTAATCTTAACGTTAAAGTCTGCGGTGTTGTCAAGGCTCAATGTTATCAGTGTATTATTTGAGACCGCCATCCAGCTTGAATATGTGCTGTCGGTATTCTTTTTATAGCAACACTGACAAGTAATTGTATTCTTGCCGTTAAGGCTTGAATATGTGCTGTCAACCTTTAATCTGCTTGACGTTTCGAAGTTGTTTACCCTGTAAAGTTGAACGCTCGCCGTCGGCGTCGTCCAATCGTCAACTGTAACCGTCTTTTTAACTGTTGCCGTGTTGCCCCTGCTGTCCGTCACGGTCGTTATGATTTCAACGTTGCTTGCGGAGTTTACTGCTCCGAAGTTTAACACCCCGTTTCCTGCCTTTGTAACGCCGTTTATTGTCGTACTGTAAGAACTTATCGACGCACCCTTTTTCGCCGTTCCTGTGCCAACTGTCGCCGTCAGGGTTGATTTATTTCGAATAATTCGCTGGTTGTTTCCCGTGATTGCCGTTGTCGTGGAGTTGGTGTCCGCATAAGTCAACGTTGGGGCTGTCGGGTTGCCATTTGTAATCGTCATCGTCTTTGCGACGGTGTTCGTGTAGGTTGTCCCGCTGATTACTGTCTGCAAGCCGTAAGTGACCGCCATTGTGTTGCTGGACGGTGTAGCGTTGCGAAGCGTCGTTCTTTCTGCGTCCGTAAGCGTGAACGTATAAGTTCCGCTTGTAGCGTTCCCAAGCCCCGACCTGCTGATTGTCTTGCCTGCAAAACTTAAATAAGCCGATATTTGAAACCCGCCCGCATTTGAATATGTAAAGGACGGGTTCTGCTCGTCGTTGAAGTTATTTGCTCCCGTGATTTGGGCTTGTCTTGGTATCGCATTAAGGGTAATCGTTCCCGTTGCAGTTATGCTTGAAACCCAAGTGCCGACAATGTCTGCCTGCATATTAAACACGGTTGTCATCGTGAACGACTTCGTGCCGTCTGCGTTGTGATATATTCTGTGTGTAGTCGTGCCGAGCGTGATTGTCGTTCCACCGCCCGTGCTTATTGCTCCGCTTGTAAAACTCTTTGCCGAGCCGTCGGCGGTGCAGGAATTCGTCCTGCCGTCAATGTAAAGAGCGAATGTGCTATCGCATATAAGTCTATGCGTCGCCGTTATGTCGCTGTAATTCCCCGACGTGTTTTGTGTTGCTGTCCACGTCGTTTGTAGCGTGTAACCCCTATATGCTCCCGAGATTGTTCCCGATAATGCCATTTAATTACCCCCTTTTTACACATTTGCGTAAAAGTTTAACACAAATGTTTCACGTGAAACATTTTAATCCCCCGTGTAAATTGCAACGAAGCCGATTCCGCTGTTCGTGCTTGTCGTTATTGGTAGCATTCGCAACTTCCCGCCGATTGTGATTTCTTCGTTTGCGATGAATTTCTTCGTGCAGAAAGTTTCGCCGTCAACCCAATAAATTTTATTATTGTTTTTGTCAAACCCTGCGAAGCCGACTTCGTTATTTATTTTGATATAACTGCCGTCGTTGGCGTACATTGTAAGCCCGCTTGCGTTCATCTCGCCGATTAACTTGTTTGCTTCGTCGTAAAGTTCCAGCCTGCCTTGTCCTGCGAACTCGTTCCCGAGTTTAAGCGTTCCGCCTTTTATCATATCGGCGACAAGGTTTATAACGTTTATGCTCTGCATATTAAGCGTGCCGTCTATCGTCCACGCCGATGTGAATGCTCCGTTGATTCCGTTCTTTCCGAACGCTATCCCTGCACTATTAAAGCGAATACAATTCTTCGCCTGCTCTTTCGGTAGTGTGTCAACGATCAGGATTTGGTCGCCGTCGTAAACGCAGTAACTGTTGTCGAGTGCGTCCCAAATTTCGGCGTATGCTTCTTGAAGTTTCGTTTCCACCTGCGGGATAACTTCAAGGCTAACCGTTTCCTTGACTTCTTTCTTCGTGGCGGTCGTCGTTTCGGTTATAAGGTTCTTTAACTTGCTTGAAAAGTTTCCGAAGTTGACTTCTGTATATCTCTTTTGAATGCAGTCCCATTTTACCGATATAACGCTTGTTAAAAGGTGGACGTTGAGCCTTTCGTCGTAGACTTCTATCGTGTCGCCCACGTCCGTCACGTTGTCAATATTCGCCTTGACGGTGTAATTTATTTTCGGCAGGCAGTTCTGTCTTATATATTCGATTGCTTGGTTTTCCAAGTCCTGAATTAAAGCGGTTTTGTATGCGTCTTCGTCAAGTTCCCCGTCGACCTTGTATTCGTCTTCGGATATGTCCTGCGTAAACGACACCGTCTTTGTATAAGGCTTGTCGTATATAAGCCTGTAATTCGCTTCGCTGGGGCTTAAATCTGCCGTAGTGATATATTTATTGTCTAGCAATAAGCCGTCCTTTCCGACGGGCAGTATTTTAGTTACAACGCCACTCCAATCTTCCTTGACTTGTATGTCCTGAATGTTCTTGCCATATCTTAACGTAACACCGTTGTCCTGCCCGATTTCGCTTCGGATTTCAATGTTGAAGTTGTCCCTTATTAAATGCCCGCCCCAACGTTCAAGAACTATTGATATTGCTTCTTCAAACGACTTTCTTACTACCCTTGCGGAACTTATCTGCTGAACGTCTGAAAGTGTCACGAATGGCGTTGTGCTGTCGCAGGCGTTGTTTAGGTGGTCGAGTGCGTCGTTGCAGGTCTTGTCCACGACGTTTGAGTCTTCTATTAAATAAAACGCTGTATCGTAAAATAAATGTCTGCAAGTGCAAGTGATTTTATTGCTTTTCTTTTGTGGGTTGTAAACCCTGAACCCTTGAACGCCCCACGGGGTATCGCACGCAATAATTTTATCGTTTACGATATAATCTTTGTCTTCAATGCGTGTTTCAAGTTCGAGTTCGTAATCGCCGTTGTCTTCTTTCAGGATTACCGCTTTTAACGGGTGCAATATCTTTTCGCCGTTGTTTGTAAAAACTCTTTCGTATGCGTTAAAGACTTTTATCATTGTTCTGCTCCTATTCTATGATTTTTGTATTGCGGAAATTGCTAGCGTCCGCTTATCCTGTATAACCCCATACGACGGTAGCGGTGCATCCACCTTTCCAAGAACTATCCCAACCGCTTGGTTGACTTTCCGCTTCGCAATAAATTGTTGTTAACGACTTGCAATTATAGAACGCATCATAACCTATACTTGTTACACTTTTTGGTATTATTATACTTGTTAATGAACTGCAATTATAGAATGCCCAAGCACCAATAGATGTTACGCCGTTGCCGATTGTTACGCTTGTTAACGAATGGCACGTAAAGAACGCCTGCTCGCCAATAGAAGTTACGCTATCGGGGATTTTTATGCTTGTTAATGAACTGCTCATAAATGCCCAATTACCAATAGAAGTTACGCTATCGGGGATTTTTATGCTTGTTAATGAACTGCAATTATGGAACGCATGCTCGCCAATAGAAGCAACCACCGTCCTTATCCCATCTTGTTTGTGTGTTCTAGGTATTACGACAGCGGTATCAGTTCCCGTATAGCCTGTTACTTCGTAAGTGCCGTTGTTTAATAGGCTATAAGTCAAACCTTCCGTACCAACACGCCATACTTGCTGACCGCCTATTGTTATTGCTATCACGTTACCTTCGGGGATAATAATGTTTGTTACTTTTGACAAATCCATTATATCACCACCACATTTTTTATAACGGTTGTGTCGTCATCAAGGGTAAAAGTCCACGCTTCCGTTTTCTTTATTTCAAGATTATTTACTTTGAGTGCGTTTTGTGCCGTTTTTGCGTTTTCTGCCGTTGTTGCGTTTTCCGCCATTTTTGCGTTTTCTGCTGTTGTTGCGTTTTGTGCCGTTTTTGCGTTTTCTGCCGTTGTTGCGTTTTGTGCTTTCGGAACAGCGGTCGTCCCGTTTAATATATTTGCAACGGCTTGTGTGTTGGCTCTAATATTTCCAGCATTCGTTTTTGCTTCGCCGTCAACCGAGTTTATCGCCCCGACGATTGTTTGTTTATTATAAGTTGTAAGTCCCGCCATATCGCCGATTTTAGCGTTTGCGACGGGGTCTTGTTCGTATTCGACCCCGTGTGTTGCTGGCGTTGCATAAACTTCGGTTTCGAGCGTGTCGTCGATTGCAACTTCGAGCGTGCTTCCCATTGCAGAAGCGTTCCCCGATAAACTGTGCGTAACTACGAACACCCCGCTTATAACGGTTTTTATTACATTACCGACTGAAACTTGTAAATCGTACAAATATTGAACGTGCACTTCAAGGCTTGCCGTGTCATATGCTTGTATTTGCAATTTGTAAGTTTTTTCTTTCTTGTATGTTCTATCGTCGATTTTGTCAATGCCTGCTCCGAGCGATTTTTGAATTAACGGTTCGTCGTCAGGGTTTTCTTTGACGGTAAAGAATGCCGTTCTTAAATCTTCCGATAGGTTCTTAAATTTTATTGCAAGGGCGTAGGTGTCGCCCTTTGTAAAACTAATCTTAAAATCATTTATTAACTTATCCATTTTGCCCCCTTTTACAGCCAACGGCTATAATTTAGAATGTCAATCTTTGTAAGGTTTCCCGTCCACGTGATTGTGTTTTTTCCGACTTCAAGCGTGACAAATTCGCCGTCCATTTGCCTATTCTTTAAGACTTCCCCGAAGTATGCTTCTTGTTTGTCTGCGTCAAGTGTTATGCTCTCGCTTGTCGCTCCCAAATATAAAACGCACTTTTGCGAACCGTTCACGCTGACATTTATTGTTCCCGTGCCTGTAAATGTAATTATCGGCTTTGAAAAATAATTGCCTGTGTTCCTGATTTCCGTTGAGGTTAATCCCGTTAAGTCAACGCTTTTAACCCTTTCTGTTGCTGAATATTTGAACGGCTGTGTGAAGAATTTAATTTCCGCCGTCCTAAATCGCAAAAGTCTTTCAAAGTCGATTTGGTCGTGTATCTTTACTTTGTAATACTTGTCGGGTTCGTTTGATAATTGAAGTGTTCCTTCGCCGTGTAACCACCCGATAATATTGTTTATGTCGTAATCTTTTGTAAGCCCGATTTTAACCGTCTTTGTATATGCTTCAAAGCCGAGATTGACTGTTTCTGCTCCGTCCTTGCCGTCTATGGTGTCAATCCTGACACGCATTTTCGGTTTGGTTATTGGGGGCAGTTCGCTTACAATTACACCTTTAATGTCACGGCTGTCTATGTTGTTAAAAATAAAATGTCCCACGTTTTTGCCCCCTTTTAGTTATAAACTACCCTTTCGACGGTATCGGTGACAAACCTGCCAGCGACTTCGTCGTCAAGTATAATGTTGACTTCTCTTAATGCCTGCTTGAACGCTTCAACCATATTTGCGAAGCCGTTTGTGCTTTGCGTTGTTCCGCTTGTCACGCTTGCGTCTATATCAAACCCCGTCGGGATTGCACTTGCCATTTGGTCGCTAACGCCTGCCATTGTGTCTTCAAAGCCTGAACCTATACCGAGAGCAAGGTTTTTCCCGATTTGGTCTTCAAATACCTTTGACGGGCTGTGTATTCCGAACAGGCTTTTAATTCCCCCGACTATGCCGTTAAATAGCCCGCTGACGGCGTTCCATATCGCTTGCGGGTTGAGTAGTCCTTTGAATAGCCCCGCCAACATTTGCCCGCCTGCTGATATTAACTGCGGTATGCCTTGAATTAAAGCCGTAACTATACTAACAATAATTTGTGGCATTGCTTGTATCAACTGCGGGATTGCGTCGTAAATTCCTTGCTGGAACTTCCCGAGCAAGTCGAAGCCCGCCTTGATTATTTTCGGCAGGTTGTTTATTATAGCCGTTAGAAGTTTGCCGATGATCACGGGTATTGCTTCAAGTAAAACGGGAATTGCTAAAATCAACCCGTCCATTAGCCCTGTTAAAAGTTGAATGCCTGCGTCAATTATTAAGTCTATATTCCCGATTAAATTTTCAACGATAGTCATTACCGCTTGAACGATTGCTGGGATTAAGGTCGGTATGCTTCCCACTATTCCCTGCACAAGCGATAAAATTATCGTAACGCCTGCGTCTAAAATTAGCGGTAGCATATTAACGAACGCCGTTAAAATCTGCGGGAGCAGGTCGCTTATTGATTGCGTTATCTGTGGCAATACTGCGATAATGCTTGTTATTGCCGTTTGTATTGCTCCGAGTAGTGTTGGCAATGTGCTTTCAATCAAAGGCGGTATTGTGTTTATAATTTCAGGCACTAGCGTTGTAAGTAATCCGCTTACAAGTTCGCCCATTCCTTGAATTGCGACTTGTATTCTTGGAAGTAGGTTGTCCCCCACCGTCAAAATGCTATCAACGAAATTATTTATCAAAAGCCCGAAGTCCGCATTTTCGTCCGACATACCTGTTAAAAGGTTTTGCCACGACGATTTCATTGCTGAAAGCGACCCTTGAATTGTTGTGCTTGCTTCTTTTGCGGTTGTTCCCGTGATTCCGAGTTCGCCCTGTATAACGTGTATTGCTTCGAATACGTCGTTTAAGTTCTCGATATTATATTCAACCCCGCTGATTGCCGTTGCGTCCTGCAGAAGCCTTTCCATTTCGGTCTTCGTTCCGCCGTAGCCGAGTTTTAAGTTGTCAAGCATTGTATAGTTCTGCTTTGCGAACCCCTGATATGCGTTTTGTATCATCGACATATCAGTCCCCATTTTGTTTGCGTTGTCCGCCATATCGGTGATTGCCATATCAGCAATTTTTGCCGATTCTGCGGTGTCCCCGTTTAGGCTTGAAAGCAAACTTGCCGAGAATGCCGTCACGGTTGACATATATTCGTTTGCGGAAAGTCCCGCCGTCTTATATGCGTTATTTGCGTAATTCTCTACAACGGGAGCACTTTCCTTGAATAGCGTTTCAACGCCCCCGATTAACTGCTCGTATTCTGCAAAGCCTGCGATTGATTGTTTCGCTAACTCCACCGCCCCTTTTGCAACGCTTACCATTGCAGAGCCGAGAGCCTTTATTCCGCCGATTATTGCTTCGCTTGTAATGTTCGCCTTTATAAGGTCGCCCATTTTAATTGCTGATTGCCCTGCGTCGTCTTCGCCCTGCTTGAATTTTTTCAGTTCGTCGCCTGCGTCGTCGAGTGCGTCTTCGTTCTTTTTAATCTGCTCGGTGTTCTGCTTGATTTCCCTTGTGGTTTGGTTGACTTCCGCCTGTGCCTTGTTGACTTCCGCTTGCCACTTTGCCACCGTTTGGGCGTTGCTGTCCGTACTGCTTTTCGCTTGGTCGAGCATTCTCTTTGCTTCTGCAAGTTTTTGATTTTGTGCGTCAAGTTTCTTTGTCAACACTTCGTTTTGTGCTGAAAGTTTCGCCGTTGAACTGTCGTTCTTGTCGTATAGAGAATTTACGACTTTCATTTCGCTTGCAACCACAGTTAAATTATCGCTGATTGATTTTAACGCTTTTCTGTATTCACTTTCGCCTGTCAGTTTAACCGACCCACCAAAGCCCGCCATAAATTACCCCCTTTTAATAGTTATTGTTCTTGTGTATCGCCTATTTTTCTAACTCTCTTAATTCCAAAACTAAATTTCTGCAAAGTTCTTTCTTTTGTTCGTAGTCAGTTCGTTGCATACCAAACAAATCAACCTGTTCAACATCTTCACGATATTTATTTAATAGTTCTTTCTTTTCAGCAATTAATTTACGCTTTTCTTGTAAAGCGATTTGTTCAGCCGTAGGCTCTTTCGGTTTAGTTGCTTGTTCAAATTCTTCTTTTGTTATTTCAACATAATCAGGATTGCTTGAAGGTGTTTTTAAGTTCAAATATCCGTTTTTTGATTTATAATAATATCTTTTCATAGTTTGTTACTCCTTAAAACTCCGTTACTGTGTCGGTTATTGTTAAATCTTCGTACCAAAATTCAGTTGTTCCTATTTGTAACACAGCATCATAAAAATAAATATTATAATCAATACCATTATTAAACTCGTAATAGTTTTCCATAGTGCCCATACCACTTACATTATTTGCACACATTTTTAATACATTAGCATTTTTAATAGTGTCAAAAGTATAAGGTTCTTGATAAGATGATAAATATTGCATTTCTGCTCTCAAAAAAGCATCAGTTACATTAGTGCCGATTGTTATTTTATGAATATACAATCCACCACCTGAATTTTGCTTTAATAGTTCTATTTCTTGCCTTGCCTTTTCGTCGACTATTTCGTAGCCGTTAAGTGTTTTCATTTCCGCCATTTTATATTACCCCCAAAGTTATATTTCCATTTCCGTCATCAGTAAAATCTAATTTTTTTCCACCGCTTGCGGAAATTGTTACATTTCCCGCTCCGTCGTCGTTTATGTATATAAGAGCCGTGTCCATTCTTTCTTCCATTTCCTTTAATAGAGCGGTCGCTTCTTCGTACCACGACGGGTATTGTTCGGGAATGTTTTCTTTTGCGTTTATTGCTTCATAGCAGGGCAGGTTAAAAATTTCACTCTTAAAAACGGGAACGCCTTCCGCCGTTTTCCCCTGCGTAATAGCGACCTGACATTTCATTGTGCAAGCGTATTTCAAAAGGCTTGATTTTATCGGTAAAATATAAACCTTGTTTGTTTCGTCTTTCGTCATTCCGATTGTGTATTTTTGACCGTTCTGCTCTACTTCAAACGAAGCCGTCCCGTCCACGAAGTCTGTTTTATCTTCAAAATCAACCACGATATTGCCTTGCAAGTTTTCCCCGTTTAGCCCTATAAAATCACGGCTGAATTTTACCTTTCGGGTATCGGCATTAATCGTAACAATTAAATCTTTCATCGTTCCCCCTTTTATAACCATTCTTCGTCTTGAATTTGCAAATCTGCAAGTTTGGCGTATGTAACGCCCTTTGCCCGCAATACTGTTTCAAGGTCGAAGTTGTTCTTGTAATGGTCGTATAATTTCATAAATTTTCGGATTGTCATTCTGCCGACTTCTTTTTCGGTAAACCCTAAAAGTTTACGCCCCACGAATAGAAACCACGAGAAGTCTGTCGGCTTCGGTTCTTCGTCTTCGTCGTGGATTATGCGTTTTTTGGTGCGTCTTCTTTCGTCGCTTCAATTACGGCGTTATTTAGCGTTTGAGCCGATTGTTGCAACCCTGCCCTTGTAATTAGCCTGCCGATTTGTTTAAGCGTGAACAACGGCTGATTTTCGCCTTTCTCGTCGTTCTCAATTTCGATTGCTTCGTTTATCATCGCCCAAAAACCGAAGATAATTGCTTTTGCGTTCGCTTCGCCCGTTTTTGCGTCCGTGAGTTCGCCCCACTTTTGCACCGAGCCGTATTCTTCTTGTATCTGCTCCATAACATTCAAGTTAAATATTGCAGAATATTGTTTGTCTTCTACTGTAAAATTGATTTTGTAATCTCTCATTGTTTTAACTCCTTTTTAATATAAAAAACAGGGCGGAATATTGACCGCCCCGTTTGTGTCTTATACTTTCGCAGTAAGCAGTCCGTCAAGATAAGTGCTTGCTTCGCTGTATTCTGTGAACGTCTTTGACTTGCTCCATTCGCCGTTTTCGAGTGCGTGAATAGTTCCTTCGATTGCTGAAGTTCCGAATTCTACACTTTCGCCTTTGGTCTTTTCGTCTGCGTTCGGTTCGTTAAATTTTACCTTGTGTAAAAATTCAACTTTGAAACTTTTAACTCCGTTTGTCACTTTCGTTAAAATTCTACCGAGTGCCACGTATGGTGCAACGTCGCCCGCCTTTCTTATCATTTCGCCGTCTTTGACTTCGTGACCTAATACCGCACCGAACACTTCGTCTGCGTCTTCGTCAACGGTCAATGCGATTGTGCCTTTTTTGAATGAATAATCGCTTTCTGCGATTCCGTCGTCGGCATATAGTTCGGCGTTGTTTTTTTCAATAGTAACCTTGCAGTCAACCGCTTTACCAAACGACGCAGGAGTTGTCACTTGGTCTTGTGCGTCTAACTTGGAATAACGCAAGTTTTTTAAGCCTATTTTTGCCATAATTTCCCCCTTTACTTGTTATATATTTCGATTTCAAATGTGGTCGTTATGTGATAAAGCCCTGTGTCTTCTTCAAACATTGGCGGGCTATCTTCGACCCAAGTAAACCCGTTTTCTTTAAGTCTTTGTTTAACTGCTTCCAAAATGTTCAGATAATTGCCTTTGCTGTAAATGTCAAAGTCAAATTGCTTTGTTGAGTATTCGCATTCGTCGTCCGTATGGTGTGCGGGCGTTTCGCCTAAATCGCTAAAAACAATATATGTCGTCAGGTCGCCTTTGTATTTTAGCCACTTGACGGGTATCTCTACGCCGTCAACTGTAAGAGATAGTATATCAAAGATAAATTTATTCATTTTTTAAGTGTTGCTCCTGAACTTTTAACATTGCGTCCGTGATTTCGGCTTTCTTGAACGATTTTCTAAAGAACGGCTTTTTCTTCTCGCCTTGCGACGTTCCGTATTCTCTCGCTATTGCTACGAGTGGAGCAGGCACGCCGTAATTGTGCGAATAAGTCTTTGAACTTGTCGTGTTTTCACGCCCCCTGTTCTGCCATATAACCTTACCCTTTTTATTAAGTTTGCCATAAGTCTTGGTGCGTGTAAATTTCGTCGTCTTCCCTTCACTTCCTTCTAAATAACCATAAAAGCCGACTTTTGTGTTGATTCCGTCGTCGTATATAGTTTTATAAACTCGGGTAATTCGAAGGGTCTTTTCAAGCCTTGTCGGGTCTTTGAACGACTTTTTCATATTCGCACGAACGTTCTTCTCGACAACCTTTGCCCCTGCCTGCGTCATTTCTTTTAGCATTTTTTCAGCCCCGCCGTCCGCAAGGTCTTTGAACTGCTCTATAAGGTCAAGCGGTAATTCGGCGTTGAATTTCGCCATTACTTTGTAACCGCCTTTGCCTGCATTTCGAGTTCTTCGTTGGCTTCGTTCACGTTGTTCAAATACTCAATCGCATAAATTTTGCCGTTGAACCTGATTCGCAGGTTTCGGTTGTTCTCTCGGTATCGAGTTTCGACGGTCTTTGAATAACGGATTGTAAAGTTTGTAAATGCCTTTTCGAAGTCGCTTCCGCTGGCTATAAGGGTAAAGCCTTTCGTGGTCTTAACGCTCGCATACGGGCTTAACAGGACGGCTTCTGTGGTCTGCACGAAGCCGTGACTGTCTTCGCTCTGCGTAATCTCTACAATTTGAATTTTCTTGTTGTATTTGCCTGCGTTCGTCATAATAAGTTCCTGCAGTGAAGGTTTAGGATTGTTTCAAACGTCTTGTTCGGCGTCGTCTTGTCGCTGTATATGGTGCGATTGTCGTACATATCTTGACAAAGTAAATAAACGCAGATTACGAAGTCCGCCTGTGTGTCTAAATCTTCAACTCCTGTATAGTTCTTGATATATGACTTTGCAATTTCTAAACATTTTTTTAAGAAGTTCGTTTCTTCTTCGCTCGGGTCGCTTAACCTGATAAAGTCGGCGATTTCCTGTGCGGTTATTTCGCTAACTTTAACGCTATTTTCTGCCATAAGTCATCGCCCCCTTTATGTTCTTACGCTTTAACGGTAAGTTTTGCGATTTTTTGGGTGTTTTGAACCTTTGCGTCGCAACCCACGAAAGCGAGAACGCCGACTGCGTGTTGTTCTGCGTATTTTTCGTTAAGAACTTGAATGTTCATTGCTTCGCTGATTTTAACTGCCAAGCCTGACATATCGCCGTAATAAATGCCGTTTGCGTTGTCCGAAGTGTAAACGGGCTTGCCAAGTAATGAATAACCCCATTTTGCGTTGAAGTCTTTTTCAAGTAAATACTTGCCGTCGCCGTCTTTCAACTTGCGGATTGCCTTTCTTGTTTCTCTGCTCATAATCCAGCAAGCGTTTGCTTGGTATGCGTCGAGAACTTTTTCTTGTAAATCGATTAAATCGTCAGAACCGATTTTGCCTGACGCTTCGGTTTCGCTCACAAGGGTTACGCCCTTTAAGCCTTGAATTTTTGAACCACCGTTGAGAAGTTCTTTTTCAAGGAATGCAGAAGCCCTTTCCGCTATCTTGTTAATAACGTATGCTACAACGTCAACTGAACCGTTGTTGATAAGTGACTTTGGAACTTTAACAAGGCAACGACCCAAATATTCGCCGAGATTAATTGATTTGAATACAACTTTTCCGCTTTCTGCGTCGGTGTATTCGTCTGCGTATGTCATTTCAACGTTGGTTGCGTCGTCTTCTGCAGGAATTGTAAGGTTGCCCTTAACGTTGAAGTGTTCAGCCATCGTCCAAATCGGGCAGATTTCTTCAATCTTTGCGATGATTTTCTTTGCGATAGTGGTCGGAATAATTGCTCCGTTTTCGCCGTAGGTCATCGGCGTGTCTGCGTTCTTAATTGATTTGATTAAGTTTAAGAATGCCTTTTCGTCTTTTTGTGCGTCGGTCATTTCACCTGCTGGTGCTGAAACCACTTTGTTTTCGAGATTTTCCATATCTTCCCCCATTTTAATAGTTTTATCAATGTTTGAGATTTCAACTTTGCAGGCTTCGAACCTTTCGGCTTCTGCTTCGTTGACTGCTCTGTTTTCGGCTTTTGCCGTGTTCACAATGTTAGTCATTTCAGCGACTAAATCGTTTCTTTGTTCAATAAGTTTTTTCAACTTTCTATCCCCCTATTTTTTTAATTCGTTTATAGTTTTTTCAAACTCGGAATAATCCACCGCTTGGGCTGGTTCTTCCGTCTTATTCTCGACAGGTTTATCCTGCTTGAATTCTTTCGGTGTGTTTTTATAAGTGTTAAACAATTCGCTTTTTATGTTCTCGACTTCCTTTGCTTCGTCGAGTAAAGTCACATTGAAGTGTTCCTGAATTTCCGTTGCCGTCAGCCACGTTTCTGCGGTCATCATATCTTTTATAACTCCCGTTTCGCTCTTGGCTTTTGCTTCGTAAAATGGAATGATCACACCGTCTTCTATTTTGTTTAACACTTCAATGTCTTTTAATAAATCGTTAGCGTTGCCGTATGTCGCAATTAATGGCTTGTGTATCATCATAACGCTGTTTTTATAGATAAAAATATTATCTGCCACCATTATTAGCCACGACGCACAACTGCACGCCACCCCGTCAATGTATGCGTCTATTTTAACGCCTTGTTGCTCCTTTGCTCTTTGAAGCATTGAAGCCATCGCACTCGTTGCGAATACGCTCCCGCCGACGCTGTTTACATACATATTAAGTTTTGCTCCGAACGGGATTTCTGAAAGGGCTTTCTTAAAGTCTGCAATGTCGACTTCGTTTTCGTTCTTTTCGCCCGTCCACCAATCAACGCCCTTTTCGCTTACGATTTCGCCGTAAATATAAAGCGAATATTCGCCGTCGGCCATGTTCTTAAATTCATAAAATCTTTTATTCATTGTTTCCCCCTGAATTTCCACCGTTTAACCCTGCGGTCGTGTTGGTGTTCGGCGTGTAATAAGTTTTTGTCGCTGGGTCGTATAACACCGCCGACAATCCGAAGTTTATTATGTCCAGCCCGTCTATTTCGTCCCAATTTTCAAGATAACGGGCTTCATTTGGCTTCATCCAGCCTTTTTCAATGCCGATTGCGTATGCTTCAAAGCGTGTCTTCATATCGCCTTTGAGCATTTCCTTTGTATCAAACGCAAAAAATAACCCGTCCGCTTTCTCTTTTTCAAGCAATAAAACCCTGTTAATTGCACACTCGAACGCCGTTAAAATCGGCACGATTGCGTTTTGGAACGTTTCAGCGTCGGTGTTTCCTATATGGAATATCGCCTTTATTTCGTCATTTAACTGCTTTCTCGTTGCGTTGACGCTCGTTTCAAACGTGCTGTCGGTGCTTTCTTGGAACTTTGCCCCGCTCGGCAGAACGATTGCGTTGTTCCCGTCGTTAGAATATAGGCTTTCCCAATCAGTTTTTAACTTTTCGAGAACTTCTTTCGTCAAAGTCTTTTCGGTTGTTAAAAATCCACGCTTCTTTCCGCCTTTCTTTGCACTTGCGTATTGCATTAAAAGGTTTTGATATGCGGTCAATAACGCTTTCGAGATTTCGTCCCTTACACTTTCGCCTGACGCCCCGTCTTTCGTATTCCTTAAAAGTTTTATAAATTGATAATCCCTGTATGTCTTGGCGTTTACCTGAATTTTATAACTTTTGAATATTGGGTCGCTATTTTTTAGGATTGACACCTGCCCTGCGTCAACGTAATGAATTGCTTCTGTCGTGTTTCCTTTCTGCTTTATAAAAGCATAACCGCCTTTGTCGAGCAAATAGTCCGCAATCATAGCCTTTTTGAACTGTACCCCGTCCAGCGTGTCGCCTGTGTCTGCATTTACAAGGTCGCACCTGCTGTCCTGCAGTTCTTCAACGGTCTTTTTCCCGTTTTTCACGGTTTCCTTGTAAAGTTTTAACGGAATTGTCGAGATTTTGCCCGCTATTTCGTCAACCGCACTTGCTACGGCTGGAAGCGACAAGGCTTGCTTCTTGGTTATCGTTTCGCCGTTCGTCAATGCCTGCAATAAGGCGTCATCGCCGATTAAAACTCCGCTTTGTTCTTCGTTTTTAACGTCTTTCTTTCTGCTAAATAACCCCACAGCACACCCCCTTTTCTTAATTCGTCCTTATTATACACCCGAGAACTGTTGCTTTTTGTGAAACTTGCCCGCCTGTCCCCTTTTGCTTCCTTGTTAAATAAAGTTTTTTCTCTTTTGTAAAAATATTTTATACAAATGTATAAAAAACGCTTGACTTTATTTTTTGAAAGAGTTAACATACACACAACGAAAGGGCGGGAACGCCTGAAAATAAAGGAGTTATATTATGTTATACAAAGGTTTTATTACTATGAACGACGGCACGAAAAATGCCACGCTTTTCAAAAATTCTGAAGCGGAAGTTTTAAGAGACGCAAGGCTTCAAATGGCATTAAAAAACCACTATTATAGACGCAGCGGCGTTGATTATGGTGCGGGCGGTAAGTGGTTTACTTACGAAGAAGAACACGGCGGGCTTAAAGAATTAGTTGTTCTTGAATTTAGCGAAACGAACAGAAAAGTATTCACGGAAATTTAAGGGGGTTTACTTATGAAAGAAGTTATCAAATCAAACAAGGGCTTTTATGTGGGCGACATTTGTTACGCTTTGGCGGACGAAATTTACAGAGGTATTTGGGGCAGGTGGGGCTATTGCGACGGGAAGTATTCAACGCCCGACGGCTTCGCCTTTGCTGTTGCTGGAACGGCTCACGGGGACGGCGAGTATGTCGACCAAGCGGACAGGCTCTACGGCGTGGACGCTGGCGTCATCGGCATTGTACCTTTGGAACTTGTCAAGCCTGAATACGACTTCGGCGGGCATATTTTCAACGGTGCAGGCGAAGCGGTTTTCGAAGCCCTTGCAGGGTTCTTCTCTGTATCGTTACCGAACGGCGACGCTGTTTTTATAGACACCGCATACGCAGAAGAATGCGACGAAGAATACGAAGAAGAATATTAAAAAAGGGGAGCGTTCTTGCTCCCCTTTTTATATGCCTTGCAGTTCGAAGTTCTGACCTTGATTTAAGAAATAATCCTGCTGTAATAAATATATGGCGTTTATCAAACTAACTACCATATCGACTTTACCGCTCGACTTTTTCTTGTTGACGTATCGGTTCATATTAGTGTCAAATGTACACCTTGCGTTTTGAAAGTTTATTTCCAGCAGGGTGTTTTTTTCGTATTTGAATTCGCCGTTCGTTATCTTTTCAAATAATAACTTCGTCGGTGCGTGTAGCACGCTTGAATGCTGGCGGATTTCCACCGTGTTGTAACCGTGACGGTGTTCGTCGCCGTTTGCCCACTTCTGTGCTGAACTTAAGGCGTTGTATCGGTCGTAACCTATCGCCATAACCGTTACGCCGTAGCGGTTTTCAATCTCAAACACAAAGTCTTCAATTACTTTATAATCAACGGTCTTGTCCCCGCAGGCGACGCATTTCATTGCTTTTATAAACTCGTTATAATTTATCTTTTCGAACTTGTTCTTTTCGGCGATTCGTCCTTCGGGAATAAAAGCGATCACGTCTGCGATAATGGCTTCGTCGTCGTCCACGCCCGACATTGCAACGGAGCAGTTGTCGTTCGTCATTGAAAGGTCAACGCCGATATAAACTTGACGCCCCGCCCATTCTATCTTGGCAACCTTGCAGTTCCTTACTTCGTTAACGTCGATATAAGTTTCCGTTCCTGCTCCCTGATAAATTATATTGCAATGCTTCGTCAGGAAGTTTTCCCTTGCACTTTCAACGGCGATTGCGTATGCTCTTTTTTTCTGCAGGTCTTCCCATATTTCAGGCACTTCTTGTGCGACGGGGTTCGCCTGCTTCATAATGTTGTCGTCGGTCGCCCACTCTTTTACTTCGTCAGGCTCGTATAGTAAAGCAAACACGGAGTCGTCTTCAACTATGCCGTCCAGCACTTGTTTTGCATATCCGACTTCGGTTTCAAGCGGGTTGTAAATCGTCGGGTATTTCGTCGAAATAATGCACCCTAATTTGTTTAATATGTTGATTTGACCTGACCGCATACTTTCGATTGCGGAACTGTTAGGCAATGCCCCGACTTCGTCCGCAAGGAATACGTTCGGCAGTTTGCCGTCAAACGTGCTGTTCGTGTATGCAAGCGGGAAGAACTTCGTTTCCTTTGGTAAAAATGATATATAGTCACGCAGTATCTTCCAGCGTTTCGTGTCTTTGTATTGGAATATTAACGGGCTTGATTTTATCGTTTCGGCGATTGCTTCCCTTACTTCTTTTGAAAGCGACCCGTCAGGTGCTACAGAATAAAATTTTGAAAATTTCGGCTCTAATAAAAAAAGTAAAATAAAAACCGTTGCGATTGTGTATGTCTTGAAGTTCTTTCTTGCGATTTCAAGTATTGCCGTTTCGTATCTGCGACGGCTTGGGTTGTCCCTGTGTACTACGCACAAAACGGAAACATAAAAAACCCATTGATAGCCCGTCGAACACTCGTAAAGCGTTTGTCCTGCTTTTAACCCTTTCGGCATTACAAGCATTTTTAATAGTTTATTTATAAGTCTTGCGGTCTTTTTGTTTATGCAGTATTTTTCGTCTTTGTCGTTCCAAAGGTCAAGGAACTTTTCGCATTGCTTGCGGACGTATTTCGGGGCGACAACTTGCCCCTTGATTACCTGCTCCGCATATTCGACCGCTTTGTTTTTAATCGTCGTCTTCGTCATCGTCGCCGTTTAACGCTCGAAGCAACGGGTCGTCTTCCTGTCCGTTGTCTTCGTTGTATTTGTCACTATTAGTTTTTATAATGCTCATTAGGGTTGAAACGGTTTTGTTTGCCGAGTTAACGGCTTTGTTGTATTCGTTAATCGCAGGGTTTGTATAAAGGTTTTTACGCCCTTTGACGTATTCCTTTTCGACCATTGACCCGTGTTCTTCAATCGCCTTTTCAAGTTCGGTCAATATTTGAAGTTGTATGCTGTATCGTTTGAACGTCGTTATAAATAAAAAGTTCTTCTCGACGCCGTACTGCTCCGCAATTTTTAATATTTGCTGGGCTTTGTCGTTCAAGGTCATTTTATTTGACATATCGTTCCCCCCTTAAAATAAGCCCCACTCTGCGAACTTCTCGAAACCGCCGACCGTTTTAATATATTGTCTTGCTTCTTCCACGATTTCGCTGTATGGCTTGCCGTCGATTGTTTCGTCGCCTATTGCACAGCAGAGTTCGACGGTCTTGCCTGTCGCCTGTGCTTTCCTGAATGCGTATATATTAACCGACACGTCGGCTTTTGAAAGGTCTTTGCCGTGAAGCCCGCCACCTGTTACGCTGTCCGCCATATCGCTTCCGAGTTTCCTGTTGGTTGCTCCTGTGTCCACGTCCGTTCCGCCCGTCCATTCGCCTAACGGGTTAATAACGGCGTTTTTGGCGGTGTCTTTTAAGAAGTCGTGTAAATCTTCGGTCTTGGCATTACTTTGGCACACGGTCAAATTTTCGCCGTTTAATATGTATTTGCCGTCGGTCGGGTATTTCTTAAATATTCCCCTTGCTATTTTTGAAAGTTCTTTCTGCTCTGCTGTAAGCGGAACGCCTTTAAATATTCCGTTATCGCCACAGCGAACTTTTTCGCTTTGGTTTCTTGCAAGGTGTGCGTCCTGCGGTGCGTTCAATATCTCGATTCGCATATCGCCTGCAATTCGTTTTACCGCTTCGAACACTTCGCCTGCTTCTATACTCACGGAACTTTCGGTTATAATCTTGCAGTTCCCGTGTCCGATTAAAACTTCAACGGCGATTTTCGGGTTGTCTTCTTCTCTGTAAGCAAGGTCGACGATTGCTCCTGCTATTCTGTCCGCTATCTTGTCAGGGTGCTGTGGGTTTACTTTTTCAATCATTTTTGTTTGCTCCTTTTTTTAGTCTTAATCTATATATTGCAAATTAAATCTCGCCACCGCTTCGTCTGCGAATTTATCTGCGTAATTTTCAAGTTCAGCAATTTTATATTTCGCAAAGTCGCCCCGTTCATCTTGTATTGCGTGGCAGTATTCGTGTGCTAAATTATGAATTATAAAATCCCTTTCTAATTCGGGGTCTTTCAGCACTTTTTCTTGCAAACTTTCGGGGATTTCCATCGGTAAGAGAATGGTTTTTTGTTCGGTAAGATAAACCGCAAAACCTTGCCCCGCTGTTTCATCGTCCATAACTGCGTCATACCCGTGTAAGAATGTAATTTTCACTTCTTCTTTGATTGGGTGTTCTTTATTGAGAAAATCAATAAACGAGAGTATTCTTTTATTTGCAATAGTTAGCATTTTTTGTTCTTCCTTTTAGTTTATTTTAACGGCTTTCTCGCCCGTGTGGTCTTCCCAGCGTTTAATGATCACGTCAATGTAACGTGGGTCTAACTCCATTAAGAAAGCCTTTCGGTTTAGTTGGTCGCACGCCATTAGCGTAGAACCCGAACCCCCGAAGCCGTCAAAGACATTTTCGTTTTCTCGACTGCTGTTCTTTACAAGTCGCCCGATTAGTTTAAGGGGCTTCATTGTCGGGTGCAGTTCGCTTCTGCTTGGTTTCGCTTCGTGAATAATTGTTGACGGTTGTTTTTCTTCCTGCAATTCCTTTATCAATTCGACGAGTTGGTCTTTCGTCATTTTCTCGAAGTTGTAACTGTCTTCAAATACTGTCGTTTGGCACCTGTCGTCGATGAAGTAATGCCCTGCTCCGTCTTTCCAGCCGTAAAGGCACGGTTCGTGCTTCCATTGGTAATCTTGACGCCCGAGCACCATTGTATTTTTTACCCAAATTAAAACCTGACGCACCGCTCCCAATTCTTCGGCACACGCTTTCCTGAAGATGTCGCCCTTGCTGTCGGCGTGCCAAATGTAGAAAACCGCCCCGTCTTTCATAAATGAACTTGCCACTCCGAATGCGTCGCTTAAAAAGTTTGCAAATTGAACGTCGTCCATTGCGTCGTTCTCTATTTTTAAGGCGTCT
The DNA here is from genome assembly GCA_045648085.1 of Christensenellaceae bacterium. Classification (GTDB taxonomy): domain Bacteria; phylum Bacillota; class Clostridia; order Christensenellales; family Borkfalkiaceae; genus HGM11412. Next base: position 683 of record JAZRNF010000024.1, on the reverse strand, counting down.
TTCGTCTTGCCCACGTAATCCACGTTGTAAGGCGGGTCTGTCACGTAAAGGTCTATGATTTCGCCGTCCATTAGTTTTTCGACCTGCTCTGCGTCGGTGCTGTCCCCGCACATAAGCCTATGCTGTCCGAGTTGGTAAATGTCGCCGTGCCTTGCTTTCGGCTCTGCTGGAAGTTCTGCGTCTGCGTCGAAGTCGTCTTCCTTGAATTCAATGTCCGTTGCGTTCAGGTCGATTTCGTCCATATCAAAACCCGTCAACGAAATGTCGAAGTTAATTTCCTTCAAAAAGTTTAACTCGGCTTTTAGAATTTTATCGTCCCAGCCTGCGTCAAGGGCGAGTTTGTTATCCGCTAAAATGTAAGCCCTTTTTTGTGCTTCGGTTAGGTCTTCAACGAATATGCACGGCACTTCTTGAAGCCCGATTTGTTTCGCTCCTAAAACTCTGCCGTGTCCTGCTATAATCATATAATTCCCGTCAATTAAAACGGGGTTTATAAACCCGAACTTCTCAATGCTTCGGGCTATCTTTTCGACCTGCTCGTCGCTGTGTGTCCTTGCGTTGTTTTCGTATGGCTTTAATTTATCAACCGCCACGTTTTCGTATCTTCTCATTTTGCTCCTTTCCAAAAAACTAACGTAAAATAATATTTTGTGTGTTTGGTGGAAGTCGGATCGTAGCCATGT
>JAZRNF010000023.1:0-55677 GCA_045648085.1 Christensenellaceae bacterium | reverse complement strand
TTGCTTTTTTTGCATTTTTAGCAAGCATTGCAGTCATTACGCCTGCACCACTATAAGCGTCAATTACAACGCTATCACTATTTAAGTCTAACGAATTAACAACGTCTTCATAAAGTGAAGTTTTAACACCGTCGTTAACCTGCATAAACGATTGTGGATATACGGGATATTTTACGCCAAATTCTTCAGTGAAATAATACCCGTCACCATATAACGTTTTATACTCATTACCTAAAATTACGTTATTATTTAAGGTATTTTTATTAAAAATTAAAGAAAATTTATCAAAATATTTAGATAAAATAGAAACAAACTCATCTTTATACTCTAAGTCGTTTCCGTTTACAACGGCTATTATTAAAATAGAACCCGAAACGTTTCTTGCTACAATATGTTTTAATAGACCTAAATTAGTTTCGTCGTTAAAGCAAGAAATATTTGTTTTTAAAACAAACTCTTTAGTAGCATTTATTACGTTTGTTGCAAAAGGATTTTGAATAGGACAGTCGTCTATTTCAATTATTCTATGAGAATTTGGGGCAAAAAAACCAATTTTTACACCGTTTTCAGTTTGACGTATTGGCAATTGAATTTTATTCCTATAATAATATTCACTTTCACCACGTTTTACAGGTGAAATTTGAACGTCAATACCCGCAATTTTTTTAAAACACGTTTTTATTGTATTTGATTTAATTTTTAACTGTTCTAAATATTTAACGTGTTGAATATTACAACCACCGCACTTACCAAAAACTGTACATTTAGGTCTTACCCTATATTCGCTTGGAGTTAGAACTTCAACAAGTTTGCCATAAACTAGGTTTTTGTTTACTTTTAAAACTTTAAATACAACCTTTTCGCCAACAATAGTAAAAGGAATAAAACAAGTGTAGTTTTCTACCTTGCATATTCCTTCGCAATTTGAACCTAAATCTGAAATTGTAGCAGTAATTAAATCATTTTTTTTCATAATTAAAGCCTAAATTTGTCTATTAAAATCTTTGTCATTAGTTGAAAGCGCAACATAGCATAGTCGTAAACGAAAAATGCAAAAGTGCCGGCAACTATTATTATAATTGGAATAAATTTTTGAAACACACCCAAGTCTACTGTAAAAAGAGTAAATAAATAGAACATTAAAAATAGAGTTAATAAAAACCAAACTAGTTTTAAACCGTTAAATAAAACTTTATTTTTATTAGTTTTAACTTGATAATAGTTTACAACAGGGTGCAACCCGAAAAATACACCGTACAAAATCGGCATATAAAATTTGCCCGCACAAAATACTAAAGACAAAACAAAAACTGCTAAATATGAAATTATAGCACCTTTTATTGAGCCCTTACTTAACGGAAACATAATAAACAGGCTTGACATAAACAAACACGACAAGTCAAACACTGAAAAATATGAGCCAAATACTAAAAATATTAAACTAAGCGATGCCGATAGCGCAGATAACGCTATAACTTTACTGTTTGACATTATCTACAACCACAACAACAATTAAGCATCATATTACATATGAGCATATCACAACACCATTGCATACAACTATCGCCACCAAGTTGTTGTTCTGGGCCGTTAGGACTAGCGGTATATTGAGTACCGCCACCAGTACCCGATTGGTTCCAACCAGCGTTTGCCTTATTTGCATTGTTAACTTTATCGTTTAATTTTTGAAGAGCAGTTTTGTATTTTTCGTTAGTTCCATCAATTTGCAACGCTATTTCAAGTTGTTTTTTACTTTCGTTAAACCAATTCTTTTTATAAAATACAACTGATTGATAGTAGTGCCATTCTGCACCCCTTTCATCAAAACTATCAAGCATTTCTTGAGCCGACCTAATATCGCCACTTCTTATAGCGGTATCAATTTTAGCAAATAAAGAATCGTCGTTAGGGTTTTGGTATGATTGATTTCTTGACGCAGTTATTTCAGCATAGGCTGTTTCAACTTCTGTTAATTTTTTTGCTGCTAAATTACCTTCTTCGCCTTCTAAGAACCTATCTTCTAAATATTTAGCCTTAAGTTCTTCATAACTGTTTTTTATTTCTTCATCAGTAGCGTCACTTGATACGCCTAAAATTTTATAATATTTATCTAGCATAATACTCCTTATAATTAAATGCTATTTAGAGACACTGTCTTCTTTCTTAGCTTTTTTAATGATTTGCATTGTTTTTGTCGGTATACCCCTAGTTATAATATTCGTCACTAAATCGGTATTATAATAGGTTTTAATATTTTTAAAGTTTTCAGCAATAAGCATAAACACTGAATTGAAAATATACGAAATATCGCTTTCATGCTCACTTATTAAACTTTTATAATCATTTGCTTTATATATGTTTTTAAATACGTTAAAATTATTGTTTTTAATATCTTTATCGTAATCGTCAAGGGCATCAATAAGATATATCCATTTACCAATTCCGTATAAAAGGTTTTTAGTGTATTCGTTTGAATACTTATCAAAAACAACTATTGACGCATTTGATAACATTTGAGCAAAACAGTCGGAAACAACGTCAACACTTTCACAGTTTTCCTTTTCAAGTTTAACTAAGTTTTCATAACACTCTTTTACAATATTATCAAATTCACGATAATTATTTTTAGCCTTTTTATATGCTTTTTTAAATAATGAACTTTTAAAATTGCCCTTATTTTCATCAGCCTTATCGTCTTTTAACTTATAATAAGCCAAAATAACGTTTAAATTAGCAAGCATTTTAGAAATTTCGTCAGGCTCGGCAATCGGTCTTTTTTTAATAGTATGAGCAATACAACGGCGCTTTTCAATCTTTACGTCAACACCCATAATATTGTGTGCTAAACAAGACATAAACGCCATATCATAACTAAGTGTAAAACGTGGAATTTGCCCAAGTTCACTACCAATACTTTTACAAATACCACAATATAAGGCATTGAATAAAGTATCGTCTTTCATATAAAGATATGGTTTATCAGGTAAAACGTATCCAAACATAATTAATACGGACTATATAGCCCCACCTTTTTATATACTTTTCTTAAAGTCTTCATAGCAAGATAACGAGCATTCTCTGCACCTTTTATTATAATTTCGTTAAGGTACGCTTTATCTTTCATAAGACTTTCACGCTTTAATGAGATTGGTTTTAAACCTTCGGCAACGGCTTCGCCTACTTTAAGTTTAAATTCGCCGTAGCCTTTTCCGTCAAATTCTTTAGTAGCATCTTCAATAGATATACCTGTAAATACTGAATAAATAGTCAAAAGATTGCTAATGCCCGCCTTATTTTCAGGGTCAAAATATATTCTATTATCACTATCGGTGACTGCTTTTTTGAATTTTTTAATAACGGTATCAGTATCGTCGTACATAGAAATGAAAGAGTTTATATTTTCGTCACTCTTGCTCATTTTTTTGCTTGCATCTGCAAGTGACATAATCTTCGCACCGTATTTAGGGAAAATTGGTTCAGGAACGTTAAACGTTTCGCCAAAGCGAGAGTTAAAACGCATAGCGATATCACGTGTAAGTTCAATGTGTTGCTTTTGGTCGGCACCGACAGGAACAACTGACGTGTTGTAAAGCAAAATATCTGACGCCATAAGTACAGGATAATCCATTAAACCCATATTAACGTTATCGGCGTGTGAACGTGATTTATCTTTAAACTGAGTCATTCTATTAAGTTCGCCCGGATAAGTAATAGTGTTTAAAACCCAAGTAAGTTCGGCGTGTTCTTTAACGTGTGACTGTATAAACATTATGCACTTTTCAGGGTCAACGCCACAAGCAAGATATAAAGCCATAAGTTCTAAGGTGGCTTTTCTTAAATTTTGAGGCTCTTGTTTAACGGTTAAACAATGAAGATCCGCAATTGAGTATATACAATTATATTCATCTTGAAGTTTTACAAAGTTGTTTATAGCGCCTACGTAATTACCTATTGTTGGAATACCACTTGGTTGTACAGCGCTAAATAAAGTTTTTTTATCGTCCATAAATCACCAATCAATAATTATTTATTTAATAGTATAACATACTATAAAATAAAAATCAAACTTTAATCGTAATTAATTGCACCTATTTTAATAATAAAAAATTAAATTTATATTAAAAAAGACAAAAAAAAATAGTTAGCAGTAAAGTTTAACTGCTAACTACCAAATTTTAATTATTTTACGTATCTTGCTATATATATTGGAAGTTCTTCCTTATTAGCACTTACAGAAACAAAAAATTTAAGTTGTTTATACTCTTTTTGAAGTTGCCTAAGCGCTCTAAACAAGTTTTTAGCACCCCTTAAATCTTCACCGATAATTCTTTTTAATCCATCAATGAAAACGTATTCAATATCACTGTTGCCAGCAAGTAAACCATTGACAAAACCCGTGAAAGATTGTGCATTGTTAATATCGTGCTCTTCAGTATAAGTACATCTAACTTTAAAGTCTATTTTAGCAGTATCAAAGCGTTTGTCAGTAATAAACACTATATTACCTTTTGCATTTTCAACAGCGTTGTTGAGTTCGTCAAGCATAATTTTAGTTTTTCCAAAGCCTTTTGGTCCATAAACGATTTTAATCATTTTAAATAACCTCCGTATATTTTGTACTTATATTATAAAGCATAAAACTGATAATTACAATACCCATTTTAAAAATTTTTTCATTTTTTTTAAAGATAGAAATTAAGTTTATAAAACAAAATAAAAAAACCACCTGACAAAAATAATTGTCAAGTGGAGTTATTACGGCTTTACGCTAATAAGTTTAGTATTATTTTATATCGTTGATAAACTTTTCTAAAAGTTCAAAACCGTCCATTATATCGTAAATTGAAACGGCGTAAGATAATCTAACGTAATCATCGGCATAAAAAGGTAAGCCCGGAATTAGCGATACACCATATTCAGTTAGAAGGGATGCAAACGTTTTACTACCGTCAATAATGGTGCCGTTAATACTCTTGCCTATAAACTTTTTAATAGAAACAAACAAATAGAATGCGCCTTGTGGTTTAATGTATTCAAGACCTAAATTAGAAGCGCATTTACACATAAACTTTCTTCTTTTATCAAACTCTTGACGCATATGTTCAACGATATCGTCACCTTGCGAATATGCTTCAATGGTAGCATATTGTGAAATTGAACAAGCATTACTTGTCGTATGGCCTTGCACTTTAGAAATAACTGATGCAAGTTGCTTAGACGTTGCTAAATAACCAATTCTCCAACCAGTCATAGCGTAAGATTTACTTACACCGTTTATAACTACGGTATTTTCTTTCATATAAGGAGAAATGCTTGCTATTGACACGTGCTCTAAATCGTCGTATATAAGTTTTTCGTAAATTTCGTCTGAAATTACTGTTAAATTATGCTTTTCAATAACTTTTGCAAGTTCTTCTAATTCACTTTTTGAATAAACTGCACCAGTTGGGTTTGATGGAGAGTTGATAATAATAGTGACCGTTTTATCGGTAATAGCATTTTCAAGTTCTTCAGCAGTCATTTTAAAGTTGTTTTCTTTTTTTGTATGAACAATAACGGGTTTACCACCGCATATTTTAACTTGTTCTTCATAGGTAAACCAAAATGGTGCGGGAATAATAACTTCGTCACCGTCGTCAACAAGGGCGTATACGGCGTGAAACAACGACGCTTTTGCACCGTCAGAAACTACTATTTGCGACGGAGAGTACTCAAGGCCGTTATCTTTTTTAAGTTTTTTAGCGATAATTTCTTTCAACTCAAACATACCTGCAACAGGAGTATATTTAGTTATACCTAAATCTAACGCTTTTTTAGCACTTTCAATAATATAATTTGGAGTGTTAAAGTCAGGCTCACCTGCCGTAAAACCTATAATGTTTACTCCTTTACTTTTAAGTTCTTTTACTTTTGCGGTAATATCTAGCGTCACTGATGCTGGAATTGATAATGCTTTTTTTGAAATCTTCATAATTGCCTCCTCAAAGTTGCTAATTTATAAAAAGCCTATTTTACAACGTATCTTCTTCGTTAGCAAGTTTTGCTTCTTTATCGGCTATTGCTAACGCTTCAATCATTTCGTCTATATTTCCTGATAAAAAGTTTTCAAGAGAGTATAAGGTAAAACCAATTCTATGGTCGGTAATTCTTCCTTGTGGAAAGTTATACGTTCTAATTCTTTCAGAACGGTCGCCAGTACCAATTTGGCTTTTCCTATTTTCGTCGTATTCTTTACGATATTGAGAATTATAGAAATCATAAAGTCTACTTTTTAATACTTTAAGCGCTTTTTCACGGTTTTTTATTTGTGAACGCTCGTCTTGACAAGTGACAACTATACCTGTTGGCAAGTGAGTCATACGAATACAACTTTCAGTTTTATTAACGTGCTGACCACCTGCACCGCTTGCACGGTAAGTGTCAATTTTTAAGTCTTTTTCTTCAATTTTAACTTCAACGTCTTCAACCTCAGGCAAAACTGCAACTGTCGCGGTAGACGTTTGAATTCTTCCTTGAGATTCAGTTTCAGGAACTCTTTGAACTCTATGAACGCCACTTTCAAATTTTAAGTTGGCGTATGCACCTTTACCTACAACTGAGAACGTCACTTCCTTAATGCCACCAAGTTCGGTTGTATTAGAATCAATTTCTTCAGTTTTAAAACGATGTTTATCGGCATAGTTTACGTACATACGATAAAGTTCATAAGCAAATAACGCCGCTTCTTCACCGCCAGCGCCTGCACGTATTTCTATAATAACGTTTTTATCATCGTTTTCGTCTTTTGGAATAAGTAAAAGTTTAAGTTCGCCTGTGATAGCGGTTAATTTATCTTTTAAATCTTGAATTTCTTCAGATAAAATTTCTTTCATTTCGCTATCAGTTTCAACGGCTAAAGAATTTTCGGCATCAACTTTTTCAGCATTTAATTTTCTATATTCTTTATACTTTTCAATTATCTCTTCCATGTCGGATAATTCTTTAGTATACTTCTTCCACTCGTCAATATTTCTTATTACTTCAGGGTCTGCAATAAGGTCGTTTAGTTTTAAATATCTTTGATATATAGTTTCTAATTTAGTCGTCATTTTTAACCACCTTTACAATTCTGTTTATACCTTGAATATCCTTTATAATTTCTACGCTTTTATAATGACCAGAATTACTAAATAATCCAGCCACTTCCTCATCTTGATTTATACCGATTTCCATAAACAAATAACCGTTATTTTTTAAGAATTTATGGGCGTTTTTAGATAAAATTCTATAATAATCTAAACCGTCTACACCACCGTCTAAAGCAAGCGTTGGCTCTTTTAAAACAATATCGCTAAGCGAAGAAATATCGCTTGATTTTATATAGGGCGGATTAGACAAAATAACGTTAAATTGACCAGTTAAATTTGTAAACATATCGGACAAAACAAAGTTGATTTTAGCGTTGTTTTTAATAGCGTTTTTTTGCGCTATTTCAAGCGCTTTTTCACTTACGTCAACCGCAGTCACTACTGAACTAGAATTAACCGCTATTGTGACTGCAATAGCGCCACTACCAGTACACATATCTAAAACACTGTCGCCCTCTTTTATAACTTTAAGGGCATTTTCGCAAAGTTCTTCAGTTTCAGGTCTTGGTATTAAAACGTTATTGTCTACAATAAATTTTAAGCCGTAAAACTCAGACTCTCCTAATATATAGTCTAACGGTATACCTTGACTTCTTTGTTTAGCAAGTGAAATTGCCTTGTCGTTTAACTCTTTAGTGACCAATATAGATTTATCAAAAATTTGACTTCTTTTAACGTTTAAAACGTGAGCGACAATCCACTCGCCGTCAGCATCGTCAATTTTTCCGTTTTTATAAATAATTTTGTTTACTTTATCAAGCAAAACTTTGCTTGTACCAAATACGTTAAACTCACACTCTAAAACGTTAGGGTTTTCGTCCATTTCTAACGTTTTGTTAAAGGCGGCGATTGCAACTTCTATCATATCGTTAGTAGGCTCACGAGTTGTTATTTTTTGAAGTAGTAAGCCAGGAAGTTTAAAAATAATAACAAATTTTGATTTTGACTTTGCTAAGAGTTTTAAAACTTCATACGAAATGCCTGCAATTAGCGGTAAAACGGCAAGTTTACATAAAAAACGCCATAGTTTACCTAAACCTAAATAGTTTAAATTTACGCCAAGTTTAGTTAAAATTACGTTTAATACCGCGAAAAGCAATATACTTATAATCATAACTAAAAAAGTAAACGTAGTACCGCACCTATCGTGAATACGCGTGCACTTTTTAACGTTTTCAACAGTCAATTCTTCGCCTTTTTCGTAGCACGAAATAGTTTTATGCTCTGCACCGTGGTACATATACGTTCTTTTAATATCTTTAACTAAAGACGTTAACAAGATGTAAGCAAGGAATATGGCTATTCTTATTAAGCCCTCTATCAAATAATACAAAATAGACGTATTACTGATAAAAGTAAATAAGTCAGCGATAAATTGTGGCATAAAGAAGAATAAAAATACCGATAGTATTACGCCTAAAACTACACCAAAAAATATCGCTATATCCGTAGCGTTAATTCCTGTTTTTTTAGAGAGCCAATCGTCAAACTTAGAATTTTCTTCCTCACCGAATACGGATGCTGAACGCATAAGCGTTTTTGTACCTAATACTAATGAAGAAAAAAAAGCGTAAAAACCCCTTAATATTGGTATTTTTTTGAGTAAACGTTTATTTGGGGTTTCTTTAATGCGCTTGGCTTCAATTAAAATTTCGCCACTTTCACTTCTAACGGCAGTTGCCATAGAAGTTTTACCACGCATCATAACACCCTCAATTACCGCTAGACCACCTATTTGATTTGTTTTATTGTTTTTCTTATTTTCCATAACTTATTAAAATAGCGCTAAGAAATTCTTAGCGCCGACTATACCACTTAAGGTATAAAAGATTAGAATTAGATACCGTATCTCTTCTTAAACTTATCAACGCGACCGCCCGCATCAACAAGTTTTTGCTTACCAGTAAAGAACGGGTGGCATTTAGAACAAATATCAACTTTGATAATATCTGTATTCTTAGTTGTTCCTGTAAGGAAAGTTGTACCACACGCGCATTGAACAGTTACGATTTTGTATTCTGGATGAATATTTGCTTTCATATTCTCACCTCTTCGTTATTTATTACTTTAGATATTATATAGTAATTTTTACTATAAGTCAACTTTTTTATAGCGATATTTTTTGTATTTTTAAAATTTTTTAATATTTTTTTAAGTTGAAGAATATAGGTTAATATAGAGCATATTTGCTTGCCAAAATTTTAAAATGAGTATATAATAACGATATGATTTGTTGTAGAATTGATAATTTAGAAGAAATCACAAAACTTAACGTTAACGAAAATTCTGAAAACGTTGACGACGTTAAAGTTAAAATAACTAAATGCTACGTCACTAAAAAAGACGTAAACGTTTATGGTGGCCAAGAAAAACATACGCTTCCTTATTTACCTGGCAAAATTGCCGTTGCTCAAATTACTGAAGTTGTTAGCGACTCTAATTACTTTACTAAAGGTCAAAAAGTTTATCTAGACGCCGAACTTCATAATAATGATATAGGTTTTTTAAAGGAATTTGCCGTAATTAACAAAAATTCACTTAATATATTACCTAATAACGTGAGCGAATATGATGCGTTATATATCCACCACCTAGCACTTGCAATTTCTATTATTGACGAATTGAAAATTGATAAAGGCGAATACGTTGCAATTGTAGGCGGTTCTGTACTTGGAAATTTAGTTGGTCAATTACTTTCTTACTATAAAGCAGTGCCAATTTTAATTGACGAAGAAAATGAAAACGTTGAAACTGCTAAGAAGACTGATATTTATTATTCGTATCTTTTAAATAAGAATATAGAAAAAGAAATTAGCGATATTACAGGTGGAAGAAAGTGTAATAAAGTTATTTATATAACTGATAACGATATAAATTTTGACTACGCTATTAAACTTACTAATAAAAACGCTAAAATTGCCGTAGCAGGTATAACGCAAACTAAGCAAAAACTTAATCTTAACAATGCATTACTTAACAACCTTAATATTAAGTTTATAACTAATTGTAAAAATAATATAGGTACTGCAATAAACTTACTTGTTCAAAAAGCAATTAACATATCTCATTTTAAAATTAACGAATATAAGTTTGAATACGTTTCAAAGCATTTTGAAAACTCACTTCAAAAGTTAAAAACTAAAAAATCTAACCCTGAATTTATTGTTGATTTATTATAAAAAACGTGCACGCTAAATTTTAATTAGCGTGCTTTTATTTTTATTTTTACTACTATATTTTTTTAAATTTTTCATACAAATCGCCCGCACCTAATAAAATTAAATTTTTGTTATATTTTTCGGTTTTAAGGGCGTTTTTTAAATTTTTTATATTAGAAAAATACCTGCAATTTAAACTTAGTGCCAACTTTTGAGCACTACCTGAATAATCGTAATTTTCACGCGATGGATACTCTTTATAAATTAAAACGTTTTCGTTTTTAAAAACTGAAACAAAATCGTTAAACAGTAGTTTAGTTCTAGAATAAGTATGCGGTTGAAATATTATAGTATAGTCGGTGCCGTAAACCTCTTTTAATGTATTTAAGGTTGAAAATATCTCTTTTGGGTGGTGGCAATAATCGGCTAAAACGTTATAGCCTAAATACTCACCTAAACTTTCAAATCTTCTTTTTACTTGCTTAAAATTTTCTAAGCCTAGTTTAATATATTTAGAGTCAATTTTTAAAACACTATCGCAAACAGCAATTACGGATAAAGCGTTATATATATTATGCTTACCGTATACGTTAAGATTTACCCTTAACTTATCATTATTTTGTAGGCTCGTAGTAAATGAATATTTTCCGTTATTTGACGTAATATCGTAAGCGTTATAAGTTGCAGGATTTTCAATACCAAATGAAATAACGTTTTTATTATTATAATTTTTTAAATAATCGTCGTCACTAGAAATTATTCTATACTTTGCCCTATCTAAATAACTAAAAAATGCACTTTTTATATTATAAATACTTTTATAGGTATCTAAATGGTCGTTATCTATATTTAAAACGACTGAAATTAAGGGCGAAATATCTTTAACATTGTTATTATACTCGCAAACTTCTGAAACTAAAATTTCTTTTAAATAATTAAATACATAATTAGATAAAGATTGGTCTTCGCCACCAATAAACGACGTAAAAGAGAGTTTAGCACTAATTAAAACGTGCGAAAACATACAAGTAGCGGTAGTTTTGCCATGCGTACCTGCAACGCCTATTGAATAATTATACGACTTAAATATTTGACCTAAAATTTGACTTCTTGAATATGTAGGAATATTTAATTTTTTAGCTGTTTTTAGTTCAATATTGTCTTCCTTTATAGCCGACGAGTAAACAATAATGTCGGCATTTTGCACGTTTGTTTTGGCGTGAGTATTATAAATTTTTGTAGCAAAATTTAAGTTATTTGTACTATTATAGTTTATATCGCTACCTGTAATAGCCATACCTAAATCGTAAAAATACTTGGCTAAAACGCTCATACCTTGACCGCATATACCAATAAAATGTACCGTTATTTTACTGTTATTAAACATAATTTATGGTATGCTAATATTGCATAAAAATTGCATATGATTAAACATTTTGACAATATTTTACAAGAAAAATCGCATAAATATCAATATTGTCCTATACTTTAGCAATATAGTTAAAAATTGGGTATTGAAATTAGGTCGTTTTTAGTGTAAAATATATGTACAAGTTCCATTCGGGAAATAATATATAAGGTGGTAGGAAAATTGAAAATCTCTGACATTAGAATCCGTCTTGTCACAAAAGACGACAGTAAACTCAAAGCAGTAGCATCTATGACTATTGAAGATTGTTTTGTTGTACACGATATTAAAATTATCGCTGGACAAAAAGACTATTTTGTAGCGATGCCATCAAGAAAAGCATCTGACGGTGAATATAAAGATATAGTTCACCCAATAAACACTGAAACACGTGAACAAATTATTAAACTTGTTTTAGATGCTTACAATGAAGAAGTTGCTAAAAATCAATAATTTAAGTTTTACTAGTTTAAAAAAATAAAAAATTAAGGTTAACATAATCGTTAACCTTATTTTTTTGTTATTAAATTTTATTTTTTACCAAAAAGTTTTTTAACAAACGGTGGAATATCATTTTTTGGTTTTTCAATAGTAGGCTCAACCACTTCAACAACTTCTTGTTTTTCAAAAGTTGGGGCTTCTAAAACAGCAGGCTCAACGTTAGGTGCTGGAATAACAGGTTTTTCTATAATAGGCTTACTAAACAACTCTGAACGCCTGTCCGCATTATCAACAAAACCAGTTGCTATTATTGTTATTATAACTTCGTCTTGTAAGTCAGGAGACGTGTTTGTTCCCCAAATAATATTTGCCGAATAATCAACAACGCCGTGAATTAATTTAGTTGCTTCGTTAACTGAACCGATAGAAATCTTAGGGTCGCCAGTTATATTTAAAATAATGTTCCTTGCGCCCTCAATGGTCGTTTCAAGCATTGGAGAAGCAACGGCTTGACGAACTGCTTCAACAATTCTATTTTCGCCCTTAGCCCTACCTACGCCCATATGTGCTAACCCTTGACCTTGAATAACGGCTTTGATATCCGCAAAGTCTAAGTTTATAAGACCTGGAATTGTAATTAAGTCAGAAATGCCGCAAATTGCTTGTTTTAAGTTAGAGTCAGCAAATCTAAACGCATCAACCATTGACGTGTTTTTGTCTAAAGAGTCTAAAATTTTATCATTTGGAATAACGATGAGCGTATCAACAAATTTTGCCAAATTGCTGATACCTTTTTTAGCATTTTCTTCCCTTTTTTTACCCTCAAATGCAAATGGTTTAGTGACAACGGCAACAGTCACACAACCCTTTTCTTTTGCTATTCTAGCAATTACTGGGGCTGCACCTGTACCTGTACCACCGCCCATACCTGCAGTAATAAAGAGTAAGTTAACGCCTTCTAAAACTTCTTCTATTTCTTTTCTACTTTCTTCGGCAGCCTTTTCGCCAATGTCTGGGAAAGAGCCTGCACCTAAGCCTTGAGTTTTTTCTTTACCAATTTGAATACGGTTTTTAACTGGTACTTTTGACATCATAAGGGCTTGTAAATCGGTATTAACAGCAATAAATTCTGCACCTTTAACACCGTCTTCAAGCATTCTATTGATAGCATTATTACCGCCACCGCCTACGCCAATGACTTTGATTTTACAAACTGTCGGCGAAACGTCAAACTGTTGATTTGTTTCACCGATATCGTTAAAATTATTTTCGTACATAATTACTCCTTATTTTTTGAAAAATATTTTTGAGTTGCACTCACAAAGTGCAGTATTAAGTAGTGAAATTTTTGCTGAATAATCAGGTTTTGAATAATGTGGCAAACTTGGCTTTATTATTTTTGGTAAAACGCCTATTCTTGTTGACACGTATTCTACCGCACCCCTTATATAACAAATACCCCCGCCTGTAAAATAAGTATCAGCATCAGTTGGTATTTTAAGTGGGCATTGTTTAAATGTGTTTTCAAACTCTTCTGCAATTTTATCTAATACGTTTTTAGCAATTTCGTTAGATTCGTTTCGTGAAAATTTAAAAACTTCGCCGTATTTAGCGTTTATTAGATACGATGCAGTATCGTCGTTTATAAGCCCTAAATTTATTTTTCGTTTTAACTGCTCTGCAACTGAGTAGTCGCAACCGAACTTTTCATACAAATACGCCGTAATTAAGCCACCGCCATAAGGAATTGAACCACTATACAAAAGCCCGTCTCCAACCGAAATTGAAAAAGAAGTAGTAGTATTACCCACGTCAACTAAAATTTTACAAGCATCTTTTTCAGTTTTATCAAACAAGTATTGAGATAAAGCATAGTCTTCACTAATAAAATTTACGGTAGTTATACCCGCTTTTTTTAATATATTTGTTAAGACTTCTTTAAAATTGTTAGAAACTAATGAAAAACAAAGTCTGCCCGCTAGCGATAAACCTTTTGAACCAATAGGATTTAAAGTTTTAACGTTATCAACTAAATAATAAACTTTAGAGCGATGTGCAAGCGAATACTCTAAATCATTATCTTCAAAGGCTAAGTCGTAAAGTAAAGCAAAGTCTTTATTAGTTATTGTTTTATAAGAGTTAAAGGTGATTTTATAGTTTTTAGTGATAGTTTTTGAAAATTCACCTGGAATACCTACAAAAATCTTAGAAATTTCTGAAATTTCGTTGGACTTTGTAATATCGTCAAGCATTTTTAAAATTATGCTTTCAAGTTCTTTAATATCAATAAACTCTCTATTTAAAAACGAATAATACTCATGCGAAATATTTACCTTTAAATTAAAGGTATCGTTAACGCTTTTTTCGCCAACTATTATATTTACATTTGATGAACCAATACTAAGTATTGCTACACAATCTTTTAGCATATTTACCGCCCGTTTTTAATACATAAATTATACTATAAACCAATAAACGTGTCAATACCAATAAGGCAATTTATCCTAAAACCACGATATCGCCATTTTCAAGTTTAGTCACGTATTTTTTTATAATATCCCCTTTATTTTCTAAAGTATCGTAATAATTAAATAATTTTTCTAATTTCTCTACGGTGTATTCGTCAACCTTATCTATCTGAATAATAGCACCTTCTACCATTTCAAAGATTAAATACCTATTTAACTTACCGTCACTTCTAACGTTTATCGTTATACTTTTTACGTTTTGTCTTCTATTTTTTAAATATGTTGATAAAGTTGATAAGACGTTATTTGTAGCGGTATCGTATAAATTAAACCTTGTCCCTTGATTTATTAAAGTCTCGTCATAATCGGCAACGTTTACGTTAAACTCTATAAGTGGCAAATTGTCAACGTTATTACAGTTTTTATCTTTTACCTTTAAAACTTTATATTCGCTATCAACAATTAAATAGCCGTTTAATAATTTAATAGCGTACTCTTCCTTTCTTTCGCTTATATAAACGTTTAATTTGTTTGGAAATTTTTTAACAATATTATCTACTTTTATATAGCCTGATAAACTTTCAATTTCATTTTTTAACTTATCTTTATTTATAAAAACTAAATTTTTATTGTGGTATTTTTCAAGTAAGACTTTTGTAGAGTTTGACAAGTCTTCAGGCGAATTTTCTATTTGCTTGCAACAAACGAATATCTCTGCAGTTTTAAACACTGCAAAGAAACTGCAAAATAGTGCTGTAAAAAATATTAATGAAGTTATAAGTAATAAAAGTTTTTTATATTTCATAAATTACTCCTAACAACGTCAAGACCAAGTGAACTTAACTGATTTTCTATTTTATAATATCCCCTATCTATAATCTCACAATTAGAAATGGTGGTTATACCGTCTGCTTTAAGCCCTGCAATAACCATTGCCATACCGCCCCTTAAATCTAAAGCGACAACGCTAGTACCAACAAGCCTATCAACGCCTTTTACGAAAGCCTTGTTGCCTTTTACAACTATATTAGCACCCATTTTATTAAGTTCGTTAAGTTGCATAAACCTGTTTTCAAACACGCTTTCTTCAACGACAGTTAAGCCTTTTAAAGTGGTTGAATACGCACACAGTTGAGATTGTAAATCGGTAGGAAAGTAAGGATATGGCGCGGTTTTAATATAATTTAAGCCTTTGCCAACTCCACTTGCTTTTATATATATTTTATCATTATCTAAAGTAATTTTGCAAGCATTATTTCGTATTTTTTTATAAAGAGCGATATTGTTTAGAAAATTAGCGTTTTTAAGAAGTATTTCTCCACCTACGCTAAGGGTTAAGAGAATATAACTGCCAACTTCTATCCTATCGCTTATGGGTTTAAAAACCAAGTTAGATGCTTTTAGTTTTTTAACGCCCTCAATAGTTATAGTTGAAGTTCCCTCACCGTAAATTTTAGCACCGCATAATTTTAAAAATTTTACTAAGCAAACAATCTCTGGCTCTTTTGCCGAATTGCGAATAACCGTTTTACCGTCCGCCATAACTGACGCCATAATAATATTTTCAGTAGCGCCTACACTTCTATAACGCAGCACAATTTCGTTGCCGACAAGTTTATTGGTGCGACAGTAAATAACGTCGTGACTTGCAATTTCTACGCCAAGTTTTTTAAAACCGTCTAGGTGAATATCAATAGGTCTACTACCTATATCACAACCGCCCGGAGTAAAAAAACACGCCCTATGAAAGCGTGATAAAAGTGGGCCAACTAAAAATATTGATGCCCTTATTTTTTTACTTAACACTTCGGGGAGTTCGTATCTATACACTTTTGAGCAGTCAACAACTAAATTATCACCAACAAAAGAGTATTCTCCTCCTAAGTATTTAATTATTTCTAAAATGACTGTCACGTCACATAATTTTTTACAATTTAAAAAGGTAATTTTGCCCTCTATCATAATACAAGCAGAAATTAAAGGCAAAATTACGTTTTTAGCACTAGAGATTTCTATTTCTCCGCAAACTTTTTTATCTCCACTAACTATTAACTTACTCATAAAAACACCTATACATTAGTTTATGATTTTTTGCTAGTTAAGGTTAGCGTATTTTAATATTAAATTTTATCCGTTTGTTTAGAAAGGTTGTACAAAATCCCAAAACCCGCCATAAAAACTATCAATGAAGTGTTCCCTGAACTAATTAGTGGCAAAGGTAGCCCTGTTGGCGGAATACTACCTGTAACGACAAGGGCGTTTATTGCAACTTGAATTATATAAATAGTAGTTATACCAACGCTTAGTAGATAAGCGTATATATTTTTTGATTTTATAGCAACTTTATATCCCCTTAAACATAAATAAAGCATTACTAAAAAGAAAAAAAGAGTACCTATAAAACCTAATTCTTCGCCAATGACTGATAAAATAAAATCACTTTCAGCAAAGGGTAAAAACTTATATTTTTGCCTAGAGCAAAAAAGCCCTACTCCAAATAGTCCACCGCTGCCTAATGCGTATAAAGACTGTAATAGTTGATACCCTTCGCCTTTTGGCGATGCCCACGGGTTTATAAATGCCATTAACCTTTTAAGCCTGTACGGCTCTATTATTATAAGAACGGGTATCAATAACGTTATTGGTAAAATTATAAGCGCTAAATATTTTTTATTTACGCCTGAGCAAAAGAGCATTATTATCATAACCGCTCCAACGCACATTGTAATACTCATATTAGGCTCTAACATAATAAGCAAACAAATAATTCCGCCTAAAATTAAGGGTAAAAGTATTCCCTTAAATCGTTTTGCTCTTGATGGGTCGTCGCCAAAATAACCTGCTAAAAATATTATGTAAAAAAACTTTGCAAATTCCGACGGTTGTATAGTTATGCCCATAAGACCTACCCAACGCCTTGCACCGTAATTCTCTACACCTAGCGGACTAAATACTAAAAGTAATAGTATTATACCTAAAACGTATAGTGGCGTTTTAAATTTAAAAATTAGTTTATAGTCTATTTTACCCATAATAAACATAACTATTACGCCTATAATAAAGCCTATTAGTTGTTTTTTTAAGAAAAATGTTTTATCGTTATACGTCACGTTAGCATAATAAGACGATGCAGAGTACACCATTAAAACGCCAAATGCTGATAGCAAAATAACTAGAATTGGAATTAATACGTCTCCACGACTCTTATAGTGAATTAACGATTTCAATAAACCTTTCTCCCCTTTCTTCATAGTCGCCAAACATGTCAAAACTAGACGTTGCAGGCGAAAACAATACTGAGTAGCCTTGATTAGATATTAAATAACTAAGCCTAATTGCCAAATTAAAGTTAGGTACTACGTATACGTTGTTTACGTTAACGCTTGTAGCAGTTTTATACATAGTGTTTGCAGTCATTCCCGTTAAGACTACGCTTTCAACGTTTTTATTTTCTTTAATTTTATTAAATAAAGGAGTATAATCTAAACCCTTATCGTACCCGCCTAAAATAACTACGGTTTTACTATCCATACTTTCTATAGCCTTTATACTAGAATCGGGGTTAGTTGATTTAGAGTCGTTGTAAAAAGTTATACCGTTTATTTCTTTAATTTTTTGAATTCTATGTTTTACCCCGCAAAAAGTAATAAGACCTTGTTTTATTTGGCTAGTTTCTAAACCTAAAAGTTTTAATATTGCTATAACCGCCAAATAGTTTTCTATATTATGTACTCCTCGCAATTTCAAATCGTTAGTAGAGCAAATAACTTCGCCGTTAAATACTAAATTACCGTCTTCTAAATACGCTCCGTTAACCTTTTCGGTTGTAGAAAACCAAACAATTTGACCTTTAGTCTTTTCGCTTAAACTTTTTACAATATCGTCGTTATAATTAAGTACTGCATATTCGCTTTTAGTTAAATTGTATATAAGTTTACCTTTTAAAAAGGCGTAATTTTCTATATTGTAATGTCTTTCTAAATGGTCTGGAGTGACGTTTAATATGCAAGAAATATGACTAAGAAACCTATACGTAGTTTCAAGTTGAAAACTAGATACTTCCGTAATACAAACGGTATTTTCAGTTATTATGTCAACCTTGCTTGTAAGTGGCGTACCTATATTGCCTACTAAAGCGTTTTCATAGTTATTTAAAGTTAAAATATGGCTTAGCATTGAGCATACCGTAGTTTTGCCGTTAGTACCAGTCACTCCGACAATGGGCGACGTTATAAAGTATGAGCCTAGTTCTAGTTCGCCTATAATTCTTTTATTTAATTTGCTTGCTAAAATAGCAATTTCGTTATCAATAGGAACGCCTGGACTTAAAACTAATACGTCAATACAATTAAGAATAGAGTTAAGGTCGCTTTCGTTAACTTTTTTTGCGCCCAAAAGTTCAAGTTCGCTTATATTTTTTAAAGATATTTCGTTGGGTGACTGGTCGTAAACGTATACGACTGCACCTTTTTCTAATAAAAGTTTAGTGGCGTAATAACCACTTTTTTTAAGCCCTAAAACTAAAAACGAAGACAATTTACAATACATTTTTTACCCCATAATTAAAATTATTGAAATTAAACCTAAAATTAAGGTTATCAAAGTGTATATATAGGTTATTTTGCACTCACTATAACCTTTTTTTTGATAGTGGTGATGCAAAGGAGACATTAAAAACACTCTTTTACCTTTTGTAAATTTAAAATATAGTACTTGAATTATTACTGATAATACTGAAAGAGCGTAAGTTATACATAGTATAGGAACATATAACGTGTTTCCGCTAAAAATTGCAATAGTGCTAATTGCGCCGCCAATTGCAAGTGAACCTGTATCTCCCATAAATACGCTTGCCTTATTAGTATTAAATACTAAGTATCCCATAAGTGCACCTGCGAAACATACGGAAAATAAAATTAAGTTTTTATACTCTAAAGGCTGCAAATAAAGGTTATTATTAGCATTTAATTGTATGAATATTAAAATGGCAAAAACTAAAAAGATAACTACGCTTACCGAACTTAAAAGACCGTCAATACCGTCGGTTAAATTCGCCCCGTTAACAGTTGCAATAAATACGAAAACGTTTAAAATTATAGAGAAAAAGCCTATATATTTTAAGTTTAGAGTAAAAGGGATATATACTGAGTTTAGTCCGTTATAATACGAAAAACAAGATGCTATAACTGATACCGCTAGCATAAACACAGTTTTTTGAATAACGGTTAACCCTTGATTTTGCTTATACTTAATTTTAATAAAATCGTCTAAAAAACCAACTATACCAAAGCCAACTGTTATTGATATTGCCATAATAGACAATCTATCGTTATCGCTAGAAAATATAAAATAAGTAAACAAAGTTGATAGAATAAAAAATATTCCACCCATTGTCGGCGTGCCGTTTTTATTATTATGCTCTTTAACGTATTTAAGTATTGGCTGACCAAATTTTAATTTTTTTAATAGTGGTATTAGTATAAAACCTAAAATTACACTAAACGACGTTGCCAATAAAAAAGCAAGTATATAAATTTTCAAATAAGTTCTCCTGATAGCGAAGATTTTGCTATTATTTCTCGTACGGTTTCAACGTCGCTATACCTAGTTTTTACGCCCATTATCTCTTGATATTCTTCTGCACCCTTACCTGTTAAAACTAAGGTATCACCTTCTTTTAAACACTCTATGGCATAACCTGTCGCTATGTATCTATTTTGAATAGTCACGTAATTTAAACTGTTTTTTCTAACGCCATTTTCTATATCGCAAATAATAGAGTACGGCTCTTCAAACCTAGGATTATCGGTAGTAATTATAGAAAAATCGGCGTATTTTGAAGCAATTTCGCCCATAATAGACCTTTTACTTTTATCCCTATTACCACCGCAACCAAATAATACAATAAGTCTATTTTTCGTTATTTTTTTCAAAGAACGTAAAGTATTTTCTAATCCGTCAGGAGTGTGAGCGTAGTCAACGTAAATATTGGCGTTTTTATACGACTCTACAAACTGCATTCTTCCAACTAAACCTTTTAAAGTGCTTATACCTTTAACGATATCTTTTAAACTTATTTTAAGTGCATAAGCGGTAGTTGCCGCTGCCATTGAGTTGTAAACGTTAAACTCGCCTGGATAATTAAACGTCACGTTTTCTATCTCGTCGTATATATTCATTACAAAACTTACGGAGTTGTACGTGCTTTTTATATTTATACAAAACACGTCGCTTGGGTTATTTAAAGCGTAGGTGTAGCATTTTATCTTTTTACTGTTTAATATCTCTACACCACTTTCGTCGTCAGTATTCACTACGGCAAATTTAGCATTTTTACTATTAAAGACACTTTGTTTTACCTTTTTGTATATTTCCATATCTTTAAAATAGTCTAAATGGTCTTGAGTACAGTTGGTAAAAATAAGACACTCAAATTTTAAAAAAGAGCATCTTTTTTGACTTATTGCGTGGGCGGATAATTCCATAACTACGTATTCAACACCGTCTAATGCCATATCGTAAAAAATTTCACATAAGTCAAGGGCGTTAGGAGTTGTCAAAGTTGGCTCAATAAACTTATTGTTATAAAAAATTCCTAGCGTTCCAATAACTCCTGCTTTTATGCCGGCAGTTGTAAATATGTTTTTTAGAATATACGACGTTGTTGTTTTACCGTTAGTGCCAACAATTCCTATTACCTTTACCCTTTTGTTTTTAGGTTTGTAAAACTTATACGCTAATTTCCCCATAAAGTCTAAAACGTCGCTAACAATAATTTGCGTAATATTTTCGCTACTTATACTCTCGCTAACTACTGCTACTGCGCCACGGCGTTTGGCTTCTGCAATATAATCGTTGCCGTCTTGGGAACTTCCTTTTATTGCGAAAAACAAACTTCCACTAGTCACTTTTATACTGTTTAAAGTTAAATTATCAACTTCTTTTTCCGTATCTCCTATAACTTTTATATAATCTAAGTCGCTAATTAGTTTAGATAATTTCATTTATAACCCCTTTACGTTTATTATTCTTTCAAATATTTTTTTGCAAAGTGGTGCAGCAACCGTTGAGCCGTAAGTTCCGCCAACGGGTTCATCTACTATAGTTAAACATAAATATTTAGGGTCATTTGCAGGGAAAAAGCCTATAAAACTCATGACGTATTTACCTTGTGAAATTACGCCGTTTAAATATTTTTGCGCAGTACCTGTTTTGCCACCAACACGATAACCTTGTATATACGCTTGTTTTCCTGAGCCGTTTTCAACAACGTCTTCTAGATACGTTCTTATTATGTTAGAAGTGTTTTGCGAAATGACGTTTTCTTCTATTTTATACTCAGTATCAACGCTTAATTGACCTGTTTTTGAGTATATTTCTTTTACTAGTTTAGGCGTCACTTTATTTCCTCCGTTTATCGCTATTGCAGTAGCCGTTAATAATTGGATAGGAGTACACGCTATTGCCTGACCAAAAGATATTCTAGCAAGGTCGGCATTTTTTACTGCGTTATTAGGTAAAAGCATACCTTGTGCCTCGCCCGGCAAATCTATTCCCGTCACTTTGCCATATCCAAAATTTGCTATATATTCGTAAAATTTATCTTTACCTAAAGATAGAGCAATATCAACGAATATTGGATTGCAACTATTATTTAACGCCATACTTAAAGTTTCGTTTGAGTGTTTTCCATTATTATGAGTTGACCAACATTTAATTTTTGAGCCATCAACGTATCTAAACCTACTAGAAGAAAATACGTGGGTTAAAGAATATGCGTTTTTATTGGCGTTATAATACTCTTCAATATTAGCCGCTGCCGTCAAAATTTTAAAAGTTGAACCAGGCTCATAACTGTCGCTAATAAGTGAAATTCTACCTTGTGAGTTTAAAGTATCTAAGTCGCCAAGCGGTACGCTATTTAAGTCAAACGACGGTTTTATCGCCATACCCAATATTTCACCGTTTTTAGGGTTCATAACTATACTTGCGCACGATTTAGGCGTATACTCGCTCATTGCTTGGTCGGTGACAGATTCTAAAATTTGTTGAAGTTCGTAATCAATAGTAAGGCGTAAATTTAACCCATCTGTCGCAGGGATATAAGATGGATTTTTATCAACTAAGTCTACGCCTGTCAAGTCGGCTTCATATAAAATTTCGCCGTTTAGCCCACTTAAAAAGGAATCGTAATAGAGTTCTAGCCCAGAAATACCATTGCCGTCGTTAGAAGTATAGCCTAAAGTTTGACAAAGTAGTTCGCCGTAAGGGTATTCCCTTTTAACGTCTTTAGCGTAGTATACGCCACTTAACTCTGTTTCGCTTAGTTTATCAACTAATGATTTTTCTACGTGTTTTACAATTTTAATTTCACTAACCTTAGTAGTTAAAATTTTGTTTTTTAAAGTATTTTCGTCAACTAAAAAAATTTGACTTAGAGTTTTTACAACCTTGTCTACGTCTTTTACCGCTCTTGGACGAACAAAAACGGTGTACGTATCTTTAGTAGATGCTAAAACAACACCGTTTCTATCAACGATATCGCCACGCTTTGCTAAAATTGGTATATTTCTAGTCCATTGGTCTAAAGCCTTTTCTTGCAGTTCTTTACCCCAAATAACCTGAACGTAGAATAATCTACAAAAAATAAACAAAAAAATAAAGGTTATTACGCATATCAGCGCAAATAACCTCTTTCGTACCAACGTTATTGAATATAATTTAATAAATGGTCTCCTTAATATTTCATTATCTATTAGAAACTTCTTGTAAAACTTGTTCTAATGCAACTTTTTCTTCGCTAAGCGTTTGAACAACCGCACTTTTTTCTTCAATTACTGAATCTAAATTTTTAAGTAATGCAGTATTTGCTATAACAAGTGCTGAAAGCGCACATACGAACACCGATAATACGGCAAGTAATAATTTACCCCTTGTTCTAACAACTGTTTTTCCTTGAACGTTGCTTTCAACCTTATAGTCTTGATAAATTTCAGCCTTTGGCATACCGCGGAATTGCATTGTTGTGCTAGACGGATTAACGTCAATATTTACCGCAGTTGAATATTTTTGATAGGTTTGATTTACTTCGTGTACGTTTGCTTGAGCATTATACGTATCATAATGAATAATTCTATCAAAATTGTCTTTAATTCTTGAATTAAATTGACGCTCTTCTTGAGATACGTTAACTTCTATTGATGGGTTTATAGTTTCATACTCGTCAACGTAAGTGTTTCTTTCAATAATATCTGTTTTAGTATTATTAAACATATTAGCGTTCTCCTTATTGTATACCTAAATTTTAGATTTTTATATTTTTTCTATAATTCTAAGTTTTGCACATTTGCTTCTTGAATTATTTTCACATTCATAACTACTTGCAGTTATTGGTTTTTTAGTTATCTCTTTTCCCCTTTTTACCCTGCCACACACGCAAGGAAACCTTTTATCACAACTACAATCGCTAGTTAAGTCTTTAAATACGTTTTTTACAATCCTGTCTTCTAAACTGTGGAAAGTTAGTATTACTAATCTACCACCTTTATTTAGTTTAGAAAATATATCGTATATCACGGTATCTAAACCGTCTAACTCTTCATTGACTGCAATACGTATTGCTTGGAAAGTTCGCTTTGCAGGGTGACCGTCTTTTTTAAACTTGTACGGTATTGATTTATCTATTATATCAACTAGTTCACCGGTAGTTTCAATAGGCTTGTCTTTTCTAGAAAATACTATATTTTTTGCGATATTACCTGCAAATTTTTCTTCGCCATAAGTAGATAAAATATATTTTAACTGCTCTTGAGAATACTCGTTTACAACTTCGTAAGCCGATAGTGCACTAGACTTGTCCATACGCATATCTAAGCGAACGTTTGAAGATAAATACGAAAAACCCCTTTCCCTGTTGTCTAACTGATAGGAACTTACGCCTAAGTCAAGTAATGCTCCATCAATTGACGATACACCTAAATCAGAAATAACGGTTAAAAAGTCTTTAAAATTACTTTTTACTATATTGTAGCGCCCCTCAAAATCTTTAAGACGACTGCTAGCGTGATTAATTGCTTCTTGGTCTCTATCAGTCGCTATGAGCTTGCCGTTTGGCGATGACCTTTTTAAAATCTCGTAAGAATGCCCGCCGCCACCTAAGGTACCGTCAAAGTATATTCCGTTATCACTAAGATTTAAACCATCTAAACACTCGTTTAGCATGACAGGTATATGCTTAAATTCCATTATTTTAATTTTCCTTGTAAAACACTAACAACGTCGCTATACGATTTAGAAGAATTTAAACTTTCTCTTTCATCTTTTGCATATAAATCGACGTGGTCACCAACACCAATAGAAACAACATCTTTATCTATCCCCGCATATGCTCTTAATTTTTCAGGTATTACTACCCTGCCTTGACCGTCTTCATTTGACGGAAAACAAGAAGCAAATACTTCTGCAAGTGCCCTTTGCCCTTCGGCATCAAATACGCTAACTTCGGCAAACTTGCCATAGCGTTCTTCAAACACCTTAACAGGATAAATGCTAATGCACTTGTTAGAGCCTTTCATAAAAACGTAGTCTTGACCAATCACGGCTTTAAAACGCGATGGTATGCGTATTCTGTTTTTACCGTCAACTTGATGATCGTATTCACCGAATAAAAGCATATTAGACTACTCCTTTTTATTTTTATGGATATATAATAACACATTTTTTGACCACTTGCAACCACTTTTAGTAATTTTTTTAAAAATTTTTTATAAATTTTGGGAAAATCCGACCACTTTATGTGTTTTTTGACCACCAAAGACACTGTTATATACTTTTAAATTGTAATTTTTAGAGTTGCCTATAAAGTTAAGGGTTGGATATTTAGTCGTTAAATTTACCTTTAAACTACTTACAACGCCAATTAAATTATTTAAAACTGTGTTTACGTTGTCTTCAACTTTAATGTTTAATATAGTTTTTATTTTCTTTTTTAAATATATATAATGGGTGCAACCTAGGTATAAATAATCGGTATCGTCAGGTAAACCCCTTAAATCTTTTTCTATGCTAATTTTTTCGGGAGATAAAACATATCGCTCTATCTCGCCTGCTAAAAACGGAAGTGGTACAACTGAAAAGTTAGCAAAGTTTTTTGATACGTACTAACTATTACAAGTTGATGGTGTTGCGATAATTGCAGGTTTATTATATTTTGAGCCAATATTGTTTATTGGCAAAGTAGGAACACAAGGCACGGGAGAAACCGTTCTAATATAGTCAAATATTGTAGTAGACAAGGTATTACAGGCAACGACTATTATTTTTACATTTTGGTCAAGAAGTTTTGAAATTGAATTTGTTGCTAGTTTTTTTAGTTCGTAAACACTTTTATTGCCGTAAGGCGAATTTTTATTGTCGCCAATATACACTAAATTAGTTTTTTTAAAATGGTTTTGTATGGCGTTTAAAACGTTTAGACCACCTATTCCGCTATCCATAACCCCAATACCGCCTAAAGACACAAAATTATCTATCATAAAACACCTCAATATTTATACTATTTGAATTATTTTAATAATATACTTTTTAAAAGTGTTAAAAACAGTTGCAAGTTTAAAAAAAGTGTGATAAAATATGTGTTGTTCAAATCAAATAGAGTTAAAAGGAGATATTATCGTGCCAAATATTAAATCAGCAAAGAAGCGTGTTCTTGTAAACAGTAAAAAAGCAAGCATCAATAAAAGTGAAAAATCAGAAGTAAAAACTTATATTAAAAACCTTAACGCTTTACTTGATGCAGGTAAGATTGAAGAAGCAGAAGCATTATTCCCTGCTACTATGTCTGCAATTGATAAAGCAGTTCATAAAAATATTTTCGCTAAAAACACTGCTGCAAACAAAAAGTCTGGCTTAGCAGTTAAACTTAACAAAATTAA
Source organism: Christensenellaceae bacterium (assembly GCA_045648085.1). Taxonomy (GTDB): domain Bacteria; phylum Bacillota; class Clostridia; order Christensenellales; family Borkfalkiaceae; genus HGM11412. The sequence continues at coordinate 29,142 of JAZRNF010000023.1, read as the reverse complement.
AGCATCTAAGTAATTTTAATGGCATAATTTAATTATGCCATTATTTTTTTGAGGAATATTATGAATATATTAACTAACATTTTTGGCTTAACGCCTAAAAAAGCAAGCGTGGCATTAAAAAACGCCATGTATAAAGTTAACTTAGCAGGCGCTAGCGACACCTACTTAAAAAGCAGCATTGATTATATTGCTGAAATAGATAAATTTTCTTGCTTTTCCCGACTAACGTACCTTTTTGCTACGAAATATAAAAACACTTTTGAATTTCAAGTATTCTTTGTAAAATCAAAGTCTAGAAAAAACGGAAAGGATACACCTTGGTCGTATTCGGTGACCTGCTATGCAGATTTTGCCGGTCTACCTATTAAAGACTACGTCACAACACAAGAAAAGTTAGTAAAAACCTATCCGCAATTCAACTTTAAGTTTAATAGAGATACCGTCACTGCTTATACTGATAAAGTTTTTGTAAAATCGGTTAAAGATATTGAAAACGCCGTTTATAAATTTGCCGAAATTTATTTTGACAGTAATTTAGTTGATACAATGAACACTATTCATAACGAATACTATAAAAAAACTTTAAACTTAAACTAAAAAAGAGTAAGCATTTGTTTGCTTACTCTTTTTAATTGTTTAGATAATTAAAAACGCCAAAGCAGTTATCGCTTTGGCGTAATTTTTATATGCTTAATAAATATAAATATTCGTTTTTATCAATAGCGGCTAAGAATAAATATAATCTTGGACCCATATCTGTTCCAAAAAGTAAGTTGTAGAATACTTTAAAGAACTTTTGTTGACGAGCCATATTTTCTTTCTTAGTTAAAGTTTCAATATTGATAACTGAATATAAGAATTGTTGAACTTCTTTTTCGTTAACTTCGTTATTAGAAATATAGTCGTAAAGTTTATTACAAGCAAGTTTTTCTTCTTCGTCTAACGTTTCAATGAAAGCGACGTTCTTTTCTTTTAATAATTTATAAAGTTTGCTTGGTTGGTGAACGGTTATCCAATTTTTAACCCTTTCTAAACGGCTAGTATCACTTTCAGTAAACGGAACGCCTACTTTTGCTAAAATATCTTTTACAGCGCTTGGATTAAAGTCAACGATAGTTGCAACTGAACTAAGTACGCCGAAAGGAACTTTGTTTATAGTAGAATCGCCACCTGTTAAACTAAATTTATAAACTGACGTGTTATATTCGTCCGCTTCCCCTTTCTTGTACGCTTCTAAACCCTTATCAAACTCTGAATAATGCCTAATAATAGTATCGTCAAAGTTAAATGAGAAAGGTGCTTTTGGCTCGTATTTAGCAAAAAGCCATCTAATCATATCAGGCTCATAAACCTTAAGAACTGTTGCAGGAGTAATATTATTACCTGTTGATGAGTGCATATCGCCAAGACCTGCAATAGAAAGCCAACCATAACCTTGGAAAAGTGGTGGCTCTACGCCTAAAACTGTTTTAGCAATATCGCTAGAAACAACGAAACTACCGCTAGATGCAGCGTGGTCAATTCCACCTGGCTCAAAGTCAACGCCTTCATAACCCCAACGCATTGGCCAGTCAACTTTCCAAACAAGTTTGATATTATGATATTCTCTAACGTTTACGGTATGAGTAGCACCACACTTACAAGTATAAGTGATTTCTTCGCCGTTTTCAGATGAAGATATTACTTTTGTAGTATCCCTTTTACAGTCTTGACAGTAAACGTTAAGTGGATAATAGTTTTCTCTTTCACCTTCGTCAGAATCTTGAGTTTTATATTTCATTAAAACGTCATAAATCTCTTTTCTTTTTTGTATTGCATTGATTATACCTTCGGTATACTTGCCTGAAGTATACATTTTTGCTTGATAACGATAGTCAGGCTCAATGCAAAGTTCTTTAAGTGACGCTTCAAACTCTTTTTCGTTATATTCAGCGTATGAAGAACATTTTTTGTATGGGTCAGGTATCCAAGCGTAAGGCATACCTAAATAATCGCCGAAATTAGGGTCTAACGGAGCGATGTTAGATGGAACTTTTCTTAACCTATCAAACTCATCCCAAGAGAATAATAATCTTGCTTTTTTGCCCATATTTCTAAGCGCTAAAACAACGTAATAACTTGTGACAACGTCTCTAAAATTACCGATGTGTACTGAACCTGATGGGCTTATACCCGCAGCGCACACGTATTCTTCTTTATTTGGATTTCTGCTTATAACTTCTAATGCAATTTTCTCTGCCCAATGCATAAATTCACCTCTTATTTATTTAACCATTTTTCAAATTCTAAAGAAATTATTTTAGCAATTTCTTCAGGGGTTTTATCATCCGAATTAACAACTAAATCATAGTTGCTAAGGTCGGTCACGTCAACTGAATATAGTTTAGTGTACCTTAAAACTTCGCTTTTACGTCGTACTTTAATACTTTCAACCGCTTCGTCAATGCTTTTATATAACTCGCTAGAACGATTTGCTTTCATTATCCTTTTAGCAGCAATTTCAGGGCTTACTTTAATATATACTGAAAAACTTGACGGAACGAAATGCCAAGCCATACGTGAGTCAAATAAGTAATTGCCGTCTTTAAGTTCAAACTCTTTGAGTTTGTTATCTAAAATACCGTCAATTTCACTATGCGACTCCATATAAGCGTTAAATTCATTAACGTCCATACCGTACTCAATAGCCATATTTCTAAGCATTACGCCAATAGATACTTTTTCTAAATTAAAATTTTTACTTAGTATTTGACCAACGGTAGATTTTCCACTACCAATGTCGCCTGCTAAAGATATTTTATAATTCTTCATAAATACTTCCTACGATATATTTATATACTTTACTAAAAATTTTAAATTTTGTCAACTTTTATTTATATTGTTATAAGGACAAACTTTAATACAAATACCGCAAACTGCCCCTCTACCAACGTCTTTATAACGTTTCATATTATGCGAGCATTTTTCGCTAGAGAAAAGTTCTTCTCTTGAAACACCATCAACGTACTCTTTACCGCTAATTGCACCTGCAGGACAAGCATTTACGCAAATATTACAGTTTTTGCAAGCACTTTCAATTATTGGGTTTTCGCTCCTTAAAGGAAGATTAGTTAAAACGGTTGCTAAACGTACTTTTGAACCGTATTTTGTTGATATAAATAGACCGCTTTTGCCAATAAATCCAAGACCTGAAAGCCTTGCTCCGATTTTATGAGAAAAAGTTGACAAATACTCGCTATTAGGCAAACTTTGTGATGCGGGTATTGGAAAGGCAAGATAGCCTAAATTTTCAATAAACCTTGACAATCTAAAAGTTGAGTTATCTAAAAAAGCATTTGCAGAGCGATACTCGTGAAAATATGAGATAGTAGGTCTATCTTCAATAGTTTTTAACACGGCGTCAGGAAGTTTAACGGCAATAGTTATTGCATAAGTCAATTCTTCTTGCTTTGGTATAGGGCTTTTTTTTATACAAGAAAAACCAACTAAATCAACTCCTAAATTAAGGGCGAATTCTTTAATTTTTTCTTGCACTTTGTTATTAAAATTGTCAATCACTTTACACCTCGTAAATTATAGTGACTGGCCCGTCGTTAGTTTGCGTAATTTTCATATCCGCACCGAATATACCTTTTTTACATTGAACGCCGTTTTCTTGTATTTTTTGACAAAAGTAATCGTACGTTTTACTGGCAATTTCGGGAACTTCGGCTTCAATATAACTAGGCCTATTGCCGTGCGACACGTCTCCGTATAAGGTAAATTGTGAAACGCATAAAATTTGACCGCCAACGTCTAAAACCGACTTGTTCATTTTGCCGTTTTCGTCTTTAAATATTCTTAATTTTGCTATTTTTGAAGCAAGGTAGTCAGCCTTAGAGTTATCGTCACCCTTACCTACACCAAAAAACACGACTAAACCGTTATCAATTTCACTAATCAAATTACCGTCAACTTTAAGTTTTGCGTTTAATACGCGTTGTACTACTGCTTTCATATACTATCATTCTCCGCAATAAGTGATGCCGCACCAATAATGCCCGCATCGTTTTTTAAAGTAGCCGTTAAAACTTCAGCCCTAGGAGAACCTGGGTAGCCGTAGTCCATCATATCTAAATACTTAACGATTTTATCAGTTAAATACCTACCTTCTTTACTAATTCCGCCGCCTATTATAAAGGCGTCAGGGCGGAATATATTGCAATAATCTAAAAGACCTTCGGCAATATATGAAACGTATTTCTCAACGACATTTTTACCCGTTTTATCCCCTGCTTTTGCGGCCATAAACGCCGTTTTGCCGTCAACTTTATCTAAACTGTTTTCACACAACTCCCACATAAGGCTAGACTTATCTTTATTCATAGCGTATTTAGTTTGTCTAATTAATGCAGTTGCCGATGCGTACTGCTCAAAACAACCACGTCTACCACAACCGCATTTATGACCGCCTAGGCGTAAGTTTATATGCCCAAGTTCTGCAACGACGCCGTTTGTTCCTTCGTAGAGTTTTTTATTAATGATAATACCGCCGCCTACGCCTGTACCTAACGTAAACATAACAACGTTATCATATTTTTTATTGATACCAAAGATATATTCGCCTAAAGTTGCGGCATCGGCATCGTTTGCAACCCTAACTGGCAAACCTATTAAAGACTCTAGCAATTCTTTGAGTGGAAAATAAGTCCACTTTAAATTAGAAGAACTTCTTACCATACCTTGTTTAGTGATTGCACCTGGACAACCAACGCCAACACCCTTAATTTGGTCTTTAGTATAACCATAGGTTTTTAAAAGTTCTTCTATCTTATTTGCTACTTTTTCAATTTGAAGTTCAGGCGTAATTTTTTCAGTAATTATAGCAGTTTGACGTAAAATTTTACCATTACCGTCTACTATGCCTATTTTTATTGACATTCCGCCTATATCTACACCAACATAATACATTTTATAACAATTCATTACTAATTAAAATTTCGGCAATCTCTTTGAGATTGTTTTTAACTTTTTTAAATGGTTTCATACAATAATAGTACGCCAAGTACGACAACTTAATTTTGTCTTTATCAAGCCCCTTAAGTTCATTTTCAAATAATTTTAAAACGTACTCTAACTCTTCTTTATCACTTTCATGAAGTTTGCTTTGCATAATAGACAACCTATCTAAATCAATAAGTCGCCTAAGCGTTGCATAGTCGTTACAATTTTCGTTAAAAGCCTCAGGTGGAGTCGTTTCGTTAACGTATTCGTCTTCTTGAGTTGGAATAGTAGGTTCAGACTCGTCACCTTGAGTGTTATTTATAATTTGCATACCTATTTGATAGGTGTAAGACTTAAACGGAATAAGCACTTCTTTACAAAAATTAACGTACGAAATCTCATAATTCTTACCGCCCTCAAAAAAATCTAATAAGTCTGTAAGTTGTAAGCGTTTTGAGTTCATCTCTTTCAAAAGAAGATATACAAGGGCTAAAACGTCAGTATTTTTGTCGGGTAATATAAACCTTTTATCTTCGCCGTCTATACAAAAACAACTTGTTAAAACTTCTTCAAAATTAAAGTCTTTAGTAAAATAACTAAACGCATCAGATAATAATTTTGAAGAGTTTATATAAGTCACAACGTCAAAAATCTTAGAAGATACTAATAAGTACTTAGTTGACGTTAAACTATCTATAAGTTTACAAAAATTATTCAACGATTCTTCTCTTGTTCTCATTTTTCACCTATTATTTTTCGCAAAATTTGCGATAATATATATAAAGTATAACATAAGATTAGTTAAGTATCAAGAATTTTATCATAAACTGTTGATTTTTATTTAAAAATTATGTATAATATCTTGGCAACGTTTAGAAAACTTGTTTTTTAAAGCGTTTTAATTTTAGGTTAAATATTGAACATTGACAATTACACGGAGGAAAAATGCTAGTTAAAGGCGATGCTTTTATTAACAAATTAATACTATTATTCGTCTTTGATAAGATGGAGTGTCCGCTATCAGAAAACACTATTATTGATATGTGTTGTTCTTCTAATTCGTGGATATCGTATATGGACTGCAAGCCAATACTGAATAAGTTGCTTGAAGAGTCTTTTATATACAACGTAGCGCATTATGGTGATGCACTATATTCCATCACTCCTGAAGGAAGATATTGCTTAGCAGAGTTTTACGTTAAAATTCCGTCTTCTACAAGAGAAAACATTTCGGCATTTATTAAAGAACACCGTTCTAGGTATAGAAGAAAGCAAGAATGTACGGCGGACTATTTTATGAATAGAGATTCTACCTACACCGTATTTTTAAAAATAAACGACGTAAACCAACCTAATTTAGAACTAAAGTTCAACGTACCAAATAGACAAATTGCTAAAAATATCTATAAAAAATGGGAAGAAAAAGCAGGTAATTTATACGCTTTAATTTATGAAAATTTAGTTGACTAGGAGAAATTATGAACACATACAATACTTACGGAACTTGCTCAAGACAAATTTTATTTGAAGTGACTAATGATAATAAGGTAAAAAACGTAAAATTTATTGGTGGTTGTATGGGAAATTTACAAGGCGTAGCAAAACTAGTTGAAAACCGTGACGTAGACGAAGTTGTTTCCCTACTAGAAGGTATTAAATGCAGAGCGAACACGTCGTGCCCTGACCAACTTGCTAAAGCGTTAAAAAAATATAAAGAACAAAATTAAAAAAGCCAACGTACTTTGTTTACGTTGGCTTTTTTTTAAATATCAACTTGATTTAATAAATGCTCATCATTTTGGCGAAGTTCTTTTGGAACGACAACCATATCAAACGTCACGTAATACTTTTTGTGATTTATAGTGTAATAATCAACAAATCTTAAAGTTACGAAGATTACTGAACTAAGTGGTAAAACTACTAAGTAAGATACACCGAAAGATACAATAGACGCTACCGTACTAACTACGTATACTACGATAGACATTATAAAGTAAGAAAGCGCCCTTTGCATAAACGTATAAAAATCGGCTTCCTTAACTGCTTCTTTAAAAGCGTTAAAAGGTTTTTTATTCTCACAAACGATTTTTGGAAGAACTTGACCGATAAACGATAACTTAATCGCAACAAATAAAATAGATAAGAATAAAATAAGTGATAACGTAAAAATTCCAAGTTTACCTATTAAAGCAATAAATATTAAAACAACTAACACAATCGTTATCGTGTTATAGATAAACAAGAACAACGTTTTGCATAAAGCGTACCTGCAAGCGTTTTTAAAATTTTCAATTAACGTGCTGAAAAAACCTGCATGGCGCATACTAGACATATGCTCGTTTATATTAACGCCGATTATATAGTCGCAAATAGCGTATAAAAACTGAATTACTTGCATTACTATTATAATACCTATTGAAACCCACACTATACTACTCATTTTAGAGTAAATAAAAGAAAGCAAGTTTGAAAAAGCATTCTTAAAATCAGCGCTAGCGGTAGTTTCAGGTTGCATTATAATAAAATTCTTTATAGTTTCACGAATTAAGTTAAGCAAAACCTTTAATTCTTCACTTTTAAAAATAGGCTCAAAAATCAATTTGGCAAAGTTAAAAACAGAAAAAATCATTATAAGTGTGACGACTAATCTAGCAATTAACGTTTTTACGCATAAAATTTTATTTGCAGTAGCAATCCTTACCCCGTTAGTAATCTTCATAAAATACCCCTTTTCTAGATAATTATACTATAATTACTAAATTTAGGCAAGTATTTTATTTAACTTTAAGTTTTCCGGTCACGTAAGTGCCAATAATATCGCTTAAATGCCCTAGCATATATTGAAGTTCGGTATCGTTTTCAAACTCTTTTGCAGCGGTTTCTTTGTCTAAAGTTTGATAATAAGCAACGCACTCGTCAATTATTTTTTGGTAAACGTCTAAAACTTCTCTTGACGGATTTTCTTGCTTATAAACTTTGCTTATATTATCGCCTAGTAAGTTTTCTAAGTCAATAATTTTCTTCCTTTCCGCTTTTAAGTCGTCAACAACGTCTTTTTTAGTGTTTTCTTTTGCATTTTCAATATCACTAAGTGCGATTTCGTGCCTTGCATTTTCGTCGGCAATTTCATCGTTTGTTAATTTTAAAAGTTCATCTAACTCGTCACTTGCAACCTTTAAGTCCGCTTGCTTTTGAGAAGATGCACTTTCAATTTGACCGTCTAATATCGTAGAGCGTGAAATGCCGTTTTTAATAGCAGAGTCTTTTGTCGTTTTAACACTATTATCGTAATCGTTTTCAATCTTATCAACATCGCTTGCTAACTTTTTTGTAGCCGTTTCTTTTTTGTTGTTTAAGCCCCTTAACTCGCTTTCGTTTTTAAGATTTTCTTTAAGAAGTGAATTTTCATGCTTTTTCTCACTTTCAGTTGTTGCTATAGAGTCAATTTCTTCATCGGTCATAAACTCTTTTTCTTCAACCTTATTAGGCTTGCCGTAATATATGTTTTTAAGTTGATTTATATATTCTTGAACGTTGTGGGCAAGTTCATCTCTTGACTCGGGATTGACGATAACTCCGTTTACAATTTTTCGTTTAGCATACGTTTTGTTTTCGGTATTTTTGTCGCTATCGTCTTCACTTACAAGTGGTTTTTTAGACTGGTTTTTATACCAATTATTTATTCTTTCTTCTATATTGTACATAATATTCTCCGTTTTAATTTGATAATATCAAATTATCTCTTATTCTTCTTAGAACTTTACCGTCAGATAAAACTATTCTTTCTTCACAAAAATCTACAAGCACTTGACTAGACAAATTGCCTGCTGATAGCGTTTGATTATATAAACTTTTTCCGTCGGTATATTCTAAAGTTAAATCTCCATTTTCATTAACTTTTACGTGATAGTTTTTGCCGTATTTTAAATTAAAAGTACTCATTTTATCTCCTTAACGGTTTTTATTTTATTTGGGGGAATTTTAGTTAACGATAAGTTTAGTATTTAATAATTTATCAACGACGACGTATCTATCACGGGCTAAAGGGTCAGAATAAAGTTTTACGCCTTTTCTACCCGTCTTTTCGTATATAAAAACGTTTCCATTTGTAAAGCCACCTTTGTATATTTCGTTTAGTTTAGAAAAATATATTACAAGAGTGTAATTTATAAGGTACCCACAAACTGAAGAAACGTTTTTAACGCCAGTTTCTCTTTTTATAAAGCCACCGTTATTTACGTTATACTGTATATAAATTAAATTTCTTTCGGTATCTATGCCCGCCATATAAATAACGCCGTCTTTAACACCGAAGAAAGACGCTTCTAATACGCCTAAAATTTCTTTTAATTTAATAAGCCCAACACTTGTGTCGTATTTATAAATGGTAAACTTGTCATTACAAAAGTGACCAATATAATCAATGCCGTCATAAACTAGACTAGATAGACTGTTTGAACTTTCTACGTAATTTACTGTGCCACAAATTTTAAAATTAAGGGCTTCTAATAAAATATTACCCGTAGAGTTTATTTCAATCCTAATTTCGTTAACGCCCTTTTTAAAGGTGGACTCAAAAGAAAATTCTTTTTGCTCGTTTACTAAAAGATTAAAAGTATTAGCAAGCACGCTACCTACGTAAACGTTTACTAAAACTTCTAAACTACTATCTCCCGATACCGCTATGCTACCTGATATTAAATACTTGTTTTCTCTTAAAGCATTTACAGAAAAAGCCTTTTGATAATAAGCCGAATTTAGGCTATCGCTAAAATTGAAAATTACTTCATTATATGTAGATTCTATCGCATTTTTTTCAAGTTTTTCTAATCTTTTTTCAAGTTTGCAGGCAAGGTAATAAGCCCTTTTGCCATAATCGTTTACTACCATAAATTCTCCTTAATATAACTAAAAAATAAGATGGGTTTAGACACTTTAGGATTTGACGTTCTTGACGTAATTTTAAACGAAAAATTTCTACCAACTTTGTCTATATTTTGAGTAATATTGCCACCTTTAAGGTCGTAATAATAGTCAATATTATCAACTGTCACGGTAAGCGTAATTGGCTCTAAAGTAAACAAAGTTATCTTTTCTAACCGTTTTTTATCGGTTGGTATAGAAAAATCAGTCTCACCGCTTATCCACTGTTTTTTAAGGGGTTTTTGATATTTTTTACCGTCATATGTAAGTTTTGAAATTTTACTAGTTGAAGCAAAAACAACTTCGTATTCTTCGCCTTGCAATATTTCTAAATCTTTAACTTTTAAACCTTTTGCTATGTATGACGTTTTATTATACACGTCGTAAACGATAAGAACCTTTTCAATAAAATTACCACTTAGTTTAGCGTTTACAAGTAAATAAAATTTACCATTGTAATATACACCTTTACTATCTTCATTATCAACGCCGTCTAGAAATTTATTGTAATACGGCAAAACTTTTACCGTATCAATACCGTTAAACCTATAAAGCCCCGTACTTGTTAAAAAGAATACGTAAGAGCCACACTCGGTGACCGTATTTCCATAAATTTTGCCAATATTATTAAATAAATTATCTACACTAAACTCAGTTTGGTCTCCAAAAGCCGAAATTCGCGATATACCGTAAGACCTAAAAACGTAAACGTAATCTAAAAAACTTATAACTTTGAGCAGTTTTCCCCTACCGTCAACAAGTTCAATATAACCGCCTTCGTCTAACGAAATAAACCAATTTGTAGGATTGTAATCGTCAGAAAACCATAAAGCAGTGCCTTCGCCTGAAGTTGTTGCAAACAACCTTTCGCTATGTATACACATAGAAGTTATTGGCGGAGCGTCTTCAACTTTAGTTAAATTTAACCCGCTAAGTAAAAATAACCCGTCAACACTAGAAGATATAAGTAAAATATCTTCATTTGAATAGTTGTAGTTGATTGCACACGGTTTTTCTTCAAAATAACTGTTTTCAATAAGGGTAAAACCACTTTCTTTGTCATTTAACTTTAAACTATACAATTTTTTATTGCTAGCATACACTATTAGTCTATCGTCGTTTTTTAGGGTTGTACCGTCATATCTTTTGTAAAAATAAACGCTAAGTGGCGTTATAGTTGAATCGGTTAAATCAATTGTAGAATTAGAGCAAAAATCAGTTATTCCTACTCCCCTTTTTAAAGCGCCTGACGACGAGTCAAAATTAATAAGAGTTGACGAATCAACAACGTTATTAAATTCGTCGTCTAATGAGGCGTCGCCTTTAAATAAAAATGAATTTAAATTTATCTTTTTTTTAATTACGGTAGGTACTTTTATAGACTTTTTATTAAAAATCATCTCCAAATCCTACCTTTTAATTTTTTATTTTTACTTTTAATTACCGAACCTTTTAATGATTCAACGTATTTATCGTGCCAAACAACTGCTTCTTCAAAAGCGCCTTTTACAAGTAAATACTCAGTTGCAACACCGTATGCAATAACCCTTTTATTTATAGGGGTAGACGAAAAATCGCTTATATCGTCTAACCCCTTTGTATCAGGAGTATATGAATATTCAACGTTAACTAATGGCTTATCTAGTGTAATTTCGCCCAATAATGCTTTATATTTTACGTCATTACCGTAGTCGTCTTTAATAGAGTTGATAATTATAGGATTTTTTGTAAATTGCGAAAACTTTAAAACGCCGTTTAGACACGTAAACTTTTCAGTCATATTAAGTTTATAATACTCGGTAGCAATTTCGTCTGCTACTATGTTATAACAAGTAATTAGCAAGTTGACGTCGTCTTCTATTTCATTATAATCGTCTGTGTATCCGTTATTAAAAAAATCTAAGATATCCGCTCTATTTATTAGTAATGCAACTGTTTTTAAAACGTCTTTTACCGTCATATATTATCTCCTTATCAAGCGAGAAAAAATTCTCGCTTGTAATTATTTTAGTTAGGCTTCCGTAATACCTGTGAGCATTGCTTGACCGCAAGGACGTGAGCATATAAGGTCGGCATATTTAACAAGTGTTGCCTTATAAACAGGCTTATCAGCAACTTGTTTAATAACTCTACCGTCTTCGCCCTCAAGCCACTTCCAATCGCAAAGTTGGTGTAAAATAAAGTCGTCGGTATTTAATAAATACATAGTTCCTTCTGGACAGAATCTATCAGAAACTATTGGAATACCGTTATAAGAAAGGGCTTTATAACCACCGCTTAAATCCATAACGTCAACGTTTCTTTTATAGGTAGACATATGGTTTTGGAATGCTCTTTTTACACCGCTAGAGCAAACGATAAAGTTTACGTTAGAGCCTGTTGTCTCGTCAAGATAGTCAATAGCAGTTTGAATAACGGTTTCAGAAATTTCGCCTACGTTATTCTTAATATATGGAATTAACCATTTATGAGTGCTTCTAGACAAGCCGTAAATATCGCCTGTTGTTTTAAAAATAGCACCTAAACCTGTAATTTCTTGGTTGTATGAGCCTTGAACGGTAATAGTACTGTTTTCTGGAATGTTTACGCTAGATAACGTTGCGCCTGATACTGAAATAGTTTTGTTAATTCTATCAACTACCATTACTCTTCTAGCGCCACAACCTGTAATAACGTCGCCATTATCGGCACTACGGAAGTCAACGACCATACCTTCAACAAAGTTTTTAACGTTTGACACTTTAACAATGCCGTTATCAATACTTTCAACTTTTGCTAAAACACCGCTACCGTCACCGAAAAGCATTCTACCAAAGTTGTATGAAGACGCTTTTAAAAGACCTTCCATTTCAGCGTTTAATAAGTTTACAAACGCACCTGAACTGTTTTCAGAAGCCCTAATAGCCTTATCGCTAATTTCAATAGTACCGTAAAGGTTTTTAAGGGTTAATACGAATTGCTCGTAATTATTTCCCGCTGCTTCTGGGAGTAGTCCGTCTTCATCGCCTGCACCAACACCGCCGTTAAGACCGTATTGAGCAAGTCTTCTAATCTCTTTACCCCAAACGTCTTGCGCTGATTGTTTAATTTTAGCAAGTAATGGGTTGATTGCCGTGTTAAGTTGTTCGCTAACAACACCTAAATAAGCCGACTTTAAAGCGTCGTCTGCATTTTTCATTGTTATCATAAATTAATGTTCTCCTTATGTTTTTCAAATAATTGTTTTGCAATCTCGCCTGCTTCAGCAAGATTTTTAGGCCTTGACGCCGGCGATACCGTCGCCTGAGCGTTGCCAGTCATCAGTTTGACTGTTGGTTTAGAACTTTCAACTTCAAGCAAATAATTTTTAATTATTTCACTTTTTAGTTCAGGATAAGATTCCAAGGCGTTTTTTACGTATTCGTACGATTTATAATAGTCGTTATTCATATCGTAGTCGCTTTGCAATTTTTTTAAATATGCTCTTCCAATTCGCCCTTTACTGTTATCTCCTGATATGGTGGCAATATCTTTAAGAGATTTTAAATAAGAAACCGCATCAGGGAAAGTTTCCAAAAATGCTTTTTCTTCCCACTCACTACCCGAATATAAAGAATTTTCATTTGAAATTTTTTCTTTTATTTGAGTGTTTTCCCTTTCCAACTCTTTTACTCTCTGACAGCGTCTAGTAAATTCAGATTGTAAAGCGTTGTAAGCGTTGAGCAAGCCTTTTAAATCTTTAAATTTTCCAAAATCGTTAGTCGTAGCGCCGCCTATCTCGTCTGCCGCTGCAGTTTGCGCCGTCGTTTGTAAATTTAACGACTTATCTTGCTCGTTTTCACCCGCTATTTTATTTTCATTGTTCATTATTATTTGTCGTCCCCTTTAAAATTTCTGTTTTAAGTAAAACGTTGTTATGCTCAAAATAATGTTTTTTAAGCCTGTCTAAATATTTTTTATTTTTATCTTTATTAACGTCTTCTTCCAAAATTTTTCTTAAATGTTCTTCTAGGTGTATGTTATGATTATCGTATTCGTCTACTAAAACTTCTTTAGTAATCATATCTATATTTTCTTTTTCGGCTTTACTTCTATGTAAATTAGCCATATCTTGGGCGTTATCAAGTGAGCCATACCCTAAAATATCTAAAATTTTACCTTTTGTTCTTAAACTTATAATACCGTCGTCACCTGAAAGTAGACCTGTTCTTAACATTTCAAGAAGTGCCGTTTTCTTTTGTGCAGGAGTTTGTATAATATCGTTTTCAGTATCAAAAACAACGTCGTCAGACGATACGTCGCTAGAGTTAAAGTAAAATAATTTTACCGCTTTGCCGTTGCCCGCACTTTTCATAATACGTGTGCTTGTAGCAAACTGTTTAAAAATTCTAAGGACTTGTTTTGCCATCTCTTTAACCGCTTTACGTATATTCTCGGCAGTTGCCGAAATTCTAGTTTCATCTTGCTCAATTAAAAGTTCAAGAGCCGAGCCTGACAACGTTGAATTGTAAATATCCGCGTTTCTTGCAACTTCACTTGTACCTGAAATGGTGACAAACTCTCTTGAAAGCCTTTCTTCTTCATAAGTAAAATCGGCGGGTATTTGGCTTGTAGGCATAATTTCAGGCGGTCTACTACCTTGCCTATAAACTATAACTTTACCCGGTTGTAAACCCTCGTCAACAAGGTCGTCGGTATCAACTGAGCCGTCTTCTACGTTAAGCACGCCCATGCTAACCCTATTCATAAACTCGTATTTTCTATTTTTAACGGCGTTATACGCTCTTTGTAATGGAATTAACCTTTCTATGACACTCTCACCAAAAAAACAACCTACTCTTTCTATCGCTACTTGTTTTATAAAAGGAAAACCTCTTTTAAAATCGTTAGCGTTTTTATACGGCAAGTCACCGTCAAACAATAACGCGTCTTTCGTAACTACAATAAGTCTACCATTTGGATAACTTTTGTTAGGAGCAACGTATTTTTCAACGACTAAAGCGTGGTTTTTTAAAGTTGAAGATACCTTTTTGCTTTCATAACCGCCGTTAGAAGAAATTTCTGTTGTGTTTAAGTTAAATACGTCAATATCTTCGCCTTTAACTAATACGCCGTATTGCTCTTCAATCACGTTTACGTCAACTGCTCTTGCGTGAATTATGCTTTGCATATCGCTAAGTTCAGAGTGGTATATTGAGTCAGGAAAAATTTCAAAAGGTGATATTGCCGAAATTTCAACGTCGCCCTCGTTTATGGCCATACCGTCTTTTTCGCCTAATAATTTACCCTTTTTATTATTCCAAGTAATTTTATAAAAAGAAGTTCCGAGCGCTTCAGATAACGTAGTCGCTTTAGAAATAACGCTATCTAGAGCATTTCTTTGATAAGTTGCCTTTAAAATCTCGGTAGAAATTTCAGCAGTTTTTAAGTCGCTATCTTCCGAACTTGACGCTCTAACCGACATACTTGGCCTAACCTTAGTTAGTTTTGCAAGCCTTGTTTCAATAATTGGCGCAATATGATTAAACACGCTTCTTGATTGCCAACCATAATATTTGTCTTCTTGTCTTACTTCGCCGTGCATATCAACTTCACAGTATTGATTGCCCGCTAAATAATTTAAGTTTAATTTCCATTGTTTTTCAATAGAAAATCTGTCTTTACGCCTGCTTTCTAAATCTTCAAAGACCGCTGAAATAAGGTCTTCTTCTTGCTTTCTTTTAAGCAAGGTTTTAGATATTTTTTCCACTTGTATTCTCCTTTTTTTCAAACTTTTTTTTCAATAATTTTAGTAGTGTTGCCGAACACGTTGGGCATAACTTTAAACTGTCGGCAATATTTGCCGACTTATCTAATCTAATAAAATATTTTGCAATGTTATTGCAACCTTTTATATCGCAAACGATTTTTACTTTGCTTTCAGTTAATACCATTTTATTTATTTTCCTCCATATTTTTAAGTTCATTAAGTAGCCTTAGTTTTTCTTTTTGCAATTCTTCGTCACTATAATTTTTAAGGTCTTCGTACTCACTACTTTCTACTAAAAGTTTTAGAGCGGAAACGTCAGGGGGAACGTTTTTTGATACGACCTTTCTCTTAGTCATACGAATATTACCATCGTTATCTTCTTGATATTCTTCGGTTATTTCAGTAGCGTCATAACCTATCGCCCTTTTTATAAGCGCATCTTTAATTTCTTCATTAATAACTTTTACCTCCTTGGTTTCGCCTTACCTTTCTTATTAACTTTTGCTTGTCCTTTTGGACTTCAGTCAAAGTCGTTTTAGGGGTATCGGTATGTGGTTTAGTCATAATATAATACCTAAGTTCGTCTAGAGAGTGGTCGTCTTTTTTAACTGGCAAATCTTCATTACCCCACCTATACCCTTTAATTTCTCTTATTAAATTTACACAGTTTTTAAATATAAATAGTTTATTTGATTTAAAATAACTTTTAACTCTATTTATACCTGTAAACAAATCTTTATTTACGTTTGTTTGAACGTTTATGCCGTTATCGTAAAACAGTTCGGCAACGCTTTTTGAGTAAGCAAGCGTCTTTTGATTTGCCGCAGAGTCAATAAGCGCCCTTATTTTACCGTTAAAATCTTTATGCCAACCAATCTTAGAAGATATATCTTTTATGGCTTTAGCGTGCGTTTCAACGTCAACGCCTGCCAAATAATGCTCGGCAACTACGTATACGTTTCCGTCATAGTCAACTGCATACCAATGGCAAGATAACGGATTTTTAAGACCAGGGTCAATAGAGAGAATATCTTGCCAGTCAAAAGGAACGGTAAACGGCTCTATTACGTGAACGTTCTCGTCAAACTCTGTATATACGTGACCCGTGTCTTCAAAAAATTTGCCGTATCTACGTGATTCTAGTTCTCTTTCACTTAGACTAGAAGTCAGTAGTTTTACTTCTTTCTTATTAAGGTACGGATTGTCCGCCCACTCAATAAACTCGTACCATACTTCTTTATTGTTTGATAAGTTTAAATAAATTTCTTCATATATAAAAGTTAAACCTTTAAGCGGTGTCATTGTGCCAAAAATATCGCCTTGCTTATCTAAAACACGCATTCGGCACTCGTCGTAAATGTCTTTTGGCGGTTCTTCGTCAAACCACACGAAATCAAGTGAACTTCCTTGAAACTTTTCTCTACCTTGGTCACAACTTTTAAAACCTATAATTGACGTGCCACCTAAAACCGATTTTATTTTTATTTGGTCTATAACACCTGACTTAGGGCTGTCTTTTTTACCCGATAGCATTGTTATATCTTCTATCCAATCGGGGTTTAGGTATTTTAAAATTTTTTCTTGCGCTACGTCACGCTGGACTTGCGTTGATAGTGACACTACCCAACCGAAAACTCCGTTTTTATTCTTGCGGTACGGGTGAATACCCCTTGCCATATAAATAACTTCAACTGCACCGCACTCAGTTTTACCACTACGATTGCCACCGAACACCCATCTGTTTCGTTTTTTGCATTTGTGAAATGCAACTTGTTTTTTATGTATTTTTTTGCCTTGGTTATATCTAAATATTAAATTGTTATCATAGCGACGCTTTTGCTCGTTCTCTATTTTTTTAATTTTAGATATTACGTCTTGTTGCATTTTACTAAATACCTCTTGTTTATCAATTATTTTACAATTTTTGGCATAAAATTTAGGTTATAATAAGTAAACTATGAAAAAATATGTAGCATTACTTATTACTGCAGTTATCTTTATTTTTAATACTCACATTACTAACTTTACCGCTAGCGCTAAAAGTGAACGTTATTTAAGAGTAGTAGAAAAAAACGTTTATATGTATTCTGACAGTACTTTTACTAACAAAATTTTTGAAATACCATACTCTTATTACGTTAAAGTTGAAAGCGTTCAAAACAACGTTGTTAAAGCAAGTTATGGACCTGAGGGTGAAGAATTCCCTTTAATTATCGGCTACTTAAAGTATGAAGAACTTTTAGAAGTAGACTATTTGCCAATAAATCCATACTCAACTATAAAAGTTTCAGCATATTGTAGCGACGTGCTTTTTAACGACGCCAATTTAAAAAAGGCGTATTTTAACGTGACTGAAAATACTTTTATGATATATTATGGTAAATTTATAAAGGATAACGGCGCGGAAATTTCTTACGTTTATTGCAATAATAAACTTGGATATTTTGACTTAAACTCGCTAAACCCGTTTAGCATACCTAATCATCAAAACCCAATTGAAGACTTAACTCCAACAGTTGACGAACCAATAAACGACGATATAGACAAATCTGAAATTTCAAGTTTACCTGCTGAAAACTTGCAAGTTATTATAATAATTGGATTGTCTATAATTTGTATTGCAATCGTATACGCCCTATTTAAACCGCCTAAGCAAAAACAACTAGATAGCGATAATTAGCCTTCTTTATTACCATGCACTTTTTTTATATTTATAAAAATTGAATAACACCTTATAAACGCAATATATTCTAAAAGGTTTTCATAACTATAAATATCCATATTATCTAACGTGCTTTTTTCCTTCTTCGTTTATCATTTTTTTATACACGCCTGCAATAAAGGCTATTTTTAAATATTTATTCTTAAACCATTCTTCGTCGTAGCCTTTAGACTTTAACTTATTATCAAACTTTTCTATCGCCCTTTGTTGTTTTCTAAAATAATTGCGTGACGTTAAGTCAAAGTTTTTATCTTCTGGCAAAATGCCGAAATATTTATAGCAAATTAAAATTCTATCAACTTCGCTTAGTTCCTTTAAAACTTCTGACGTAATTTCTTTAAGTTCAAGTAAATCTAACCTAACTTCGCCAAGTTTTAAAATCTTTTCGGCTTGGTCGTATGTTGGGCTAAAATTATAGAACGAATTTTTTACTTTTGTTTTGATTATGTTCTCAATTTGACCAACTACACAATCAAGCGTATTATAGCAAGATAACATTGTTTTTCCGTGATAACTCATTTATTTTTCCTCCGTTTATTGTGATTATAACTTGAAAAACCAATAATTTTCAACCATTTATGACACTTTTGTTCAAATTTAATTATTTTTGTACATAATTATTAAAAAATCGTCATAATTGATTGATTTTGAAAATAATTCAATTTATAATACTTTGTTTACGAACATTTGTTCGCTTTTATTATAAAAAAATAAATATGACAATATTTGGCAAAACAACTACTTTGTGACGCAAATTTTTTGTTATATTTTTAAACTTTTTGTTGAAATATTTTAAATATATGTTATAATAAATAAGTAGTATATATAAAGTAGGTACTCTGTATGAAATTAAAGTGCTTAAAATTTACGGTTTTACTATTTGCCCTATCCTTTGCGTTTGGGCTTTTTGCCGTACAAAAAAGCACGGCTTTTGCTAATAGCGAAACTTCAACAAACACTCAAAGTTTCGTTCCGTCAAGCCCGATTGAGTTTTTAGACCTTAACTCGCCTATCGCCATATCTTATAACGACGGATACTACGTTATTTCTGAATTTAGCCAAAACCCTGACACTTTAGAGTCTTTTAATAGGGTTTCAGTATTTAACCCTACTACTGGCAGTTATACAAGACTTCCTAGTCACGACTCACTACACTCTATATCGCAAATTAAAAAGCACGGTGAGTTTATTTATTACGTTAGCCAATCTAAAATTTATTACTTGCCTATTAGCGATTTAACTAGCGAGCCTAAAATTGTTAAAGACGAAGACGGCAACACCGTAATTTGCGCTAACTTTATTTCGTTCAACGAACAAAACGTAGTTGCAAACACCAATAATACTGCAAATATTTATCAAATTGTAATTACAGATAACGTACCTACGTTTAAAAACTTATATCAAATAAAAACGTTTGCAAAAGAAGGTTTTTTAAGTAATGACGGCAACGTTTATCTTCTTGAAAACTCTACTTTAAAATATTTTAGGTCGGTTGACAAAACAATAATCAATTTAACCACGATAAGTACTG
Organism: Christensenellaceae bacterium; assembly: GCA_045648085.1. GTDB lineage: Bacteria > Bacillota > Clostridia > Christensenellales > Borkfalkiaceae > HGM11412. Next base: position 9,255 of record JAZRNF010000023.1, on the reverse strand, counting down.
ACGTTTACGATATTGAAGAAGTTCAATCTTTTATCTACTTTACTACGGTTGACGGTTTGTATAAGGTTAAAAAGCAACAAAACTCTACCCCTACTAAAGTATTAAGCGTTGACGATAACGCTATGGAATTAGGCTCAATAAAGTCGCCAAAAGGTATATGCTCTAACGGTGACAAACTGCTTATTGCAGACAATATGCTTAATTGCATCCAAGAAATTGATACTTTAACTGATAAATTTACAACTTTTGCTATAACGACTGAATCAACTGCCGATTATAGACTTACAAAAAATGCAAGCAATATTGTAATTAGCGAAAATTACTTATACGCTCTTGACGATGCGACTTTAAACTCTAGCGACACTAACGTAAAAAAGCGCATTGTTAAAATTTCGCTTGATAGTACGGACAAACACTATCATAAAATTGACTTATCTTCACTTTATGAAAATAATTTAGATTTAAATATTAAACTATTTACCGCTTCTGACACCCACGTATTAATATACGATGGCGACTATATTAAGATTTACAAACAAAAAGGCTCGTCGCCAATAACTTTAACTGAAATTTATAGTTATCAAACGTCTTCAGTGACAGCGGTTAATTATTTAGACGGTGTGTTTTACTATTCCGACACGTCAAGAACTGATTTTAGTTATGACACTTTAAATATTCACAAACTGACCCTACCTACTCAAGATAACGAACTTAGTGAAATAACAAATACTACAATCACATCTAAAGACGTTGAAATTAAAGGTATTTGCACTAACTTTACAGTAGATATTTTTGGTAATTTTTTAATTTTATATAAAGAAAATGAAACTGATACGAAAAACAAACTTATAAGATTATACAATAATTACCTTTCAACCACAATTAGCGTAGAGTATAACCCACTTTCAATTCAAGTTGACTTTGCAGGAAACGTATACGTTCTTAGTGAAAATAATTTATTATATAAATACTTGCCTAGCGACGATACTTACACTACTAAAACCTTTAAAGTTAACACTTTAAACGGCGATAATATTAAATCTATTTCACTAAACTATAAATACAACGAAGTATATTACCTATCTAACGCTTGTATTTACGTAAATAGTGACGATAATTTAGAAGTTAAAAATTTAACGGGAATTAGTGCCGACAACGTTAACGAAAAAGAGATTTTAAATAACGTGACGTTTGTCACTTTAAAAGAAACGTCTAAACTATTTAAAGTTTCTTTAAACGATTATAGTACGATAGAAAACAAAAAATACTTTAACAAGTTAACTCCAATTTCTAACCCTACCACCACAAAAGTCTATACCGTAATTGCAGATATTGACGACACTTACTATTTAGTTTCATATTCGTCAAAATTAGTTGCGCTTGTTAGAAAAACGTCGGTTAACGAAACAACAAATATTATATCTGACGCAACTATAATTTCTAAAGACAAGTATAGCGAATATAATATTACCGATAACGACCTTAATTATAAAGAGTATTACATAACTAACGACGTTTATTCATACGCTAAACCGATAATTGACGACAATTATAAACTAGACCTTATATCTAAAAATACAAAGGTTTATGCGGTAAAAGAGATTGTTTTTAACAATAAAACTATGACGCTTATAGCAAGCGAAAATGGTGGAGAAGTTATTGGCTACGTAGTTTCTGGTTATTTAACTACAACTATTGTAAACGATAATAACGAATATACTAATACTACTTTCACAATCGGCAATAACGCCGATAAAAAGTTAAAGACAATATTAATGCTACTTATTATAGCCTTTACCGTCACAACTTCGTTTATCTTAATAGAAAGAAAGTTATTATTTAAAGAAAAGAAATAAAAAACTGCCGTTTGGCAGTTTTTTAATACAATTTAAAAGGTTAGCAATTTTTGTTGCTAACCTTTATTTTTTAGTCTATATAAGGTATTTTCATACACTCTTTAACGTATTCGCAAGTCTTTTCAGCGTCGGCACGGCGACCTTCTAAGTGAAGTTTATAGTAATTTTTAAGAAGTTCCCTATGCGCTTCACAACTAAAGTTGTTAAGAACGTGTGCCATATTTTGAAGTTCTTCTTCAGTTAAGTTAGTATAGTCTTTATACTCGAACAAATTAAGTGGCGCATATGCAGGACCGGTAATTAAAGTCCAACCTTCAAAGAGTTTTTGAAGCTCGCTTACGTCGTTAAGTGGAGCAGAAAGTTTTTCTAAATACTCCATAAACACTTCCTTCTCTTTACCCTTTAGAAAGCTAATTTTAGTATAGTCTTCAACTTGTTTATATGGTAAAAGTTCGTAAGATATAGCACCGCCTTCAGTTATAGTTAAATCAACCATATAGCCGTAATCCCATTGTGAACCTTTTTCACGAGGGGCACGTGATGGGAAATAGAAGTTACCCATACTGTATATTATAGGTTTACCCTTATAATACTCTGCACCTTGTGGACAGTGCGTATGACCTGCTATAACTGCGTCTGCACCCAAGTCGATAATAAGTCTATATCTTTCGTTTACCATTACCGATGGGAACGGACATTCTTCCGTACCGCCGTGGAAAGCAACAATAATACTATCAACGTTGCCTTTAAGGGCTAAAATAACGTCGTGTATTCTTTTCATAGAAAAGCCTGCTACACCGTAATTATATTCGCTTGCAACGCCAAACTCATTTTCACAAACGTTTATAAGACCAACCGTTATTCCGTTTTTTTCAACTATTACAGGTTTATATGCTTCGTCAAGATTTTTACCTGCACCGAGATACGTAATATTATTTTCTTCTAGAACTTTTAACGTATCAATAACACCTTGGTCGCCTTGGTCGCCAGTGTGATTGTTTGCTAAAAGTGCACAGTCAAAACCGCCAACTTTAATCATTTCAAGGTCTTCAACTAAACCGTAAAGTGGTGGGCCCGATTTAACAATATCGTGCGCCATTCCGTCTTTATTTATTGGGTTTTCAAGGTTAACGATAGAATAGTCAGCCTTAGAAGTGTACTCAACAACTTCTTGCATTAAATATTTTGCCTTTTCGCCTACGATAGCGCCTTTACGCCTACTAGAAGATACGTCACCAGCAAATATAATATTGATTTTATTTGACATAATTTTCTCCTTAAATTTAAATTAATTTTAGTCACTAAAATTGTACTATTTTTAAAACTTATTGTCAATAGGCAATTTGAATATTTTTGCTTATTTTTTTTAATAAATACCTTGTATTATTAAAAGTATTTTGATATAATTAAACGTAAGATAAAATTTATTAAGGAGTTGTTATGAATTATAAGGATTGCTACGTAGATTTTGACGGACAATATTTAAAAATTGGCAACAATAAAGTTGAAAGGGTTATTGAGATTTATAAAAATTACCCAATACACAATAAATTTGTAGATAAAGTAAACGGCAAAACTTACTCAACCAATTTAAAAATTTTACTTATAAACGGGTGCGAATTTGACTTTGATAATGCAAAATACTCTTTTACTGCAAACGTTAAAGAGAGTTTTGGATATTCTAATAAAGGTTTACAAGCCGAACTTATAATTACAAGCAATAATAAAGAGTATAAACTTGTTTACATTATTAAACCTAACTCTTTTTCAATAAATTACAACTTGTATTTTAAGGGTGAATATAAAACGCCTAAGTACGAAGAAAAATGGCGTATGAACATCTCTAGCAAATATGAAAATTTAATTTCTACGCATGGCATATACGACCCACAATATAACGCTATTGACTGCTTTACGTTAACCGATAAGCACCTTACTTTAACTGCTATTGACCTTAAAGAAGACACCGACTTTAATGGCGATATTTATACCGATAAAGAGATTTTAACCTTTCCATCTAGCGCAGGCAATTACACTTTAAACGCCGGTGTTTTTGAGTGTAATGAAAGTGGCTTAGCATTTATGCTTACACGTAATTGTTTTGTTTTTGATAAAGGCTATGACGACGTTTTAGTATTCACTGGACGCAATTACATAGGTATTAGAGGCAACAACCCACCAAAAGACGGCGTGTACAATGATTATATTAGTCTTGGCGGTACGACGATTACGGCAGGAACTAAAGAAAATATTTATAAAAATTATAAAACTGACTTTTTAAACGAATATTCTAACGTTCCCCATTACGTTATATCAAACACTTGGGGTGACGGTAATCAGGACTCTAGAATTTCAGAAGAATTTATTTTAAAAGAGATTGATACGGCATCACAACTTGGGGTTGACGTTGTTCAAATAGACGACGGTTGGCAAACAGGTAAAACAATGAACTCTAGGTTTTCTAACGGCAAAAATACTTGGGGCAATTTTTATGACGACGATGCTAACTTTTGGAAAGTTGACGTAGAGAAATTCCCTAGCGGACTAAAAGCCATATCAAACTACGCTAATAAAAAAGGCGTTAAATTAGGTTTATGGTTTGCTATGGATAAACCAAACGACTATGCTAATTGGGAAAAAGATGCCGACCTTATACTCAAATTACATAAAGAGTTTGACGTTGAGTATTTTAAAATTGACAGTTTGGTTATAAACAGCCCAATATGTGAAAACAACATATTTAGTTTTGTTAAGAAAGTAAAAGAACAATCAAACGGCAAAGTTAAATTTAATATGGATATAACTAGCAATAGGCGCTTTGGCTATTATTTGCACCCTGAAATTTCTACACTTTTCGTTGAAAATAGATATTTAGGCTCTCAAACGTATTATCCACACTTAACGCTTAGGGGTTTATGGAATTTATCTAAGTTGTTCCCTACAAACAGATTCCAATTTGAAGTGACTAATAACCAACTTTATGCCGACAAGTATGACGGTGACTTTTTAAGACCGTCAATCTACCCTATTGACTACTTGTTTGCATCGGTAATGATTTCTAACCCACTTATGTGGCTAGAATTATCTTCACTTTCTAACGAATCATTAGAAAAACTTAAAAAAATTATTTCTCTTTATAAAAATATTCGTGATGACTTTGTAAATGCAACTATAACCCCTATGGGTGACAAACCTAACGGGTTAGGTAAAACAGGATTTTTAATAGAGTCGCCAAACGGCAATACTTACGCTATTTGCTTATTTGAGCCTTGTTCAAAGGGATATATAGAGTGGAATTTAGATAAAAAATATTCCAAACAAGAAATTTTAACGTCTAGCGAAGAAGATGTTTTGGTAAAACTTGAAAACAACGTATTAAAAGTAAACGCTAGAATAAGACCGTCGTACACAATTATTAAAATTATATAATTTAAAGCAATATAAAACTCGGCTTGATAGCCGAGTTTGTTTTTTACGTAAAAATTAAATGGCGAATAATACTATTGAAATGAGCGCACCTACAACGCTTGCCCACTCAGTTTTACTAACATTTTCTTTATAAATTACTCTTGAAACTATACTTGATAATACTATAACGCCACCCGACACTATTGGGAAGGAAACCGATGCAGGAACTTTAGCCGCAACTATTAAACTAAAAAAGTTGCCCGTATATGAAGATGCGCCAATTAAGAACGCTATAAATATTGGTTTTAATTTTAATGCAGGTTTTAAATGTATTTTATCGTTGTTTTTATTTAATAACAATATAGTTGCTAGCGCTAACAATGACATTATTAACGTCAATGCCGAATAAAGGGTTACGAAACTAGTTTCATCAACTGGGTTTGAGCCAATTTCGTGCGCTTTAGCAATAACGCCCGTTAGTCCGTTTATAAAAAATATAAGTAAGCAAACTATTATAAATAGCCCTTTTTTAGACCTAGAAGATTTTTCTATATTATTTTGCTCATCATTTTTTTGCGCAAAACATTGTAAAACAATAAATACAGTTAATAAAATTGCACCTAAAACTTTAGTTAAGGTAATACTTTCTTTTAAAAAAATTATTCCATAAAAGAAAGGAACAAGCATACCGCCTAGCATCATAAATACGCTATATACGGCAAGACTACCTAACGATAGTGCCTTTATGCCTAGTAAATAATAAGGTATCATTATAAAGGCAAATAAAACTGCCAACTTAAAAGAAAACCAAGAAAAGTTTACTTTAAAGCCACCTATTACCAAATATATTAAAGCGCCGAATAAACTTGTTAATACTAGCATTATAAGTGTATTTACAAGATTAGATTTAACTGATTGTTCGTATGACTTAGTAAATGCAAACTGCCCAGCAAAACATACTACTGATAAAAATAATAAAAAATATTCAAACATTAGTGCACCTATTAACTAGGTAAATTATACAATATTTGTTTTAAAATTACAAGTGATTATATAACTATAAGGCATATTTTTTATACGCCCCGTTCAAATCCCACTTTTACTAATTTATCCAACAAAAAAAGGCTCTACCCTTTTGGATAGTGCCTTTTTGTTGGCGGAAACGGTGGGATTCGCTCCGCTCCTTATTCAAATTGCAACTCAATTTAATTTAGTGGTTTCGCTCCTCGCTCAACGCATTTACTACATGTTAAATATTTTCGTTTGCAGTCGCTATCACGCCTGTGGCTAAAAATATGCGGAGCAACGCATATTTTTTATACGCCCCGTTCAAATCCCACTAATCGTTTTTGCAAAAAAAAACAAGTGGCGTTAAGCCACTTGCTTTTTTTGGCGGAAACGGTGGGATTCGCTCCGTTCCGCTTCGCTTCTCTATCACGCCTGTGTGGCAAACAGTGGGTGTCCACTGTTTGTCGGCAACTTTACGACCATATTTCATACTTTTCAGTTGCCGATTCCCACCCGTTCGAATCCCACTTTTACTAATTTATCCAACAAAAAAAGGCTCTACCCTTTTGGATAGTGCCTTTTTGTTGGCGGAAACGGTGGGATTCGAACCCACGTGCCCTTGCGGACAACTTGATTTCGAGTCAAGCTCGTTACGACCACTTCGATACGTTTCCAACAATATATAAATTTTACTAAAAGTAAAATAAATTTATTGTTTAGTCAAGTTCAATAGAACCCATATATAAATTATAATAATTGCCTTTTAAGTCAATAAGTTCTTCGTGCGTACCCCTTTCTATAATTTTACCTTTTTCAAGTACCATTATAACGTCGGAATTTTGCACCGTAGACAATCTATGAGCAATTACAAACACAGTCCTTCCTTTCATAAGTTCGTCTGTGCCCTTTTGGACTAATAGTTCCGTTCTTGTGTCTATTGAAGACGTTGCTTCGTCTAATATCATTGCTGGAGCGCCTTTTACTGCCGCTCTAGCAATAGAAAGTAATTGCCTTTGACCTTGTGAGAAACTTGCCCCATCACCCGTAATAACGGTATCGTAACCGTGTGGCAACATAGATATAAAACTATGAGCATTTACAAGTTTAGCCGCTTCAATACACTCTTCATCAGTAGCGTCAAGCTTACCGTAACGAATATTCTCCATAATAGTACCGCTAAACAAGTTAGTATCTTGTAATACTATCCCCAAAGAACGCCTTAAATCGGCTTTTTTAATCTTGTTGATATTTATACCGTCATACCTAATTTTACCGTCAGCAATATCGTAAAAACGGTTAATTAAGTTAGTTATCGTTGTCTTGCCCGCACCAGTTGAGCCAACGAAAGCAACTTTTTGACCTGGCTTAGCATATAAAGATACGTTGTGTAATACAATTTTGTCTTCAGTATAACCAAAGTCAACGTCGTAAAACCTAATATCGCCTTTAAGTTCGGTATATGTTATGCTATTATCGGCTTTGTGTGGATGTTTCCACGCCCAAATACCGTCTTTATCATCGGTTTCAACGTAATTATCGCCTTGTTTTTTAACTTTTACTAAAGTCACGTAGCCATTGTCTTCTTCAGGCTTTTCATCAATAACGTTAAATATACGCTCAGCACCCGCTAAACCCATAAATATACCGTTGATTTGTTGCGTCACTTGAGATATATTACGTGTAAAGTTCCTACCCATTGGCAAGAAAGCGATAATAATACTAATATCTAAAACTAAACCGCTTAAAGAAAAACTCTTAAGCCATACAGGCATACTAGACGCCGCAATTAAAGTACCCGATAATGCAACTATAACGTACAATAAGTGTCCTAAATTGTTAGTCACAGGGCCTAAGATATTACCAAACGTATTAGCCTTTCTGTTGTCTTCTTTAAGTTCGTTATTAAATTTATCAAACTCTTTACAAGTTTTATCTTCGTGATTGAAAACTTTAATAACTTTTTGTCCGTGCATTGCTTCTTCAATAAAACCTTCGCACGCACCTAAAGACCTTTGTTGTTTAACGAAATATTTTGCCGAATTACCGCCGACAAATTTAACAACAACCGTCATAAATGCAACAACTAGCAACACTACGATTGTAAGCCAAATGCTATAGTATAGCATAGTGAAAAATACGTAAGTCACACTAATGACTGTTTGTATAATAGAGAGTATACCTGCCGATACAAGTTGCCTTAAAGCATCTACGTCGTTAGTGTACATACTCATTATATCACCGTGGTTGCGATTATCAAAATATTTTACAGGTAGATTTTGCATTTTCTTAAACATTTCTACCCTTACGTCGTTTAAAAAACCCTGCGTCACACCCGCCATTATCAACGACTTAAACAAGTCAGACATAAGCGCTAAAGCGTATAGGCATATCATTAATATAAATAGCCTTATAAGACCTTCGTAGTCTTTATTTGTAATGGTTGTGACAACGTTTTGCAAAAATACACCTAGCGATGCCGTAACGATTGCAGAAATCGCAATAAAAACTAATACTATACCAATTTTAAATTTATAGTTTTTAAACAATAACTTTAAAAGTCTTGGTAAAGTTTGCTTGCTAATTTTAGGTCTTGGACCTTTTGGCCCACCTCTACCATGTCCCATTGGTGGCATTAGTTTTCACCCCCTTGTTCATCGGGTCTAAACTGCGTTTCGTAGACTTCTTTATAAATTTTATTAGTTTTTAGTAATTCACTATGAGTGCCAATACCGTTTATTGCACCGTTATCTAAAACGATAATTTTATCGGCATCCATAACTGAGTAAATTCTTTGTGCAATTATAATTTTTGTTGTATTTGGTATTTCATTTTTAAGCGAATTTCTAATATATGCGTCAGTTTTAGTATCAACTGCCGACGTAGAGTCGTCTAAAATTAAAATTTTAGGTTTTTTAAGTAAAGCACGTGCAATACAAAGCCTTTGCTTTTGACCGCCCGAAACGTTTGCACCGCCTTGCTCTAT
>JAZRNF010000022.1:0-31165 GCA_045648085.1 Christensenellaceae bacterium | reverse complement strand
CATTGTATTAAATATTTTTAGGAATTAGACTTACTTTCTACCTGCTTGAACTTTTTTAAGTTTAGCAAATCTTGGAAGACCATCAACAAGCGGTGCTTTAGATTCGCCTTGGATAAGTGGTAATGCATATTTAACGAATTCGTCAGAAATGTAAGTACCGTTGTGTGTAATCCATTCAAGTGGAACAGTTTTTTCTGTGTTAGCAGCGAGTTTAAGGTTAACTAAACTATATTTACATTTGTAGTTACCGTTTTTATCAACGTCACGTTTGTAAACTACCATTTTGTCAGTAGTACCACGGCAAGCAGCCTTAACTGCTTCTCTACCTGCTCTATAAGTTTCTTCAACGTCAACTTTAGAAGCAAGGTGAGCGCCACATCTTTGCATTAAACTAAGTTCAACGCCTCTAGTCTTAAAGCCTGTTTCTTTCTTAATAAGGCTAGCAAGACCTGCGGCAACACCACCGAGTTGAGCGTGACCAAAACTATCTCTTGCAGCGGTTTCACCTAAAACTTCGCAAATGAGTTTGCCGTTTTCGTCGTGAATTCCTTCAGAAACGACTGCAATACACTTGTTATTGTTTCTTGCGCAAACAGCCTTAACGTCGCTAACGAATTTTTCAACGCTAAATGGAACTTCTGGAAGATAAATAAGGTCAGCGCCTAAACCCTTAGCACCTGCTAAAGCGGCAGAGGCAGTAAGCCAACCAGCGTTTCTACCCATTGCTTCTATTACACATACCATTGGAGTATCGTAAACTTTAGCGTCAAGGTTAACTTCCATAATAGTTGTTGCAATATATTTTGCAGCAGAAGCAAAGCCTGGGCAGTGGTCAGTACCAAAAAGGTCGTTATCAATAGTCTTTGGAACGCCTATAACGTTGCAATCCCAACCAGATTTCTTAATATACTTAGAAATTTTATTACAAGTATCCATACTATCGTTACCACCGTTGTAGAAGAAATAACGGATATTGTATTTTTTGAATACTTCAACAATTCTCTTATAATCAGTATCGTCAACTTTAGAATCTTTAAGTTTATATCTAACAGAGCCAAGTGCTGAAGATGGAGTGTTCTTTAAAAGTAAAAGTTCTTTCTCGTCTTCCTTAGAAATGTCATAAAAGTCTTCATCTAATACGCCTTTAATACCGTGAGCAGCACCGTAAACGGCAGTAATTTTATCTTGCTTTAATGCTTCCATAAATACACCGGCAGCACTAGCGTTGATAACTGAAGTAGGACCACCAGATTGTGCAAACATACATGCACCAACTAAATTTTTCATAATTTTCTCCTTAAAGTTTAAAATTTTTTATTTATAATGATAAGATATGTGCTATATCATATAATTTATTATCAAACGGCCTTGTTATAGTAAGAGCCTCAGTAATATCCATTTCAATAATTTTATTATCTTTTATGCCTATTACTCTATTAGTTTTATTTTCTAAAAGTACGTCAACTGCCTTTGCAGCCATTTTTGCGGCAAGCACACGGTCAAACATAGTTGGAGAGCCACCGCGTTGGATATGCCCAAGCGAAGTTGTTTTTACAGATATACCTGTAAGTTCTTTTATTTTAGTGCAAATTTCTTCTTTGTCGCCTGCACCTTCGGCAAGTATTATCATATTTGACGTTTTACCTCGCTTTTGACTCTTTAATAAGTCTTTTGCGATATCTTCAATTTTATATGGAACTTCGGGAACGATACAATACTCTGCACCACCTGATAAAGCGGAATACAAAGCGATATCTCCACACTTTCTACCCATAACTTCAAGTAGTGACGCTCTATCGTGAGAGTCCATAGTGTCACGCAAATTATTGATTGCCGAAACAACTGTATTTACTGCCGTATCAAAACCCAAAGTATACTCTGTATACTTTAAGTCGTTATCAATAGTTCCTGGAATACCAACGACGTTTATTCCGCCTAAGTCAGACAAGTCTTTAGCACCCCTAAAAGAACCGTCACCACCGATAACAATTAAACTATCTATTCCGTATGCCTTTAAAGTATCCGCCGCCTGTAAAATGTATTCCTTTTCTTTAAATTCAGGACACCTTGCAGTTTTTAATATAGTACCACCACGGTGAATAATATCAGAAACGGAACGAGTATTTAGCCTTGTTATATGATTGTTAAGTAGACCCGTATAGCCACGCTCAACACCATAAACGTCAAAATCGTTATAAATTGCGTATCTGACACATGCTCTTACGCAAGCGTTCATACCAGGAGCGTCGCCACCACTTGTTAATATTGCAATCTTTCTCATTAAAACTCCTTAAAACATATATTATTGTACCATATATTTACATAAATGTATATACTTTTATATGGTTTTTTAAATTTTATTTAACTTTCTATAAATCTTATATCGCTTTCATCTAAAATAGACTCTAATTCGCTAATAAGCCCCCTACAATGACGTACTTTATAGTTAAGTTTAAATTTCTTGCCACCTTTTATAAGATATACAAGCACATCGCCCGGATAGCCTTGTAATATATCATATAAATCGTCGTTAGTATCTAAATTGTCAGTAGTTAAAACTAAGTATTGCGTTTTTTCTTTAACAACTTCACTAGCCTTATTTTCGTTTAGTGGAATATATTTATCTATTTTAACGCTAGGCTCTCTACCTTCTTTTATTTGTAAACGGCCACAAAGTTTAACGATAGCGTCGGCTTCAATCTCGTTTCTATGTTTTTCATAAACGCTAGCAAACATAACGCACTCAATTTGACCGTACAAGTCTTCAATGGTTAAAGAGCACATTGGTTGACCTGTTCTTGTCATTACCTTTTTAGTTGCAGTAATTATACCGCCTAGTTCAACGTAATCGCCGTCTTGCACGTCAAGATAAATAATTTCGCCTTCTTCGCCCTCCATTTTATTTAATAGTTTCATTGTAGAGAAAGTAAAACTATTCATAAAACTTTCGTAATTTGATAATGGGTGACCTGATACGTAAACGCCAATAACTTCTTTCTCGTGAGAGAGTTTTATTTTAGAGTCATATTCTTTAAGGTTAGGATACTTAACGTCAATGTTTTCTTGTACCCCTAATATATCAAATATATCAATTTGCTCGCTTTCTTTACGTTTAACTATTATTTGTGCTTTATCTAAAACGTCTTCATAAACGGCAATAAGTTTAGACCTAAAAACATTAAAACAGTCAAACGCACCTGCGTAAATAAGGTTTTCTACCGCCCTTTTATTTACGTATTTAGCACACCTTAAAGCAAAGTCTTCAAAAGACTTAAATAGTCCGTTTTTGTTTCTTTCTGAAATAATTTCGTCAATAACGCCGATACCTACGCTCTTTACCGCCGCCAAGCCAAAACGAATTTTACCATTTTTAACAGAGAACTCTGTCATACTTTCGTTAATATCTGGAGATAAAACTTCAATATTTTCGCTTTTTGCGTAAGACACGTAGTTAGTTATTTCTTCAATTTTAGTAATACGGTTATTAAGGACCGCAGTTAAAAACTCTGGTTTATAATAACACTTAAGGTACGCCGTTTGATACGTCACTAAAGAGTATGCCGCTGCGTGAGACTTGTTAAAAGCGTACTTAGCAAAGTCTTTCATTTCGTTCCAAACCTGCTTTGCAACGTCTTCAGGAACACCCCTTTTTAAACAACCGTCAATAGCCCTATTTACCTTACCGTTACTATCAACGCTTTCAGGTTTACCAAAGACAAAGGTCTTTTCTTCCTTTATCATTTCTTCAACCTTTTTCTTACCCATCATACGCCTTACCATATCGGCTTGACCTAAGGTGTAGCCCGCCAAGTCTTGAACGATACGCATAACTTGTTCTTGATAAACTATACAACCGTAAGTTTGTTTTAAAATAGGCTCTAAAAGTGGGTGGGCAAACTTAACCTTATCAGGATTATGCTTGTTTTCTATAAACTTTCCAATAGAGTCCATTGGACCTGGCCTATAAAGTGATACGGCAGCGACTATATCTTCTAAACAAGTAGGTTTTAGCCTAGATAAGAAGTCTTTAAACCCGTTAGACTCTATTTGGAATATAGCCGTAGTATTACCGGTAGAGATAAGTTCGTAAACCTTTTCGTCGTCGTAGCCTTTTCTATCAAAAACAACGTCTACACCGTGGTTTTCTTTAACGTATTCAATACAGTTTTTAATATCGGATAAGTTCCTAAGACCCAAAAAGTCCATTTTCAAAAAGCCTAAATGCTCAAGTTCTACACCCGTATATTGAGTAGTAATATCGTCGCCGTTTCTCGCTAGTGGCATATGGTTATCAAGTATATCTGCACCGATAATAACGCCGCAAGCGTGAGTACTTGCTTGACGTGGAGAGTCTTCAAGTTTCATTGCTATATCTACTACTTTTTTAATCTCGTCACTTTCGTTATAAAGTTCAACGAGTTCAGGTACGGAATAATCAACGGGACTGTCGTAAAAACCGAATACTTTTTGTAAAATATTAGGTCTAGTTATATCTAATTGTATGCCTTTTTTAGTAATTTTGTTAGGAATTGCTTTCGTCACCTTATCTAACTCTTGATAACTAACGTTTAGCACCCTACCAACGTCTTTTATAGCGTTTTTTGCCGCCATAGTGCCAAAAGTGACTATTTTAGCAACGGTATTATAACCGTATTTTTTTCTAACGTACTCTATAACTTCTTGTCTACGAGAGTCTTCAAAGTCAATATCAAAGTCGGGCGCAGATACACGCTCGCTATTTAAAAACCTTTCAAAGTATAAGCCGTATTTAAGTGGGTCAATATCAGTAATATCAATAAGGTAGGCAACTATTGAGCCTGCACCACTACCCCTACCTGGACCTACTGAAATGCCCATATTTTTAGCGGCGTTTATATAATCCCAAACTATTAAGTAGTACTCAATAAAGCCTTGCTTATCAATAACGGAAAGTTCCATTTCTATTCTTTCCCTTATTTCTTCAGTTTCTTCACCGTACTTGATTTTTATACCTTTATCTATAATACTTCTTATAAATTCCATAGGTGTTTGACCGTTTTCTGGTATATAGTGTGGGAATTTATATTTGCCGAATACGAATTTAAAATCACATTTATTTGCAATTTCTACCGTTCTATCTAAAGCGTCTATATCGTCTGGAAAAACGTTTTTAAGTTCGTCATAAGTCTTTAAATAAAACTCGTCGCAAGGCATTTTCATACGGTTTGGAGTGTCTATGTTCTTGCTTGTTTGAACACACATCAAAACGTCTTGAGTTTCGGCATCTTCTTTATCAATATAGTGAACGTCGTTGGTAATTACCGTTTTTACGTCAAACTGTTTAGCGTACGCTTTAAGTTGAGCGTTTACGTATTTTTGCTCTTCTAAGCCGTGGTCTTGAAGTTCAAAATAAAAATCGTCACCAAAAGTTTCTTTAAAAAACTTAATTAGTTCTTCCGCTTTTTTATTGTCGTGGCGTAAAATTGCTTGCGGAATATCTCCGCCAATACAAGCGGAAAGACAAATAAGACCATCGCTATGCTCTTTAACGGCTTTAAGGTCAATTCTTGGCTTATAGTAAAAACCGTCTCTAAACGCAATAGCGTTTAGTTTACATAAACTTTTATACCCTTCGTCGTTTTTAGCAAGGAGTATTAGGTGACGCCTATCACTATAACCTTCAACGTCGTCACTTGCGACCTTACCTTTTACTCTTAAATCGTCACACACGTAAAATTCCGTACCAATAATAGGTTTTATGCCCGCTTTGGTACACGCTTCAAAAAATTGAACTGCGCCATACATATTGCCATGGTCAGTCATAGCAATAGCAGGCATACCAAGTTCCTTAGCCTTTTTTACTACGTTTGAAATTTTAGCCATACCGTCAAGTAATGAATACTCGGTATGCAAGTGTAAATGAACAAATTCTTTCATAATTATCCTTAAGCCCCTTTTTATTTTATCTTAGCATAAGTACCGTACTAAAAAAGGGACTTTGCTTATTAAAAATCAATAAAGTCAACAAGTATTTGATTTTGAACGTATAAATACTCGTCTTTTATTGAAATATTTGAATCGGTTATATCTAAATAACTTAAATTTTTATTTATTGCCGTTTTGAAGTCAACTAAAAAATCACTATTAAAAGTTTCTTTATACTCTTTAAAATTCACGCCTTGCTTTGTTCTTAAACCAAGCATCGCATATTCGCCTTTAGCATCGCTAAACTCAATTTCTTCACTAAAAATCTCTGCACTAAAACCATTTAAAATTGCGTGAATATACTCGTCAATACTCTCGGTGTTTGTAAACCTTCTATTTGATATATACGACGACGCTCCTACGCCTACCCCCAAATACTCGCCACGCTTCCAATAATTTAGGTTATGTCTTGAGTAGTATCCGTCTTTTGAAAAGTTAGATACTTCGTATCTATTAAAGCCTTTTTCTTTAAGTAGACTTACGCATTTTTCGTAAATTTCAGCATTTTCATCGTCGCTAAGAAGTTCGCCGTTTAAATATTTTGTAAACATTGGCGTTCCTTCTTCTGCCTTTAAAGTGTATAAAGATATATGCGAAACGTTGTCATAACCACTTACTTTTTCTATGGTGTTTTTAACGTCGCTATAATACTCATTTGGAAGACCTATCATAATATCTACCGACGTATTGTAGCCCTTTAATAAATTCATACACTTATCAAAATCTTCAAAGTTGTGTATTCTATTGACTATTCTTAAAGTTTCGTCTTTTGCCGATTGAAGACCTACGCTAAACCTGTTTATTCCTGCATTTTTATATACTTTTAACTTATCTTCAGTAATCGTGCCTGGGTTAACTTCTAAAGTGATTTCAGCATTTTTGTCAACAGTAAATATTGAATAAATAAGTTTTAATGCACCGTATATATACTTTGGTTCAACAAAACTTGGCGTACCACCGCCAAAATAAATGGTGTTTATAGTTTTATTCGCTAAAAGGTTTGCCTTGCCTTTAATTTCTTTATAAAGACAAGCAAAATAGGCTTCAGCCTTTCCTATCTCTTTAGGATATGAAGCAAAGTCACAATACGTACATTTACTTTTACAAAATGGAATATGAATATATATTCCCGCCATAAATCACCTTATTTATCGCTATCAATTTTTAATATTGACGTGAAGGCTTCCGATGGAATTTCAACAGTACCTAACTTTCTCATCTTCTTCTTGCCTTCTTTTTGTTTTTCTAAAAGTTTTCTCTTTCTAGTTATATCGCCACCATAACACTTTGCCAAAACGTCTTTCCTAAGTGCCTTTACAGTCTCTCTTGCAATAACCTTTCCGCCGACTGCCGCTTGAATAGGAATTTCAAACATTTGGCGTGGAATAACTTCTTTGAGTTTTTCCGCCATAGCCCTACCCCTAGCGTACGCTTTTTCTTTATGAACTATTATAGATAAAGCGTCACACACGTCGCCGTTAAGTAAAATATCTAATTTTACAAGGTCAGACTTTTTATACTCTGAAAGTTCATAGTCAAAAGATGCGTATCCCCTAGTCCTTGACTTTAAACTGTCAAAGAAGTCAAAAACAACTTCGTTAAGTGGTAAATAATAGTTCATTTTTACACGCCTATCGTCAATATAAACCATATCTTCAAAAGTGCAACGCTTTTCTTGGCACAAGTCCATAATAGCGCCTACGTACTCTGGTGGCGTGTATATGTTTGCCTTAATAACAGGCTCTTCAATATAGTCAATCTCAACGATTGGCGGTAATTTCGTTGGATTTTCAACAGTAAACGTCTCTCCGTCAGTTTTATGAACGATATACGATACCGATGGCGCAGTAGTTATAATATCTAAGCCAAACTCACGCTCCAACCTTTCTTCAATAATTTCCATATGAAGAAGACCTAAAAATCCACATCTAAAACCAAAACCTAAAGCAGTAGAGTTATCAGGCTCAAAAGTGAGTGCGGCATCGTTGAGTTTAAGTTTTAATAAGGCTTCTTTAAGGTCAATAAATTTAGAGCCGTCAAGTGGATATATACCGCTAAACACAACGGGTTGAGCCTTTTTATAGCCTGGGAGTGGCTCTTTTATAGGATTGTTAACGTCGTAAACGGTGTCGCCAACTTCTATATCGGAAATTGACTTGATTGACGCTGCAATATAACCAACTTCGCCCGAAGAAAGACTGTCTTTTGCATTTAAGTGCGGGTCAAAAGTACCAACTTCAACAACGTCAAACGTCTTATCAGACATAAACGTTTTTATTTTAGTACCGCTTTTTACCGTTCCTTCAACTATTCTAACAAAGAGTATTACACCTTTAAAATTATCGTAATAACTGTCAAAAATAAGCGCTTTAAGCGGTGCTTCATCGTCCCCTTTAGGACAAGGAATATCCGTGACGATTTTTTCTAAAACATCTTCAATATTAAGCCCGACTTTAGCCGAAATTTTAGGAGCGTTAGTACCGTCTAAACCAATAACGTCTTCAATCTCTTTAGCGACGCTATCAACGTCGGCAGACGGCAAGTCTATTTTGTTTATAACTGGCATGATTTCTAAGTTGTTGTCAAGTGCTAAATACACGTTAGCAAGCGTTTGCGCTTGTATGCCTTGTGATGCGTCAACTATAAGTATCGCACCCTCGCAAGCCTTTAAACTCCTTGAAACTTCATAGGTAAAGTCTACGTGACCTGGAGTGTCTATTAAGTTAAATATATACTCTTTACCGTCCTTTGCTTTATAAGACATTCTAACGGGAGTGAGTTTTATAGTAATGCCCCTTTCACGCTCTAAGTCCATAGAGTCTAAAAGTTGATCTTCCATATCCCTTTGAGATACTTGACCTGTCATTTCTATAATTCTATCAGCAAGCGTTGACTTACCGTGGTCAATGTGCGCTATTATGCAAAAATTCCTAATATTTTCTTTGTTTTGTACTGCCATATTTTCCTTTAATTTTGAATATTACGCCATTATAATAATTATAATAAGTATATTATATAATAAATATTAAAATATTTCAAGTACTTGCATTATTTTTAATACAATGTTATACTAATTTTATTATGGAAATTAAAAATTATTGGCTTTATAATCTCCCTATTGCTCATAGGGGCTTACACAACGACATATATCCTGAAAATACGTCGGGCGCTTACGTAAACGCCATAAACAACGGCTATGCAATAGAAACTGACGTTCAATTAACTAAAGACGGTGTTTTAGTTTGCTATCACGACTACTTGTTGACAAGGGGCGCTGGTACTGATAAAGATATTAGAGACCTAACTTACGAAGAGATAAAAAACCTTAAAGTATTTAGTAGCGATTATAAAATTTTAACCTTTGACGAACTACTTGAATTAGTAGACGGCAAAACCCCTATTTTAATAGAAGTTAAACCACAAAAAATAAGCGGGATAGAGCAAAAATTAGTAAACAGTCTAAAAGATTATAAAGGCGAATTTGCACTTCAAAGTTTTAGCCCGTTTATTATTAAAGAACTGTCAAACTTAGCGCCAAATTATCATTTAGGGGTACTTGCAACGCTAGAATATTTTAAAGATTTAACCCTTTTGCAAAACCTATATTTAAGAAGAATTTGGTATAGATTTAACGTTAAATTTAACTTTTTAAGCGTAAGGGTTGAAGACCTTAAAAAGTTTAATAAAAGGGCAAAAAAATACAACCTAATTTCATGGACAATTAAAGACGATAACGACGTTAAAATTGCTGAAAAATTCGCAAAAAATATAATTTTTGAAAATGTTAAAAATTTAGGAAAATTTGAACCGAAAAAACGGATAAAAACAAACGAAAAAGGATAAAAGCGCAATGCTTTTATCCTTTAATTTTACTCTAATTCGTCAAGTGTTAACTCGTATTTAGGAAGTACGTTTTTTATAAAATAATCAACTTCTTCTCTACCTGATTTTATAAGGTCTTTATAGATTGTTTCTTTTGCTTTTATAAACTCACTATTTCCCCACTTGACTTCTTCTAAACACTTTATATACGCCGAAATTTTATCAGCCCATTTCATAATTTTATACTCTTCACTGTCTTCGTTTGGGAATACGTATTTTTCATATTCGCCTTTAATTTCAGGGGGTAAAGTTTTTAAAAGTTTTTCGCTTGCCCCCTTTTCAATATCCTTAAACGCAACGTTAATTTCTTTATTAAAATACTTAATAGGTGTTGGCAAATCGCCCGTTATAACTTCGCTAACTTCGTGGTATTGAGAGTATAAAACAACCTTTAAAACGTCTACGTTTCCGTTAAAATAAACGTTTTTAATAGTCGCTAAAGCGTGGGCAACAACGCTAACTTGCTCTGTGTGTTCCATAATATTTTCTTCAATACTAGAACGCATTAACGCCCACCTTTTTATGTGTTTCATTCTATTTAAATATGCAAAAAAATCGTAATTCATAATTTTAATCTACCTTGATTTCAATTTTATCTTCGCCGTATATTATTCTATCGCCAGACCTATTTAACTTGTCAACAAAACTTAAGTATTCTTCCTTTGAACTAAACGTTGGCTTGAAATTTTTAATAATTTCTTTTGCCTTTTCGGCATTGTTTTCAAGTAATTTTGTAAGGAATAGTAGTTGCATTTTAGTTGACTTAATTACCGCTCTTTCAGGGTCGGTAATAAAATAATTCATACTATGTGAATTACCTTCAATACCGCCAGAATAAGCGTGAATTGCAGGCATAATCATAGTCAAGTCACCCATATCGGTACTACCTGTAATTGAATCGTACGATAGGTAAAAATTCTCTTCAGGAATAATTTCGTCGGCACACTCTTTAATAAGCCTATTCATTTCGTCGTCACTGACAAGCGGAGAATAACCAGGGGTGTCAACAATCTCTATTTGAACGCCGATAGATAACGCTGAGCCGATAAGGGCTTGGTTTATCCTTTTATTAGCGTCTAAAATAGCGTTGTAGGTAGCGCCCCTAACGAAAGTTTCAATAGTTACGAGTTCAGGAATAGCGTTAACAACGTCACCACCGTTTGTTATAATTGGGTGGAACCTAATTTTATCTTGCTCTTTAAACGTTTCACGAAGTGCGTTTACTGCAGTCAAGCCTTGAGTTGCAGCGTACAAAGCATTTTTTCCTTTCCAAGGTGAAGAACCCGCATGCGCAGACTTGCCTTTATATTTAATAACTTTAGCGATACAGCCTACTGCACCTTTAAAGGTAGCATAGTTATTGTTAGCGTGCACCATAAACGCCATATCAACACCGTCAAAATATCCACGATGTAGAAACTCAGTTTTACCACCCAAATATTTAATTAAGCCCTTTTCTTTTAACCCTGACCTAAAATCTATTTCAATTAATTCTTCAGCAGGAACGGCGCAAAGCCTAATTCTACCCGATAATTTAGATAAAACATTTTCGTCTTTAAGTGCACCTGCTAAACCTAATAAAGTAGCGCAAGATACGTTATGCCCACAAGCGTGAACGTAGCCTGTTTCTTTGTTTGCTTCAGGATGATTTTCAACAATTAAAGAGTCAAGTTCGCCTAAAACTAAAACTTCTGGACCTGAACGACCTGTGTCTATAACTGTGTAAAAACCTGGAATATCACCCGCTTTAATTAGGTTATAGCCCAACTTTTCAAACTCCTGCTCCATATATTTAGACGTTTTAACTTCTCTAAAACCCGTTTCAGGGTTGTTCCAAATATACCTTTCCGCATAAAGCATTAAATCCCTATACTTTTCTACGGCATTTATAACATCTTGCATATTTCACTACTCCAAAAAAACAAAATTTTAAATGATAATAAAAGTACTTTTATTATATCACGGCGGTTAAAAAATTTCAAGATTTTTTTTGCTAAAATGCTTGACAATAAGTAAATGGCGATTTATAATGATAAAAAATAACACGGGGTGCCGTACGGCTGAGATTATACCCATTGAACCTAACAAGGTAATGCTTGACGGGGATTTGATATGTCTTTTTTCGTACGCCTAAATTTAGGCGTTATTTTTTTTGGAGGTATTTTATGTTTTATAATTTTTTAGCAGCATTTTCTGTTATTGACAACGATGCTTCTCCACTACTTATGTGGATAACAATCGTTTCAGTAATAATACTCTTAGCAGTTTTAGTTGTAATAAGCGTATTTAAGAAAACTTTAACTACTAAGACGCTAGCGTTTGCAGGGCTTATGGTTGCAACGTCGTACGCTTTGTCCTTTTTAAAGGTGTCACCTGTCACTTACGGTGGTAGTATAACCCTTGCAAGTATGCTTCCTATTTGTATTTTTGCATACTCGTTTGGCTTTACGTCGTCACTACTAGTTGGTCTTATATACGGCTTGCTTCAGTTTATTCAAAATCCATATATTTTTACTTACCTTACGGTATTGCTTGATTTTTTACTTGCCTTTTCATCAATTTCTATGATGGCTATTGCAAGAATTATATTTAAAGACAAAAAGTATACCCCTGTTATAGGTATTTGCTTTACCTTTTTATTAAGATTTATTTTCCACTTTTTCTCTGGAATAATTTATTTTGAAAACGGCGGTATTTGGGCTAATTTACCTAAAGATAATGCTTTTATATATTCGTTTTTATATCAAATAACTTATCTTTTACCTGACTTGCTCGTTTGTTTAGTAGTTTTATTCCCACTTGTTAATACAAATAAGTTTAAAACATTACAAAACTATTTAGAAAAATAAAAACTAAAACGCTTTGCGATTTTTTTGCAAAGCGTTTTTTATATATAGTTTTAATCTAAAAAAAATATCCGTAGAAATTCTACGGATATAATTTTTATTATAAGATTTCTTTAACTCTTGCAGCCTTACCTGTTAAGTTTCTTAAGTAATAAAGTTTAGCACGTCTTACAGCACCTTTCTTAACTACTTTAATATCAGCAACCTTTGGTGAGTGAAGTGGGAAAGTTCTTTCTACGCCCACACCGAAACTGATTCTTCTAACTGTGAAAGTTTCACTGATACCACCGCCACGCTTTGCGATAACGATACCTTCGTATGCTTGAATTCTTTCTCTAGTTCCTTCAATAACCTTAAATGATACCTTTACAGTATCGCCGACATTGAATTTTGGAACTTCTGCTTTAATATTTTCATTATTAATTTGTTCAATTATATTCATGACTTATACCTCCTAATTACAAGGTGTTCATTAGCATTATAAGAGGACCACCCGAAGTCTTTAAATATTTTAGCATATAACAATACAAATTGCAACTGTTTTTACTACTATTTTTTAATTTTTAATAGGTTTTTTGCGGTTTTGGACCTAAAACTGAGTAAAAACAGCATTCCAACTTGCCGTTGTATATCTTTCTTTTTTTAGTTGCTTTTTTAAAGAATAATCTTTCAAAATCGCTAACCGACGTTAAAGTGTATGCCGACCAATCTTTTAAACTAGCATAGAGTTTACCGTAATCTTTATATAATTTAACAATCTCTTTTCTGTCAAGCAGTCTTTCGCCGTAAGGCGGATTTGTTATAATAACGCCGTTTTTTAGTTTGGACGAAAACTCACGCATATCCGCTCTTTGAAAGTGTATAGTATCTAATACTCCTGCTTTTTCAGCGTGCTTTCTTGCTAGTTTTATTTGAGACTCTTCTATATCAAAGCCCATTATTTTAAAGTCGTTAGACTCGTCTATTTTGCTTTTTGCTTCATCTATCATATCTTGATAAAAAGACGTGTCAAACTTTTTATAATGTAAAAAGTCAAAATCTCTATAAAGCCCTGGAGCAATATTTTTGGCAATAAGCGCACATTCAATAGGAAAAGTACCCGAGCCACAAAACAAGTCAACCATAGGTTTAGTTTTATTCCAAACGGTTAGCATTATAAGGGCGGCGGCAACGTTTTCTTTAAGCGGAGCGTCGCCAATAAGTTCACGCCTGTACCCCCTTTTATTAAGGCTTTCACCCGACGTATCTAATGATATTGTCACGTAGTCACGACGGATAACAAACTCAATTTTATACCGTTCTTCACTTTCTGAAAGTTTATCGCCGTACTTACTAATAAGCCTATTGCATATTGCCTTTTTAATAATTGAAGCACTTGCCGAAACGGACATAAGTTTTGACTCTATTGCCGAGCCGTATACAAGTATTTGACCGTCTTTAGAAATATAGTCTTCAAAATTAAGTGAAGAAACACCGTCAAAAAGTTCGTCAAACGTAGTTGCTTTAAAACTGCCTATAACTATAAAAACTCGGCTTGCCGTACGCAAATTTAAATTAAAAAGAGCAACTTTTTTAATATCGCCCTCTGTTGTTAACCTACCGTTTATAGCAGTTAAATTTTCTCCTGTTAAATTGTATATCTCACGCTTGGTGACACCCTCTAATCCCGATGGTGCTGAAACTGAAATATTCATTAAAAAGCCTCACTTATTAAATTTACGTCATTATCTAAAACTTCGGCAACTAAAAACGTTATAAACAAATCTTCTAGTTTGTTTTTTTGCACGTAAAAAAGCGCTAAATCTCTATACTTTTTTTGCTTTTTATAATTGACTGCTTGTCCTGGCGTTCCGTACTTTGTAGACGACCTTGTTTTTACTTCTATAAAGCAAAGAGAGTTGTCTTTTAAAGCGATAATATCCGCTTCGCCAAACGACGTTTTGTAATTAGTTTCAAGTATTTTATAACCTGACTTTTTAAGGTAGTTTACCGTTAATTTTTCTCCGTTTCTACCAAGAAGTTTTTTATAAAAGTCTTTCTGTGTATTTGGCACGGACCATACTCCTTTATAGCGTTTATATGTTCTTTTGTTCCATAACCACTATTTCTTTCAAATCCGTAGTTAGGATAAATTTTAGAATAGTCTTCCATAAGCCTATCCCTATAAACTTTTGCTAAAATAGACGCTGCACCTATTGAATAACTTTTTAAATCGCCTTTTATTATTGATACGGTTTTATATTCGGTATCAAGTTTAACGGCGTCTATAAGCACTACGTCAGGCTTTACGCTTAACGTTTCAATAGCGTTTATCATACACTTTTTAGTAGCGTTTAAAATATTGATTTTATCAATCTCGTCACTCTCTATTTGACAAATAGAATAGGCTATAGCCTTTTCTTTTATTATGTCAAAGAGTTTTTCTCTTTTTTTCTTAGAGAGTTTTTTACTGTCGTCAATGCCGTCAATTATATCGTCAAGCGGCATTATAACTGCGGCGCAAACAACAGGACCGCAAAGTGGGCCACGACCTACTTCGTCTACGCCCGCTATGTATTTATAACCCTTAGATTGTAAAAGGGTTTCGTTTTCAAGTTTGTTTATAGTTTCCATTTTACTTAAATAAAATTTTTCCTAATTTACCTTTTCGCAAATCAATTATTAAGGTGCTTGCCACTCTTTCATAGTCAATCTCTCCACCTTTTTTAATTGCTCCACGTTTTTTTGCAATATCTTCTAAAATTTGAAGGCTTTCTTTATTCTCAACGTCAACCTTATAAATATCGGCTAGGCTACTTGGCAAGTTTTTAACAAGATAATTTATTAAACTTAAACTAAGTTCTGTAAAGTCTAAAATATCGTCGTTAATACTGCCGATAAAGGCAAGGTATTCAGCGTTTGTTTGATTGTCAAAACTAGGTGGCATTGTACCTGGAGTATCTAAGAATTCAAGGTCTTTAATTTTTACCCATTGTTTATCTTTAGTGACACCCGCTTTATCGCCCGTCTTTGCCTTCTTACCACCGCAAATCAAGTTGATTATAGTTGATTTGCCCGTATTTGGTATTCCAACAACCATAACTCTTAAAGGTCTTTTAATTCCCTTATTTTTATACTTTTCTAGAGTAGGCGCTAGTAGTTTAAAAATACTGTCGTATATCGTTTTAGCACTCTTATCACTAGTGCCGACCGCACTAACTACCGTTTTGCCTTGCTTTTCAAAATCTTTAATAACTGCGTTTAGTTCATTAGCGTTTACAAGGTCGCTTTTATTAAGAACGTACAAAACAGGCTTATTACCAAATAAGCCTAATAATTTGTTGTTTATAGAAGCGTACGGCGCACGACTGTCTAATACGTACACAATACCGTCAACAAGTTTGACTTGTTCTTCCATCATACGCATAGCACGGGTCATATGCCCCGGAAACCATTGTAAGTGCATAGTTATTCCCCTTTTCTATCTTTTAGTAAATCAGGTCTTTTTTCTTTAGTTATCCTTAAAGACTCGTTATATCTCCACTTATCAACTTCGGCGTGATTGCCTGAAAGCAATACTTCTGGCACTTTTAAGCCCTCAAATTCTTGTGGGCGTGTATATTGTGGATATTCTAGTAATCCACTAGTAAAAGACTCTTCAACCAAGGAATCTTGACTTATAACACCGTCAACGTATCTTGCAATACAGTCAGTTATAACCATTGCGGGAAGTTCGCCACCAGTTAAAACGTAGTCGCCAATAGACATTTCTTCATCAATATACTTATCTATTACCCTTTGGTCAACACCTTCGTAATGACCACAAAGAATAACAAGGTGCTCTTTTTCTATTAAGCCTTTAACCATTTTTTGTGAAAAGGTACTGCCTTTTGGCGACGTAAAAATACGCCACGCCTTATGCTCGTTATCAACTGACTTTATAGCATCGGCGATAGGCTGAGCAGTCATAACCATACCTGCACCACCACCAAAAGGATAGTCATCACATTTTTTATGTTTATCTTTAGTATACAAACGAATATCGTGAACGTTTATTTCTATTTTGCCTTGCTCTTTAGCGCGACCTATTATACTTTCGCTAAGCGGAGTAAACATTTCGGGAAAAAGAGTTAAAATATCAATCTTCATAATAAATTACCCCTTCTAAACCTTCGCCGTCAACTGTTATGCTGCCATTTTTAATATCTACTATTGGATTTAAAGATTTTAAAAATGGAAAATATGCAATACCGTCGCTTTCTAATTTTATTTTAAACATAT
The DNA here is from genome assembly GCA_045648085.1 of Christensenellaceae bacterium. Lineage (GTDB taxonomy): Bacteria > Bacillota > Clostridia > Christensenellales > Borkfalkiaceae > HGM11412. The sequence continues at coordinate 14,213 of JAZRNF010000022.1, read as the reverse complement.
CAACTTTACTTTGCATAACGTCAACTATTTTACCTAAGGTTTCGCCATCGCTAGTTAAGACGGACAAACCAATCAAATCTGTAATAAAATAAGAATTTTTACTTATTTTTATATCCTTTTTATCGGCACAGAAAATTACGTTGCGATATAATTCCGCATCATTTCTTGTAGTGATTTTATCTAAAGACAAAAAGGCAAAGCCTTGAAATGCATTTTTTATAGACTTTACCAAATATTCTTGACCATTTTGGTCGTAAATTTTTTTAATTTTATTAACGTTTTCAAAACTATCAGCTAATATTCTAGCTTTTAATTCGCCTTTTATGCCTTGTGGTTTAACCACTTCAAAAACTTCAAGTTTCTCCATAAAAATATGAGAGAAATCTATTAAATTTCTCCCTTTCCTTTAATTTCTATATTGTATTTTTTACCTTCTTTAGCACTTGCCGAACGAACAATTGTTCTAAGCGCCTTTGCAAGTTTGCCTTGACGGCCAATTACTTTACCCATATCGCTTTCGTTTAAAACAATAGTGACTAAAACGTTATTGTCGTTTTCTTCAACAATATATTCTACTTCTTGTTGTTTTTCTGCAAAACGATTAACTATATACTTAATTAATTCAAGCATACGTCACCTATTATTTACTTTTCTTTTTAGGGTTAGTTTTTGATGGAGAAAGTTTGCTTGATTTTTCAATAACGCCTGCTTTTACAAGTAAGTTCTTAACTGTTTCAGTAGGTTGAACGCCGTTTGCTATCCATTTTTTAGCCTTTTCAACGTCAATTACTACTTCTGCAGGGTTAGTGTTTGGGTTGTAGTGACCTATTTTTTCAATATAAGCACCGTCTCTTGCTACTCTTGCATCAACAACTACTATTCTGTATAATGCATTACCCTTGTCACCAAGTCTTGTTAATCTCATTTTTACTGCCATTTTAAATATCCTCCGTTAAAATATTATTATTTTAATTATTTTTTACATAAATGGTATTTTCATTTTACCACTTTTAATACTTTTCATCATTAGTTTGGTTTGCTCAAACTGTTTTATAAGTTGATTTATTTCTTGCACGGTAGTACCACTACCCGATGCAATTCTCATTTTTCGTGAGTAGTTTAATATTGAAGGGTCTTTCCTTTCTTTTTTTGTCATTGAAAGGATTATAGCCTTTGTCCTATCAAGTTTTTTCTCGTCAATATCTTGCGGATTAAAACCTTTTAACTTTGCCTTGTTAAGACCTGGGAGCATATTCATTATATTAGATGCGCCACCCATTTTTTTCATCATATCAAACTGAGAAAGATAGTCTTCTAAAGTAAAGGAGTTTTCTCTTAAACGCTTTTCTAACTTTCTAGCATCTTCTTCGTTAACAACTTCTTGCGCCTTTTCTATAAGCGACATAACGTCACCCATACCTAAAATACGCTTTGCTATACGGTCAGGATAAAAAGGCTCTAAATCGCCAAGTTTTTCGCCTACGCTTGCAAATTTAATAGGCTTACCAGTAACGGCTTTAACCGATAAACAAGCACCACCCCTAGTATCGCCGTCAAGTTTAGTTAAAACAACGCCTGTTAAAGAAAGTTTTTCGTCAAACGACTTTGCTACGTTTACAGCGTCTTGACCTGTCATAGAGTCAACCGTTAATAAAATTTCATTGGCTTTTACTTCTTTATCTATTGCAATGAGTTCTTGCATAAGTTCATCATCAATATGAAGCCTACCAGCCGTATCTATAATAACGGTATCATAACCAAATTTTTTAGCGTGCTTTATACCATTACTTGCAATTTTTACAGGATTGCCTTGACCTTCTTCATAAACGTCAACCCCTGCGTTTTTACCAACTACTTGCAATTGAGTAATCGCTGCAGGACGATACACGTCACAAGCGATAAGTAATGGCTTTTTGCCTTGTTTTTTAAGGTATAACGCAAGTTTGCCTGATAACGTAGTCTTACCTGCACCTTGTAAACCGCACATCATAATAACGGTAGGAAGATTATCGGCAACAATGAGTTTTGAGTTAGTGCTACCCATAAGTTCAGTAAGTTCGTCAGAAACTATTTTAATTACTTGTTGGGTCGGACTTAAACTTTTTAAAACTTCTTGACCTACTGCCTTTTCGCTTACCCTATTAACAAAATCTTTAGCGACGAATAAGTTAACGTCTGCTTCAAGTAAAGCAATTCTAACTTCACGCATTGCTTGTTTTATTTCAAGCTCAGTCAACTTGCCATGCTTGGTAAGTTTGCTGAATACGTGATTTAATTTTTCGCTTAATCCACTAAATAAATTTGCCATTATAAATTCCCAATAATCTTAGTTAACCTTTGCAACTTGTCTTCATTATTAGAATCGTTTAAAATTTCTAAAAGTTGCATTTTTTTCTTAAGTAAACCAAGTTTATTTTCATAGTCGTCTAAAAGTTCACGGGTTTTAGATAAATTATCGCTAACCCCTTGCCTTGAAACACCTTTTATCTGTGCAATTTCGCCCAAAGACAAATCACATAAATAATAAAGATTAAAAACTTCTGCTTGATTTTCCGTGAGTAGATTTTTATATTCTTGATAAAGTTCTATATAAAACAAATCTTTTTCCATAACACCTACCACGACTATTATAATAAATAAAAAAAACGTTGTCAAGCATTTTAAGGGTGTCAAGTAAAATTACTTTACTGTGCTAACAACGTTTAAATTACAATTTTGCCTATTAAGACAAGGCGACGGAGACTAAAACAACTCTTCAATAAAATTCTCAGGGTCAAATTCTTCAAGGTCGTCAATTTTCTCGCCAACACCGACAAAAGCAACGGGAATTTGCTTTTCAGCACAAAGCGAAATTATAAAGCCACCTTTTGCAGTACCGTCTAATTTAGTTAAGACTATACCGTCAATACCAACCGCTTCGTCAAAGGCATCAACTTGTGAATATGCGTTTTGACCTGTTGTAGAATCAAGAACTATAAACTTTAGAATTTGAGCGTTTGGATATTCCCTTTCAATAACCCTATTCATTTTTTTAAGTTCTTCCATTAAGTTGGTTTTAACTTGCAATCTTCCTGCCGTATCTATAATTAAAACGTCAGTCTCTTTGGCTTTAGCGGAACTTATAGCATCAAAAACAACAGCCGATGGGTCTGCGCCTTCGCTATGCTTTATAACCCTAACGTCAGCCCTGTCGCCCCATATAGATAACTGCTCGCTAGCGGCAGCCCTAAAGGTATCGGCAGCGGCTAAAGTGACGGTTTTATTTTGGTTTAAAAAGTACTTTGCTAACTTTCCAATAGTAGTAGTTTTACCTACGCCGTTTACACCTACCATCATAATAACGATAGGATATTTAAACGAAATAGGCTCGGCAAGTAATAATTTGTCTAAAAGAACGTCTTTTAAAGTGCTTGAAACTTCTTCTTTATCGTTAACGCTACCGTCTATCATTTGGTCACGAATTTCGTCAATGATTTCCATAGCAACTTTGACTGAAACGTCTGAAGAAATTAAAGCATCGGTTAGTTCGTCGTAAAACTCTTCGCCAATTCTATCTATTGAAAAAACTCTTGCAAAAGTAGATGATATTTTATCTTTAGTTTTCTTTAAAGCTCCTGAAATTTTAGATATAATACCCATTAACTTTTAAAATCCTCCATTTCCGTCACGTCAGAAAGTTTTACCGAAACGATACTAGATACACCCTTTTCAGGCATTGTCACACCGAATAATGCATCTGCATGTTCCATTGTCACTTTTTTATGTGTAATACAAATAAATTGAGTTTCTTTAGAGAAGTTTCTTAAATATTTTGCAAACCTATCAACGTTTGCATCGTCAAGAGCCGCTTCAATTTCGTCTAGTACGCAGAAAGGCATTGGTCTTAACCTTAAAATTGCAAACAATATCGCAATAGCCGTTAAAGACATTTCACCACCCGATAAAAGTGATATTTTTTGTAATTTTTTCCCTGGTGGCTCGGCAACAATTTCTATGCCTGCGTCTAATGGGTCGCCTGTTAAACTTTCTTCAACGATAAGGTCGGCAGTACCACCGCCAAACAACTCTTTAAATATTTTTGTAAAGTTAGAACGAATTGTCTTAAAGCCTTCGTTAAACGTAAGGGTCATTTCCTTAGTTAAGTCGTCAATAACTTTTTGTAAGTCTTCTTGCGCTTTAACAAGGTCGTCACGTTGAGCGACAAGTTCGTTATACGACGCGCTAAGTTCGTTATACTCTTCAATAGCATTAGGATTGATATTTCCAAGCATTGCAATTTTACGCTTGAGCGTAGTTATATCTTGGTGGCTCATAGAAATATCGTAGTCTTCTTTTTTGTATTGTTGACAAGTTTCGTAAGTGAGTTGATATTCGTTGAATATGTTTTGAGACATAAAGTCAAGTTCAGTATCAACCTTAGTATAGTTGATTTCTTCTTGAGTTTTTCTCTCAGTACTCTTGTTGATATCCGCTTGTAAAACGTCACGCCTTAGGTTGTCTTGCGCAATCATTTCGTTAAGCCTTACCTTTTTCTCGTCAACTTCGTTTAACTTAGCCCTTAATTCTTTAAGCCTATTTTGCTCTTCTTCAGGAAGCGCTACTTTTTCGGCTTTAAGAGAAAGTTCTTTTATAATTTTATTGTTATTGTCTACAATTCTAGCGTTGTTAGTTCTTAAATTTTCAAGTTCGCCAAGTTCTAAGGTAATACGCTCTTTATCAGTTTCAGTTGAGCCGATTTCAGCGTGGAGATATGAAAGCCTTGATTGAACGCTAGTGTTTTCTTTAATAAGGTCGTCACGTTGTTTTTTAAGGTCGTTATAACGTTCCCTACGAATAGTTTGCTCTTTTGACGCGTCTTCTTTTTGCTTAGTGATTTGCTCGTCACCTTGAGTAAAGCCTGTAAACTCTTCCTTAATTTCTGCAAGCCTTGTTGAAATAAGGGCGATTTCGTCTTTATTTTTCTCAATTTCTTCTTCAATTTGAGTTAAATTATTCGCTTGTGACGCTACTTTTTCACGAAGTGCAATAATTTTTTGCTTTGCTTCTTGTTGTGAAAGTTTTAATGCATCAAGTTCGTCAACTTCACCGTTAACACGCTCTAAAAGTTCTTGTTTATTCTTTTCAAGACGGCTAAGTTCTTGCTTGTCGTTATTAACTTTAAGTGTAAACTCGTTAACTGAACGATCAACCGATAATAAGTTGGTATCGTTATGACGCCTTGAACCACCAGTCATTGAACCGGATTGATTTAACACGTCGCCATCAAGCGTAACGATTTTAAATGCAAACTTGTATTTTTTTGCTATTTGGTTTGCCGACGCTAAGTCTTGACAAATAAGAGTTCCACCAAGTAAGAAGAAAATAACGTTTTCGTAATAATCGTCGTACTTAACAAGGTCAGTAGCCAAACCTAAAGCGCCCTTTTCTTTAGTTGCACTTAATAAATCGCTACCGTTATAGTGTGGTTTTACGGTAGAAACAGGCAAGAACGTCACTCTACCGCCCTCATTCTTTTTAAGGTAGTTGATAAGATACTCAGCATCGTCGGCAGTTGCGGTGACAACGTTTTGCATAGCACCGCCAATCGCCGTTTGTATTGCAGTTTCGTAATCTTTTTCAGTAGAAATAATGGACGCTATAACGCCTTTTATCCTGCTTTTAACACCGTCGTTATTTTTTGCGGCGCTAAGCAAGTTTTTAACAGAAGAATTATAACCGTCAAACGAATCTTTTAAACCAGTATAGAATTTAAGGCTTGTTTCCTCGCCGATAAGCCTAGACTTAACGGTATAAATTTCGTTATTGATTTTAGCGATAAATTCGTTAGTAGAAGAAACGTCTAACGACTTATCTTTAATATCTTCTGAAAGTTGTTGCAAAGTGCTTTCAGTTTGTTCAAGTTCGGTTTTTGTCGCCTTGTGTTCTTCTTCAATTAAAGAGTATTTATCAACTAAATCGTTAACTTTTGACACTACGCCCTTTTGTCTTTCAGTAATAACCGATTGTTCAGAAGAAAGCGCACCTATGCTTTGCTTAATATCGGCAAGAGATTCAACGCTTTTTAAAACTTCGCTTTGAACTTGATGATCGTAGTCTTCACCCTTATTTATTTCGTCAACAAGTTTTGCTATTTGAGCGCCAATATCAGTTGCTTTTTGAGTTAACGTATCAATTTCTTTATTGCAATTTTTAGCATACTCTTTTTTATGTTCTAAGGTGTTTGTTAAATCGTTAGTTCTCTCTATTGATTTTTGAGTTTCGCCGTTTAACCTTTCAATTTCAGAACGGAAATAAGAGATTTTTTCGGCGTAAACCTTTGCTTCACCCGATTGTTTTTCAATATCAACTGCGCTAGCAGTAATTTGTTCGTTTAATTCTTTTATGTATAAGTCGGCATTAGCAATTTGCGCTTGATGTTCGTTGTATGAGTTAATTGTGCTTTCAAGTTCACTTTTTCTAACTTCAATACTTTCATTTAAACCTTGAATACGCTCGCTAATTTTTCTTTTAACTTCGTTTGAGTTGTCAAATTTATAAATGTATTCGTTAACTTGGTGAATTTTAAGGTCTTCGGCAAGAACTCTATGCGCGCGTGTTTTGTCGGCTTGTTTTGCAAGTGGTTCAAGTTGACGCTCACGCTCGGTAATAATGTCGCTAACCCTTAAAATATTATCGTTAGTCCTGCCTAATTTATTGATAGTTTCTTTTCTATCACGCTTAGTTTTAGCAATACCTACCGCTTCTTCAAAGATTGCCCTTCTATCTTCAGGTTTAGAAGATAAAATTTCACTTACCTTACCTTGACCTATTATAGTATAACCGTCTTTACTTACACCGCATTCGTGCAAAGCGTCAACAATATCTTTTAAACGGCAAGGTTGCCTATTCATAAAGTATTCGCTTTCACCGCTACGGTATAACTTTCTTGTCATAACAACTTCAGTATATTCTAAACTTGGGAACAATTTTTCGCTATTATTAAAGTATAACGAAACTTCGCAATAAGAAAGTGACTTTCTAGATTGCGTTCCGTTAAATATTACGTCTTGCATTGACGTACCACGTAAGGTTTTAGCCGATTGCTCGCCTAATACCCATTTGATAGCGTCTGCTACGTTTGATTTACCACAACCGTTAGGACCAACGATTGCTGTTATACCGTCAAGTAGGTCAATTTTAACCTTGTCGGCAAACGATTTAAAACCAAGTAATTCTATTCTTTCAAAATTGAGCATTTATTCCCCTTTTAATTTCAAAAGTGCTAATTCTGCGGCACTTTCTTCTGCCTTTTTCTTACTTTTACCTTCACCAACTGCAATTTCTTTACCGTTGATTAATAATTTTACTTTAAAAATAGGAGCATTATCTAAACCTGTTTTTGATATAAGCACGTACTCAACGTCACCTATACGATTTTGCGAAGAGTATTCGTTAAGACTGCTTTTAGCGTCTTTTTCAACGATACACTCGGCTTCAATAAGGTTTTTATAAATAAATTTTTTGGCTTCTTTAAGCCCACCGTCAAGATATATAGCACCGACTAATGCTTCAAATAAATTTTCTTTCATTTTGTCAGTCACGTTAAGGAATTGTGATTTGAGCATATATTCTTCAATTCCTAAGTTAGTCATAGCAACGGCTAATGGGCGTGAAGACACTATATTTTTTTTACACTCCGTCAACTTGCCTTCGTTGTCGTTAGACTTTCTAAATACGTAGTCGGCAACGACGAAACCTAAAACGCTATCACCTAAAAATTCTAGTCGGTCATAGTCGTTTTTGCCCTTTTCTATATATTGATAAGACGGGTGTGTCAAACACTCTTTTAATATTTCTAGGTCTTTAAATTTATAGCCTATTTTTTTATATATCTCGTTAGCGGTAAATAACATATTATTCAAACTTTATATTTTTAATCTCGTCGTCATTTAGTCTTAATGCAATTTCTTCGCCTATATTTTGCTTAACTGCCATTTCGGCTTGTTTAATAGCGGCAACGAAAGCGCTACTCTTTGAAGAGCCGTGTACTTTTATAACAACGCCGTTTACGCCTAATAAAACTGCTCCGCCGTGACTGTTGTAATCTAAGGCTTTTACTGTGTTTTTAAAGGCTTTTTTCATAAAGAATTTATAGCCGATACTTGCTAATATTGAACTTTTAATATTCTTTTTAAGTATGCTAAGTAATGCTTGAACTGCGCCTTCGGTTGATTTTAAGGCTACGTTTCCACTAAAACCGTCAGTCACAACGATATCGCATTTGCCTGACAATATATCTCTACCTTCAACGTTGCCTATAAAGTTAATGCTTTTAACTTCTTTAAGCGCTTTTATTACAGAGTGAACAAGTTCGTTGCCCTTTTTCTCTTCAGTACCGTTAGATAATAAACCAATTCTAGGATTTTCAATTTTAGCAACGTTTTTCATATAAACGTCTGCCATTACTGCAAAATGAACTAATTGTTGCGGTTTAGAGTCGGCGTTAGCGCCACAGTCTAAAAACATTGTTTGACCACCTAAAATATTAGGAAGTAGCGTTGCAAGAGCAGGACGTGCCACGCCTTTAATTCTACCCGCTTTAAAGATTGCGGCAGTAAGTACCGCACCAGTTGAGCCGGCAGAAATAAACGCGCCGTACTCACCCGACTTTAAATTTTCTAAACCAACGCAAATAGAAGAGTCTGGTTTTTTTCTAAACGCTTCGGTAGGAGATTCTTCACACGTGATAACTTCGGTTGCATTTAATATTGATATATTTTTTCTATCGTAACCGTTTTTATCAAACTCTTTATTTATTTCGTCTTCTTTACCAACTAAGCAAATTTGAGAACTTCCGCCTTGCTTTACGTACTCAACCGCGCCTTTTATAACTTCGCTTGGCGAATAGTCACCGCCAAATGCATCTAATAATATTTTCATAATCACCTTTTGTATTAGTATTTTAAGTTAGAAACTGTTCTTGGGAACGGTATAACGTCTCTAATATTAGAAATACCCGTTAAGTACATTATCATTCTTTCAAAGCCAAGACCAAAGCCCGCGTGCTTAGTTCCGCCGTATTTTCTAAGGTTGATGTACCAATCGTAATCTTCTGGTTTTAAGCCCATTTCTTGCATACGTTTAAGTAAAACGTCTTCACGTTCTTCTCTTTGTGAGCCACCTACAAGTTCGCCAATACCTGGAACTAAAAGGTCGGCAGCGGCAACGGTTTTACCGTCGTCGTTAAGTCTCATATAAAACGCCTTTATTTCCTTTGGATAATCCGTTAAAAATACAGGTTTTTTGAACACTTCTTCAGTAATGTATCTTTCGTGTTCAGATTGTAAATCACAGCCCCAATATACAGGGAATTCAAATTTATCTTTAATTGGCTCTAAAATCTTTATCGCTTCGGTGTAAGTAAGCCTTACAAATTCACTGTTTGCGATATTTGTTAACCTTTCTAATAAGCCGTTGTCTATAAACTTGTTTAAAAACTCAAGTTCTTCTTTACAAGTTTTTAATACGTGAGTGATTATTGCTTTAACCATTGCTTCAGCACAGTCCATATCATCACATAAGTCGGCAAACGCCATTTCAGGCTCAATCATCCAAAACTCTGCAGCGTGTCTAACAGTATTAGAACGCTCTGCCCTAAAGGTAGGACCAAAGGTGTAAACTTTACCAAACGCCATTGCATATGCTTCGGCAGAAAGTTGACCCGATACAGTTAAACTTGCAGGTTTTTCAAAAAAGTCTTCTTTATAATTAACTTCGTTTTCAGGAGTTTTTGGCACGTTGTTAAGGTCTAAGGTAGTCACTTGGAACATAGCGCCTGCACCTTCACAGTCAGAACCTGTTATGAGTGGTGTATGAACGTAAACGAAACCATTATTATTAAAGAAAGAGTGGATAGCGTAAGCCGCTTCACTTCTAATTTTAAATACAGCGTTAAAAGTGTTAGTTCTAGGACGAAGATAAGCAATCTCTCTTAAAAAATCAAAAGAGTGCCTTTTCTTTTGAAGTGGATAGTCAGGTGTAGACGTTCCTTCAACAACTACTGATTTTGCACTGATTTCAAAAGGTTGTTTAGCGTTAGGCGTAAGCATTACTTCGCCTTCAATAACAAACGCACAACCAACGTTTTGAGATACAACTTCGTCATAGTTTGAAACCTTTTCCCTTTCAACAACTATTTGAAGATTGTTAAAAAAACTACCGTCATTAAGTTCTATAAAAGCAAATGCCTTAGAGTCCCTTATCGTTCTAGCCCAACCGTTTACTTTAACGATTTTGCCACTAAATTCTAATGATGATTTATAAAGTTCTTTTATGCTAATTTTTTGAGCCATAATTTCTCCTTAACTATTGAATATTAAAATTAACTATTATTTTTTATTTTAACATATTTATATTAAATAATCTAGTATTTTTTTAAAATAAATATATATTATATATTTAATGTTATAAAATTTTATATAAAAAATGGTGTTATTATATTAAATGTTTAACATATCGCCGTCTTTTTTATTTTTTGCTTTAAAGCGATAGTAGGTTTGTAGTGAGCCAAAACCGCTTTCAAAAACTATTTCTTGAAGACCTTTTCTACCTTGCTTTAACTGTGTTTCAACGTATTTGTACCTAAGAGTGTTTAAGTATTGCGGAATACCCATATTTAAGTATTTATGGAAAATTCTTGATATATGCTCACTTGCATAGCCTAAACTTTTTGCTATTTGCACAAGCGACATTTTTTCTTTAAAATGGATAGTTAAATACGCTAAAATTTTCCTTATAAGTTCCGTTTCATTTTTATCTTTAACGTCGGTAAAACGCAACTTTTCCGCAACTAATGCAACGATTAATTTAGCCGTAGAATTCTTAACCATATTAATAGAATAAGTGGTTATAAGTTTGTCAGTCATTTCAATCAAATAGTTGCATAAACGCTTGTTTGATATAACGTTAGACTGTAAAGTTCTATCCGACTTTAATACGTAATAATCGTCTAAAAGAACGTATGGAATTTTTACAATTCTAGCGTCTAATTTAGAAATAATCTTTTCATAGCCGTGTATATTATAACTTTCAAAAAAACAAATATCACCTGCGCTAAGCATTTGAGATTTACCGTTTATTATAACGTTGCAACGACCTTCTTTTATCATAAAAACTTCAGCGTTTATATGAAAATGCTCTTTTTCTATAAAGTTTGAATTGATTACTTGAACCTTTTCGTGTTCAATTAACATTTTACCTGTAATTTTTTTCATAATTTTATTATATCAAAAAATGATATATAAATAAAGTATTTTTGTATATGTTTTTATTTTTTTAAAAAAAGTGCGAAACCTACTTTAAAAAACAAATAAGTTTCGCACCTTTTTATTCTATTTTACCGTCCTTTTCGTCGGGAATTTCTACCTTTTCATTATTTGATAACTCTATAATATATTGATTATATTCTTCGTCTGTTAAAACGTTAACTTTATGCTTTTGCTTTGTTCTCATAACTCACCTTAAAGCATTAGTTCTTTAGGGAAGTTAATTCTTACCGTTTCAAGTTTAGCCTTACATAATGGACAAACGTCAAACGCTTCTTCGCCTGTCGTTTCATAACCGCACGCAGGACAAGCCCAACGCTTTGGAGTATCAGACTTATAAAGTTCATCATTTTTTAATTTTTCATAAAGATACATAAAAATTTTCTTGTGCTTAAGTTCTACACTTTTTATCATTGTAAAAAGGTTAGAAATGTCGTCAAAGCCCTCTTCTTTTGCCGTTTTTGCGGCATTTTCATAAAAGACTGCCTCATCGCCCTCATCTTCTGCTGAAAGTTTTAAATTTTCTATCATATTCCATTGTTGACGGAAAGGAAGAGAAACGCAAACTTCTTCATTGTCAATAGTACCTTTTGCAACCTTTTCAATTTCGGTATAGAGCATACGAGCGTGATTAAACTCTTGATACGCAATTTCGTCAACGATTTTCGCAAGACCTTCGTAGCCCTTAAATCTTTCGCCATATTCAACAAATTCGTACCTTGTCCTTGCCGAACACTCGGCAATAAAAGCCTTTTTTAAATTTTCAAACGTTTTACTTTTTCTAAGTTCCATATAAAATCCTCCTACCCTATTATTGCCGATAGTTTTTAATTTAATACTTAGCATTTTAAAATTAAAAACTCCGTAGCGAAATCGCTACGGAATTAATGTGTTTTATTTATTTGAATAATACACCCCTTTAAAGCACTAGAAACAAGTATTTAAAGGCTCGTAAAGTTTAGCGGGTGAGATTAACCTACTAAGTTTAATAATCTACCCTTTTAAAGCACTAGAAACAAGTATTTCAAGGCTCGCAAGGTTTTTAAGACTATAAAAAGTGTAGAAACAAGCAAGACTAGGCTCGTAAAGTTTAGCGGGTGAGATTAACCTTTTGGGTTATCGAAATCGATAAACTTTACAGTAAACGAAGTATTGCGACGTTTATACGCTTTTTAAAAAATTAGACGCCACTATATGAAGCAAAACCACAGTCAATAGGTAATACTACACCTGTGATTGCTGACGCTGATTTTTCGTCGCAAAGGAATAAGGTTGCGCCAAGAAGTTCGTCGGCATCAACAAATCTATTCATTGGAGTGCCTTTTAAAATTTTTGCACTTCTTGCAGTAGGAGTACCGTCTTCATTGAATAAAAGGGCTTTATTTTGTGCTGATACTAAGAAACCTGGAGCGATAGCATTACAACGAATACCTGTACCTGCAAAGTGTGTTGCAAGCCATTGAGTAAAGTTAGAAATACCCGCTTTTGCTGCTGAATATGCAGGAATTTTAGTAAGTGGAGTGTAAGCGTTCATTGAAGAAATATTTAAAATAACGCCTTTTGCTTTACTAACCATATCTTTAGCAAATGCTTGAGTTGGAAGTAAAGTACCTTGGAAATTGAGTTTGAAAACAAAATCTACACCGTTTGCTTCAAGGTCAAAGAAAGATTTACCGCCTTCTTTTGCTTCGTGTTGATATTCGTTATCAGTTGTTGCTCTTGGGTTATTACCGCCTGCACCGTTGACTAAAATATCGCAAGGACCTAAGTCGGCAAGAACTGCTTGATGAACGCTTTCAAGATTTTCAGGCTCTAAAACGTTTGCTTTGTAGCCTTTACAAATAAAACCTTCGTCAGTTAATTCTTGTGCTAATTTTTTAACTGCATCTTCATTTAAGTCAAGAGCCGCAACTTTAGCACCGCTTTGTGCAAAAGCACGAGCCATAGCGCCACAAATAAGACCGCCAGCGCCTGTCACTACTACTACTTTACCAGTATAATCAATATTTATTGGAAGATTAATCATAATTTTTGCTCCTTATACTATTATTTGTTTTCGTTTTTTTGCTTTTCTAACATATCCCAAACGCCAAGCATATACATAATACCAAGCGCCCTATCATATAAGCCATAACCAGGTCTAACCGTACCTGCCTTTTCACCCCATAAATGTCTACCATGGTCAGGACGAATATATCCGTCAAAGCCACCGTCGTGGTATGCTTTTAAGATATTAAGAATACCGGTATCACCGTCGCAATCTCTATGGCTTGCCTCAGAGAAGTCACCATTAGGGAAATGTTTAACGTTTCTTATATGAGCAAACGCAATTCTATCAACGTGTTTTTCAACGATTTTAGCAACGTTATTTTCTGGGTTAGCATTTAAACTACCTGAACATAAAGTTAAGCAGTTGTATGGATTATCTACCATTTTTAAGAATCTATCAATGCTCTTTTCATCAACGAGTAATCTTGGAAGACCGAAGATATCCCATGGTGGGTCGTCCATGTGAATTGCCATTTTAATACCAGTTTCTTCACAAACAGGCATAAGTTTTTCTAAGAAATATTTAAGGTTAGCCCATAATTTTACATGGTCAACGCCTTCGTACGCTTTGAAAAGTTCATCGAGTTTAGCCATTCTTTCAGGTTCCCAACCTGGGAAAGTCATATTGTACTTTTCAGTAAAGTCTAAAATGTACTTAGCCATTTTGTTATAATCGTCTTGAATCATGTTCTTTTCATAGAAAAGAGCAGTTGAACCATCGCCAACTTCGTGGAATAAGTTACTTCTTGTCCAGTCGAAAATAGGCATGAAGTTATAACAAATAACCTTAACGCCGAATTTTGCTAAATTGCGGATTGTTTGAATGTAATTTTCAATATATTTATCTCTTGTTGGAAGACC